>JBMTDQ010000033.1:0-21493 GCA_049432165.1 Ilumatobacteraceae bacterium
CGCGTCCGAGCGCCCGCCAAAAACCGGGGGGAAGGCCATCGGAGACGCGAACCACCTTGATTCCAACAATTTTACGGCCCCAAGTTTGGCCGGTTTTCCCTTCAGCCCGAACGTAGATGAACATCACGCCCAAGACACCAACGACGATCAGAGCAATTCCACCTGCAATTGACGAGCCCGATGGCACCCCTGGGGGACAAATGAGATCTGCCGATCCTGCGACCGAGACGCAGTTGTTCACGATCGGAAGCAGAATGACGAGAACGCCAGCAATGACAGGAACGATCATCGCAAGCCCATACAGAACTACGTCAAGCAGATACGCCCCAAGACGCGCCCCAAACCCGGCCCGACCAGCCGCGTCATTTACCCACGACTGCTGGCCGGCGTAGTGAGGAGTTGTAGAAGCGCCCGGGGATGGAGGGGGCGGAGGCGGTGGTGGAGGTGGCATCTCGCTCATCTCCACGACAGTAGTTCGCGAATTTCCACCTATTTGCGAAATATCTGTTGGGCGATGTTGCTGGTTTAGAGTCTCGCCTAATGGAATTTTCTCAGGCAACGGTTTTCGATGTGCTTGATCTGTGTGGTGTTGCAGTATTCGCTGCCTCGGGAGCGGTACTCGCGATCAAACGGAAATTCGACATTGTGGGACTTCTCACTTTGGCATTTGTCGCTGCTCTCGGTGGAGGCGTCCTTCGCGATCTGTTGCTGTCTCGTGGCGTACCAGTTGCGTTTGATAACCCGAAGTACGCAATCGTCGCCTTCATCACCGGCGTCGTGATCGTCCCTGCACAACATCTCATTGAGCGACTCTGGCGACCTGTGCTTGTATTAGATGCCGCTGGCCTCGGATTGTTCTGTGTCACAGGCGCATCAATCGCCGCAGAGCGTGGACTCGCAGCAATCCCGGCCGTGATGGTCGGAGTGGTGACCGCAACCGGAGGTGGTGTCATCCGGGACGTCCTCGCAGGTGAAGCTCCACAAGTCTTCCAACAGGACTCCGTGCTGTACGTCATTCCCGCGGCACTTGGAGCGCTCACAATCGTGGTCGCACACGGCCTCGATCAACTCAACCTTTTGGTAAGCATCTGCGCAGCGCTGCTTGTCACCGCTGTTCGAGTTGCGTCACTCCATTTCCGCTGGCACGCCCCGCTCCCGCACTGGCCCCAACTAAACAGGTAGGGCCTTCGGCGACACCTTCTCAGAGTGGGCACGACGGGACTCGAACCCGGGACCTCCACCGTGTCATGGTGGCGCTCTAACCAACTGAGCTACGCGCCCGTAGCCGAACAAATGATATCGGTTCAGCCGTCTTGGGCAACCGTTGGCGAGATGATGAGCCGTGTGCTGATGTCGTTCGCCATCAGTCGGCCGTGTCGGGTGAGCACCCACCTGTCGTTCACAAGTTCAACCAACCCGTCAAGCAGGTCTCCATTCAGAGCGGCACGCGGCACACCTTCTCTGAGCCGAAGTTGAAGTTCGAGACGCTCAAATGCTCGAGTTTCAGCATCAAGTTCCTCTGAAGCCGCCTCGACAGCCGCACCTTCGCCAACCATCGCAATGTAGCGATCAGGCGTCCGCACATTCCACCAGCGCCGCCCGTTCTCATGAGAGTGCGCAGCGCACCCGAAGCCTCGGTAATTTCCCTGCTGCCAATACAGCAGGTTGTGTTGACATTCATGTCCCGGTCGCGCCCAATTCGATACCTCGTAATTCGACAAGCCCGCCGCGGACAACATCTCGTCCGCAATCACATATTTGTCGGCCTGATCGTCGTCATCAGGATGACGGTCGTGTTGATCTGAGAGCGGGGTACCCGGCTCAACCGTCAAGGCATACGCAGAAATATGCGGTGGGTCATACGACAGCAATTCACCCAGACACTCCCGCCACTCCTCAACCGATTCGCCCGCAGTGCCATAAATAAGGTCAAGGTTGAATGACCGCATGCCTGCTGAGCGAATGCAGTCGACTGCGGTCTGCACATTCTTGACGTCATGTGTTCGATCAAGCGAAGCCAACACATGCGGAATAGTCGACTGAACCCCAAGACTGATGCGATTCACCCCCGCTCGGCAAAATTCGTCAAGCAGCTCTGCACTCACATCATCGGGATTGCATTCGACGGTAATTTCGGCGCCCTCATGACGCGGCACCGATGCGATGACTGCAGCGAGTCGATCGGGAGACACCAAACTTGGTGTCCCACCTCCAACGAAGATGCTTGATACCTGCGGCATTCCTGCCGCCACGGCTCGACCGATATCAACCCGTAAAGCATCAAGGTAATCAGCTTCGAGGTGATGCCGATCACTCCATGTTGCGAACGCGCAGTAGCCGCAGCGATGAACACAGAACGGAATATGGATGTACGCACCGTACGCGGACGAAGTCATGACCAACCTCGGTAAGCGGCCATCAATGTTGCAGCGACGACGGCGGCAGTCTCAACGCGCAGCACCTGCGACGACAACGAAATCGACTCAGGCGATATCGCTATTTCGCCATCAGCCCAACCACCTTCGGGGCCAATTGCAATAGAGCGATCAGAATCGCACATACTGCGACCGCCCGGCTCAGCAATTGGGACATTCACCAGGAAGTCTCTTGCCGCAACAGGCCCCACAATTTCACAGTTCCACACTCGGCGCGATTGCTCGATTGCCGACTCAACGACTCGCTGCAGTCGCTCCAAATGCTTTTGAGTTCGCTGTGCATCCCATCGCACAACCGAACGCTCAGTCGTGAGCAACTGAATTCGATCGACACCGATCTCAACGAGTTTTTGCACCATCCACTCCAGCCGGTCACCCTTCGGTATCGCAACAGCCACTTCAAGTTGACTTCTCTCAGCACTCATCTGAACTTCGCCTGAAATCTCCACGCCCGAACCGGTCCAGCGACACTCTCGCCAACTTCCACGACCATTCGTGACAGTTACCAGTTCACCCTCGCGAAGCCGAAGAACCCGCTGCAAGTGATGAGTTACCTCATCGCTCAACATGGGGAGATCCACTTCGGTCGTCAGCACATGTGCAGCGGAACGACGAAGCGCCTCATCCATCACAGCATCTACTCAAGAAAATGCAGACTTAATCCGCGAGAACAACCCGCCACCCGATGACCCGGTAATCTCGCCACGACCCTCTGCGAACTGCCGAAGCAGTTGCTCTTCGGAATCGGACAGCTTTGTTGGGACCTCGACATCAATGACGACTCGCAGATCACCCCGCCCGCGTCCACGTAACCGAGGAACTCCACGCCCTTTCAACACGAACTGATGATGAGGCTGAGTTCCTGCCGGAATCGATAACTCTTCATCGCCATCAAGTGTTGCCAGTGTGAGTTCAGTGCCTAAGGCCGCCTGCGCTATCGAAATCGGCACCCGCGTCACGAGATCATTGTCATCGCGCTCGTAGCGATCGTGCGGCGCAACACGTATGTGAACGTACAGGTCACCCGGAGCACCACCGCGTGGACCGGCAGCCCCACGCTGGCTCAACCGAAGGGTCGCACCAGAATCAACTCCTGCCGGCACCTCCACTTGGTAGGTCCGCTCAACTGTCGTACGGCCCTCACCACGGCACGCCGAACACGGCGTTGCAATGACCTCTCCCAAACCAGAGCATCGAGGACACGCAGTTGTCGTCATCATCTGACCAAGAACGCTTTGCCGAACCCGTCGAACCTGCCCGGCACCATTGCAGTCGGCACAGGTGACAGGTTGCGTCCCCTCGCCCGCTCCCGACCCACTGCACCCGTCACAACGTTGTGGAAGCCTGAGGTCAACCGAAACCTCTGCACCAAATACTGCCTGCTCAAATTCGAGGTCGAGAACAACCTCCATATCTTGACCCCGCGGCGGTCCTGAAGGTCCACTGCGGCCGCCTCCACCACCAAACGGACTCGACCCGCCAAAAAACGCATCGAAGATGTCGCCTAAGCCACCGCCGCCGAACATATCTTCCGCTGAGGGTCCACTCGATCCACCGACACCCGCCTCGCCAAATCGGTCGTAGCGCGCACGCTGATCGGCATCGGACAACACCTGATAGGCAACTGCAAGTTCTTTGAATCTGTCTTCAGCTTGAGGATCGTCAGGGTTTGCATCAGGATGCAGATCACGAGCTCTTCGGCGATAGGCCTTCTTGATCTCATCCGCGCTCGCCGAACGGTCAACTCCTAGTAACTCGTAGTAATCGGCCATCTCTTAGGAACTTTCTCCTAAGCGGTCACCGAGTCGCTCACTCACCAGACCCACCGTAGCGAGAGCCTGCGGATAATTCATTCGCGTTGGGCCAAGAACCCCGACCGAACCGACATGCTCGCCTTCAACGACAACTGGAGCAACAACGATTGAGCACGCGGCGAGCGGCTCAACCCCATGCTCACCCCCGATCGCAACCGACATACCCCGGTCGAGAACGTCTCGAACGAGTGAGACCACCACGAACTGCTGTTCCAGAGTGTGGAGAATGTTTCGAACAACCTCAACGGCATCAAAGGATGCCGCCTCCGATGATGTGCCCCCGACATAGACATGGTCATCGGAAGACTCTTGAAACACGGCATCACGCGCCATCACTGCCAACGTTGCAACGGCATCATTTTCGACGCCCTCAATCGTTGGAACTTCGGAAAGCTTTTTACCGACCAAGTTTTTTGCAAGCACTGTCGCTGCCTCGGAGAGCTGCTCGTCGTCGCATCCAGCCGGGAGTTCCAAGGTTGAACTCTCAACTGCACCATTCGAGAACACCACAACGACAGTTGCATGTGTTGGGCTCAATGGAACGAGCTGCACGCTTCTCACTTCAATTTCAGCCGGCGTCGGCCCCAACACGAGCGACGCCGAATTGGTGAGATTTGCAAGCAGGTCAGAGGTCTGGTGCAACATCTCTTCGATGCGTCCGTGTGCGGCTGTAAAGAAATCACCAATTTGGGCCGTTCGAACTGAATCGAGTGGACCTGGAGTCGTGAGGTTGTCGACAAAATACCGATAACCCTTGTCAGTTGGTATCCGCCCAGCCGATGTATGGGGCTGCACCAAGAACCCTTCTTGCTCAAGATGAGCGAGTTCGTTTCGCACAGTCGCCGACGACACGCCAACCCCGGGCGCGTCAACAACGTGGGATGAACCCACCGGCTGCGCAGTCGCGATGTACTCCTGCACGACAGCACTAAGAATTGCGGTCTTACGATCGTCGAGCATCTAGCACTCAACGATACCGACTGCTAGCGAGAGCGTGCGGCTTCGTAGCGGCGTAAAGCTTCCTTGCGCTCTTCCCCGTGGTCAACCATTGGAGCCGGGTAATCGTCGCTTCCGAGTTCAGGAATCCACTGGTTCTGGTACTCCCCGGAAGGGTCCCAGCGATCGCCCTGTGCAGTCGGATTAAACACTCGAAAATAGGGAGCCGCATCAGTACCCGTACCGGCGGCCCATTGCCACCCGTGATTGTTCGACGCGAGATCCCCATCCACAAGGTGATCCATGAACCACTTCGCCCCCCATTGCCAAGGAAGATGTAGGTCCTTGACGAGAAAGCTCGCAACGATCATCCGAACCCTGTTGTGCATCCAACCGGTTGCAGCAAGTTGACGCATTCCAGCATCAACAATCGGAAAGCCGGTCATCCCCTGAGCCCACACATCAAATTTCTGACGGGCCGTTGCATCGGTGTCGACAACGATGCCATTCAACTTTGAGTCGAGATTTGCCCAAGCAGAGTCGGGGCGACGTGCAAGCACATCGGCATAGAAATCTCTCCACGCCAACTCACTTTCGAATGTGTCGTGGTGCGCAGATGCCGGATCGAGATCATTCATCAGCCGAGCAGGGTGAACAGCACCGAATCGAAGAGCCGTCGAAAGGCGGCTCGTGCCGTCAACTGCCGGAATGTCTCGAAGATCGGCGTACTCGTGCAGAGCGCCTTGCGAAAAACTTTGCCAACGATGCAGGACAGCATCAACACTCAGATTCACCAACCGATCGTCCGCAAGGCCACTTTCAGGCCGCACCAGCGCCTCGCCACCCGAATCGAGCGTCACCCAATTCGGGTCAACTGGAGCGTCGAGCAACAGGGATTCACTCGCAGAAAGCACCGACTTCCAGCGGCGGCGAAATGGCGTGAAGACTGCATAGGGCGTTCCGTCATCTTTCAACACTCCACCTGGCGGGACGAGATAGTTCGAACCAGTACCGATCAGCCGACAGCCAATCTCGCGCAACGCTGCCGCAACCTCAGCATCTCGAGCATGCCCATACGGGCCATAGTCACGAGAGACGTGAACTTCCTTCGCTCCCAGCGAACCTGCGATCTCAACCAGCACCTGCGCAGGCTTTCCGTGCCGAATGGCAAGAGCACCATCGGTTGCCGTTCGAAGTCCCTCAAGCGCCGAGAACAATGCGGCCTGCCGAGGGCCACCGGCACCTTGAAACGCAGGGTCGACGATAAACAATGGAAGTACCGACCCACACGACAGCGCCCGGTGTAACGCCGGATGGTCGGTGAGCCGCAGATCGCGGCGGAACCACAGAATGACCGGAGAATTACTCACATCGACAGTGTTGACGGCATTGGCTCTTGCCGCACGGTCGAGCGAGGAATCACTGTAAATCTCAACCACATTGCACAGCCAAGCACGATGACAGCCCCGTACAACAGCGACCATGTCAACCCGATTGAGTCGCCAATCACACCAGTGATCGGACCACCGATCGGGTAGGACCCGAGAAATGCAACGGCGGTAAACGCGAGAACCCGGCCACGCATCTCAGGAGGGCACATGTCCTGGCTCCACGAGTTCATCGATGCAATAAATCCTGCCCCTCCCAAACCAAGCGGGACAGCGACAACCATTGCCACCGGGCCGGACGTCGAAAACGCAAGCGCAATGCCGGAACATCCGAGCACAAACGCATTTGCTGTCATCCACCTCAGCGACACTCTCGAGCGCCCCGCAGTCAACAGCGACCCAATCAAACTGCCGAGACTTGTCGCTGTCATGACCCAGCCAAACCACAACCGATTTCCCCACGCCGCATCCGCAATACGTGGCAACGCAACATTGTGGTTGTATCCGAAGGTCGAGACGATGGTGTACACGATGAAGACGGGGCCGAACAACGGCGTACGCGCGATGAACCTCACCGCCTCTCGAATGGGCTGACCACCCTTAGGAACTCGAGGCGGCTTTGTTACCTGTGACTGGTCGATCGTCACGATGGAAAAAATGATTGCGCCTGATGTCACCGCATTGATAACAAACATCCATCCAACGCCAAGAGGGCTGATCAGCAACGCTGCAATCGCAGGACCAAAAATCCGCGAACCTGTCATCGTTGCGGTGTTCAGCGACATCACATTTGAAATCTCATCTTGATGGACCAATTCGGTGAGAAACCCTCGGCGCGAGGGATTATCCAGAGCAGACACAACGCCCAACATCAATGTTGCGGCGTACACCACCCCAAGCGACAACGAACCCGTGACATGAGCCAACACAAGAAGCGCAGCCTGCAATGCCATCAGAGACTGCGTAATAAGAACCACACGGTGCCGGTTCACCCGGTCAGATAACGACCCTGCCCAGGCTCCGATCACCAACAGCGGACCAAACTGCAACGCCGTGAGAATTCCGATTGCCGTTGTCGATTCCGTCAGGCGGTCAACGACAACTGCAACAGTCGTGAACTGGACCCACGCTCCCACTTGCGAAACTGCCAAGCCACCCAGATACCGACGAACGTTGGAATGACGTAACGACCGGAACGTCGTTGACTCAGCGAGCGACACGACTTAGTCGTCCAACTTCAATGCCGAGATAAACACGTCGCCAGGCACCTCGACACGCCCGATCGCTTTCATCTTCTTCTTGCCCTCTTTTTGACGTTCAAGAAGTTTGCGCTTACGGGTGATGTCTCCGCCGTAGCACTTCGCCAACACGTCTTTCCGCTTCGCTTTGACCGTTTCTCGAGAAATCACCTTCCCGCCAATCGCAGCCTGAATCGGAACGTCAAACATTTGCCGAGGAATGAGTTCTTTCAACTTCTCGCACATGCGACGGCCGTAGAACTCGGCGTTATCGCGATGAACAATCGTTGAAAACGCGTCAGCAGGAATGCCGTTCAGCAGAAGGTCAACTCGAACAAGGTTCGACGGGTGATAGCCCGCCAGTTCGTAATCAAGACTTGCGTACCCTTGGCTTCGGCTTTTCAACTGGTCAAAGAAATCGACAACAACCTCAGCTAGAGGAATTTCATAGACCAGTTCGACGCGCTCTGGAGAGAGATATTCCATCCGCTTCATTTCGCCGCGCCGTGACTGGCAGAGCTCCATCAACGACCCGGTGTACTCAGTTGGGGTGATGATCGACACCTTGAACACCGGCTCTTCAATGAAATCGACCTGTTGAGGCGGCGGTAGCTCGGCCGGGTTATCAACAATGGATATCCCGCCATCGGTACGAGTCACTCGGTACTCAACCGAAGGAGCAGTCGCAATGAGCGCAAGACCGAATTCACGCTCAAGACGCTCCTTCACAATCTCCATATGCAATAAGCCGAGAAACCCGCAGCGGAATCCAAATCCGAGAGCGCCGGAAGACTCAGGCGTGTAGGTGATCGATGCGTCATTCAACTTCAACTTCCCTAACGCATCACGCAGGTCTTCAAAGTCATCGCCATCAATCGGAAACAGCCCCGAGAACACCATCGGTTTGGGGTCCCGGTATCCGGCAAGAGCTTGACTCGCGCCATTCGATGAGGTCGTCACCGTCTCACCGGAGCGAGCGTCTCCAACATCTTTAATGCCGGCGATGAGGTAACCAACTTCACCGGGACCAAGTTCGGAGACCGGCACTGTTGCCGGACGCCGCACTCCAATCTCAAGGGCCTCATGCAGCGCCCCCGCCTGCATGAACGACAACTTCGCCCCACTTTGGAGCTTCCCGTTCATCACTCGCACGGAAGAGACCACCCCTCGGTACTGGTCAAACTGTGAATCAAAAATGAGTGCCTGTAGCGGTTCGTCCGGGCTTCCGCTTGGCGCAGGAATCCGCTCGGCGATTGCGTCCAACAATTCAGGGACGCCCTCCCCCGACTTGGCAGAGATTCGGAGAATCTCCTCAGCCGGGATACCAAGTACCGTTTCGATCTCCATCGCGTACCGATCAGGATCAGCGGCGGGAAGATCAATCTTGTTGAGACAAGCAACAATCTCGAGATCGTTCTCGAGTGCGAGGTAGCAGTTCGCAAGCGTCTGGGCCTCAATGCCTTGAGCAGCATCAACAACCAGAACAACTCCCTCACATGCGGCGAGAGAACGCGACACCTCGTATCCAAAGTCGACGTGACCAGGAGTGTCGATGAGATGGAACACGTGATTGTTCCACTCGACCCGAACATTCTGAGCCTTGATGGTGATTCCACGCTCACGCTCGAGGTCCATTGAGTCGAGGTACTGGGCTTTCATATCTCGAGACTGAACAGCACCAGTAATTTCAAGAATGCGATCAGACAACGTCGATTTGCCGTGGTCAATATGGGCAATAATCGAGAAGTTGCGGATGCGGGAAAGTCCCGATGAGGCGTCCATGGATAGCTCTACGCTATCGCCCGGCGTTGGGAGAGTTCTGCTAGAGCCGATAGTCTCCAGACGCTGATGTAAAAGTATTGACTTCAGTCAACTTCGACATCAAAAACTTTCGAATGGTGCATGCGCCATCCAAGACACTTGAGGTAACCGTGGCGAATATCAAGAGCCAGAAAAAGCGAATTCTTACAAATGCGAAAGCTGCAGACCGCAACCGCGCCGTCCGCAGCGAGTTGAAGACCCGCGTGAAGACAGCAACAGCAAGCATTGGGAGCGACGATGACTCATCGGTTCGTCTCGCAATGAGCAAGATCGACCGCGCAGTTGCGAAGGGCGTCCTTCACAAAAACACAGCCGCTCGCAAGAAGAGCCGCTTGATGCAAAAAATCAACGCCGGCTCGTAATTTCATCCGGATCATCTTGCAGCCCGAGCCACACAGCTCGGGCTGTTTCGCGCCCAGAAGCGCATCGACGATCGTTTACCGCTATCGCCTGCGTGATGGCGCCAGCCGGGCGAGCCGAGCCACAAGCACCTCGGTCACGACAACTTCGTCAAGCCCCGTTCGACCTCGCACATCAAGATCGGCATCAGCAAGTAATCCAATCGCTCGACGAAGCCCATCTCGGCCGAGCCGCTGCGAACCTTCGAGCGCTTTTTTCGCCGGAAAACCACTTTTGATTCCAAGCACCTGGGCGGCCGAATCTTGGTCAAAGGCATTACTCCCGTCGAGTTTGGCCATCTTCCCGTAATGCCCGTGCAAAATTGCCATCACTTGAAGTGGATGTCGGCTGCCGCCGTGCACCATGCGATGCAACAACTCGATTGCTTTGCTCGCGTCCCCTCGATCGATTGCATCAGTGAGATCCCACGGGGGAACCCCGCCAGCCTCTCCTAGTAACGGTTCAACCTCTTCGAGTCGAACTCGAGCGGCACTGGTATGCGAACTAGCAATCGTGTCAAGTACGCCATCGAGAGCACCTGCGCTCTCCCCCAGCCAGTCGACCAAACGGGCAACAACTCGGTCATCGAGGTCAATACCCTTTGCAGCAGCCCTTGATCGCACCCACAGCGCCCTGTCTTTGGCGCGGGGAGCGACCGTGGTGCTTCGCACCTCGCCACCACACGCCTTTACGGCATCGGTGAGCTTTTTGGGTACCGCTCCACCTCCGCCAACCAACACCAGATCAGTGGATTCGAGTGGGTCTTCAAGGAACGCAAGGATCGGCTCGATATCGGCAGTGTTAAAGCGCCCGACATTCCGAGCGACAACAACCCGGCGCTCAGTAAGAAACGGTGGCGTATGTGCCGAATCGGCGACCGCTTGCATTGTGAACTCTGCGTCATCAAACTCATCGACCATCATCGACACGTCGTTGTCGCCAACCAATTGGTGGAGCAGTTCGCGAACAGTCGTTCTCAACACCGCTTCGTCGTCGCCACTGAGTAAATAGGTCGCCATCTCAGCCCTCGTGTTTAGCACGAAGACGGGTTATCTGCCGAGAAACCGCAACGCCAATGACGATGACGGACACGACAAGCGAGGCCACAATGCCCGGAACCGGGGATGCTGGTTCAATACGTTGGGCAAGTCGAGCAACGATGTCAACCCACCAGACACCAAGTTCGATCGGAGGCAACATGATGTGTGCCAGAGGTGGAAACAGCGACGCAACGATGGCGACCGGCAATCCCAGCATCATCACAATTCCGGCCACAGGTACAGCAAGAAGGTTTGCCGGCAACGCAACCAATGGTGCTCGCTGAAACACCGCAAGGGCAGGAATAAGGACGCCAACTTGAGCACCCAAGGTGACACCAATCGGGACGCTGATCATCTTCGGCAAAGGAACAATGGAGGTCACCAATGGGCCAATAGAAATGACACCGAACGTGGCACCGACTGACAGATGGAAACCAACTGACGCCGCCAGAAGTGGATCAACCATCATTAAGCCAATGACCGCAATCGACAACACTCGCACAGGCTCCACCCTGCGACCCCTCGATGATGCGACAGCGGCGATTGCAGCCATCACCCCTGCTCTCAGAATCGACGGCTCAGAGCGTGTGATGAGAACAAACCACCCGATAATGAGCAACGTGGAAACAACCTGCGCTCTGGGCGCAAGTTTCCGGATGAGTGGTGTGGCAACCCCAAGAATCAACGCAACGTTTTGACCAGAAACAGCGGTGAGGTGACTTAACCCTCCCGACCGAAATCGTTGAAGCATCTCGACTGGTTGATCTCGGTCGTCCCCGATCACGAGACCACGAAATAGCGCCCCTCGTTCTCCGCCAATGACGTTTCCTGCGTCGGTCACAAGTTGACGCACGCGATTTGATGCCCGCGACATGGCAGAACCATCTGTGAGATCGCCGAGCCACTCAGCTTGAAATTCGCAGACCACGTGTTGCCATCGGACTCTCAAATATCGATCTTCTGCCAGCGGTACAATCTCTCCGCTCACGGTTACGTATTGACCGGCGCTGACTGATTCGAGTCGAGCACGCACCGAGTGCCGACGCGCCCACAACTCGCAACGATCACCATCGACCTCGATGATGAGCCGGGTAGAGGCACCATAGGGTTGCGGATCATCAACAACGCGCACTGAGCCGATGAACGACATGTTCACTACGTCGCCGGCGGCTGCATGGGCTATTCGGCTTTGCCCAGAAATGACACCGAGCACGAATGTAATCAGCAGGCACGCAAGAAGATTCGAGCCAAACGCTTGTCGGGGAAACGGTCTGACGATCCAGAAGACTGATGAGACCACGGCAAGGTGAGCCACCTCTGGATGCAGCGCACACCACCAAGCTCCGCCAGCCGCAAGCATCAGCCAGCCGGTTCGAAGGGCCGGCGACCCGTCGGCAGAATTATCCGCCTCAAAGTGCCCACTCGCAGATTGAAAGTCATCGTAGGATGCGTTCATGGCGCAACAATCCACGGGTGAAACAGGTGCAACATCTGCACCTGTTGCTGGCGGCCCGCGCTGGTATCGAGCGCGGATCCTCTTCGGAGGACCGTTCGCAGCGCTTGTCCCGCCATCGGTGATCGGCTTGTTGTCATTACTCGTCATGGTGTTGGGAGGAGGCAGACAAACTGCGATCGCCGGACTGGTCGGCACGGTTGTCTCTGCGCCAGGACTTCTCGTAATGGGTGCGCCGATTGCAGACTCGAGCACCTACCCCGCCGCAATCCTCGTCAGCGCAATCTTTTGGACGGCCATTGGTTTCATCGCTGCATGGAGAGCAACCCGGCGCCCGATCGCCGGTTGGCCAGACTTCTGGCGCGAGTACCTGATGCTGTGGCTCGCCACGGCAATTGGAGCAGGACTCGGAATTGGAATTGCCGCTGCCCGCATCGGAGGAGCTCTCCTCTAGCAACCCGGTTTTGGTAGCACCTGCGTTATGTCGATGCGACATCTCTCAGTTTTTCAACCGTTGCCGGACCGATGCCTGATACTCGTGTGAGGTCGTCAATCGAAGAAAACGGGCCATTTGCCTCTCGTTCTCGGATGATTTGATCTGCCGTGGCTGGACCGACACCGGGCAATGATTCAAGCTCAATTGCTGACGCTTTATTGACGTTGATTGGCGAACCAACGCCTTGGCCAAGATCGACGAACGGATCACTAACCAACGCTTGACCGGACGGTACGTATAACCGATCTCCATCTGCGACAAATGCAGCGAGATTGAGGGCGTCAAGTTCCGCGTCGTCAGTTGGGCCATCAGCTGCGTTAATTGCGTCGATGACTCTGCTTCCCACAGGCATTTGATGAACGCCCGGTGAAGCAACTTCGCCAGCAACGTGAACTGCGAGAGATACCGATGTATCAAGCCAGAGGACTGCGGTGGCTGGTGGAGACGTCGTTACCTCAGCGTTCGCAGATGAGAGGCTGTCCTCAACACGATCTGCCGGCGGAGAAAATAACCACACGGCAACAAGAACCGCCATGACGACAGTTACTGCCGTCAGCACTAATTGAGCAGTACGCCGGTTGAACACGCGTGCTCTCAACTCGGAGCGAACGCGCTCCCTCCACACAGAAAATTCCATCGGTCAGCCTTTCAACGTGACTCACCGGGAAGGTCGGAGCGCTGACCCTACCGACCGGCTCGCCGGTAACCGAGCAATTTTCGTTTCAGAACAGACGGGCCGTTAACTGTTTGCGATAAGCCGCGGTACGAGGGTCATGCGGACCCATCAATTCAAGGATGTCAACAAACCGTTGACGAGCCTCGTCATCGCCCTTCACCCGTTCAAGTAACGATTGGAGTTCGCTATCGAAGTCATCCTCTGGCCCAACTGATCCGATGCGGGCCGCCGCCTTTACACGTCGCACCTCGTCGTTTTCTGGAATTCGCTCAAGAAGAGCGAGCGCCTCCTCGGTTGCGTCTCGCTCAACAAGAATGTCCGCTAAGGCAATGATGGCTGCTTCATTCGCAGGATCAGTTTCGAGCACTGCGCGAAGACCGAGTTCATCGCGGCGCTCAATCAGACCGTTCACCATCTCGGCCACGGGGTCGGAGCCAAGGCGCCCTATGAACGAATCGATTTCTGGTCGCCCCTGAGCACCAACGAACCCGTCGATGACCTGGCCGTCACGAATGGCGTACACCGCCGGGATCGATTGGACTTGGAACATCTGCGATATCGCAGGGTTCTCGTCAACATTGACCTTTGCAAGAACAACTTCGCCTCCGGTTGCGGCAACAGCTTCCTCGAGCATTGGACCAAGCGTCTTACAAGGCCCACACCAAGGGGCCCACAGATCGACCACAACTGCTTGGCGTCGTGACCGCTCAAGCACCTGCACCTCGAAATCTGCATCACCGACATCGAAAACTGACCCTTGAAAACCTGAAATGTCGTTCACGTCAACCACCCTACCGACGCGCCGAGAGCATGACCTATACGTCGCCATCAGTACGATCAAAGAAATGGACGCACCCGCGGGAATCTCTGAATCTTCCGTCACCGAGTGGCTGAACGCATCAATCGACGGAGCATCAGGTCCATACGAGTGGGAGATGATCGCTGGGGGACATTCGAACCTGACATTCCTCGTCACCGACGCCAACGGACGCCGACTAGTGCTTCGACGACCGCCACTTGCTCACGGCCTTGCAAGTGCCCATGACATGGCCCGAGAACACCGAATCATTACAGCGCTACATCGTTCCGCAGTGCCGGTACCAATGACTCTTGGACTCTGTGAGGACTCCGACATCAACGGTGCCCCGTTCTACGTCATGGATTACGTCGCTGGTCACGTGCTGAGAGATGTTGCATCTGCTGAGCAACTTCTCACCGAGCAATCAAGAGCGCGAGCGAGCGAATCACTTGCTGACACTCTTGCGGCCATCCATCACGTTGATCTTGACGCCGTAGGACTCAACGACCTCGGTCGACACGAGGACTACGTAGCCCGGCAACTTCGGCGGTGGTATGGACAGTGGGAACAACAACGGACTCGTGATCTCGATCTCATCGACAACGTTCACCACGAACTCGTGGCGAACCTTCCCGAGCAGGGACCGGCGACAATCGTTCACGGTGACTACCGCCTCGACAACACGATGGTTGACGATGACGGTAATGTCTGCGCTGTTCTCGACTGGGAAATCTGCACTCTCGGAGACCCTCTCGCTGACATCGCCATGCTCGCTGTGTATTGGACCGGCCCGACCGATGAGCAAAGTGCGTGGGAATCAGGAGCCACGACAGCCACCGGATTCTGGAACCGTCATCAACTCATTGAGCGATACGCAGCCACCTCAAATCGAGACCTCGGCGACTTTGATGTGTACCTAGCTTTTGCGAACTGGAAACTTGCCTGCATCCTCGAAGGCGTGTACGCCAGGTATCTCGGCGGCGCACTCGGTGAGCGAGATACCGCGGAACTCGAACCCTTCAAGCGACAGGTCGACGCTGCCGCCACAGCCGCTGCGACACTTCTCAACTTGATCTAACGACATGACCATCACTTGGAACGACAAGCCTCCGGTACTGACCGACCCCGTTCTTATCGTCTACCTCAGCGGGTGGATCGACTCAGGAGGCGCAGCACAACTCGCGATTGATGCGCTGCTCGAAGAGTGTGAAGCAGAGCCGATAGCGGTCTTCGATGACGACACCTACCTCGATTTTCGGGCTCGCAGGCCCACAATGAAACTGGTTGACGGCCGCAACACCATTCTTGATTGGCAACACATCACCCTCTCGCATGGCAAGGATCGAATCGGTCGCGACATCATTATTGCCCACGGGCCAGAACCAGACTTAGCGTGGCACCGGTTTGTTGCTGAACTCACGAACGCCGCAGAACAACTGGGCGTGCGTACATGCGCCCATCTGGGGGCGTACCCGTTCTCGTGCCCGCACACCAGACCATCCCAGCTATCAATGACAACCGCGTCAGAAGATCTTCTTGCGACACTGCCATTCCTTCGGAGCACCCTTGACGTGCCAGGAGGGATCGGATCAGCCCTCGAGCACTCGCTTCACGGCAATGACATTCCAACACTCGGACTCTGGGCTCAAGTCCCGCACTACGCAGCAACGATGCCCTACCCAGCGGCAGGCGTTGCCCTGCTCGACGGACTAAAGACCTCGTTCGACCTCGTCATCGATGGAACCGATCTCCGTTCGTCGATGGTTGAGCATCGTGAGCGCCTCGACAAGTTGGTGCGTGACAACCCCGAACACGCAATGATGTTGCGCAACTTAGAAGAAGCACACGACGCGCAACTTGCCGACAACCCTCATATCGAATCCTCACCTCCGTCGATTGGCGAAATTTCAGCCGACGAACTCAGCGAGCAAGTTGAACGATTTCTTCGTGGCCAAGACTGAGTCGCCAGATCTTGTTGGCCCGAATTAGGGTCGAGATATGAAAATCGACGCAAGCGTGATGGGCGGACTCGCCGAAGCAGCCGCTTCCGCAAAAGACCTTGAGGCCGCTGGATACGACGGAGCATGGACCGCTGAGACAGCCCACGATCCATTCCTCCCCCTCGTTCAAGCCGCAGCGGACACAAGCACCATCGAACTTGGAACATCTATTGCCGTTGCGTTTGCTCGAAACCCGATGCTGCTTGCAAACCTCGGCTGGGACCTTCAAGCATTTTCAAAAGGCCGCTTCATCCTAGGCTTGGGCTCTCAGATCAAGCCGCACATCACGAAACGGTTCTCAATGGATTGGAGCCATCCGGCTCCACGCATGCGAGAGATGATCAATGCAATTCGCGCGATCTGGGATACATGGGAAAACGGAACAAAACTCGATTTTCGTGGCGACTTTTATCAACACACATTGATGACACCGTTCTTCACCCCAAATGCAGCAGATCTCGCCGGGTTCGGCATTCCAAAGATCTATATTGCGGCGGTTGGAAACCTGATGACAGAGGTTGCGGGTGAAACCTGTGATGGGGTCATCGTTCATGGTTTCACCACCGAGCGCTATATCCGTGAGGTGACTATCCCAGCCCTTGCCAAGGGTCGCGAGAAGGCCGGCAAGACAATGGAGGGCTTCCAGATCTCAGGTCCACTCTTCGTTGTCACCGGCAACAACGAAGAAGAAATACAGCAAGCAGCCCAAGCGACGAAGCAGCAAATTGCGTTCTACGGTTCAACACCGGCATACCGACCAGTCCTTGAACTTCACGGCTGGGGCGAAATGCAAGAAGAACTCAACCGCCTCTCAAAGGGAGGCGACTGGGTGAAAATGGGCGAGGTGATTGACGATGAGATTCTCAACACCTTCGCTGTGGTCGGAGAACCAGAGCAGATCGCTCCAGAACTGAAGCGCCGCTACGGCGACATCGTTGATCGCCTTGGCTTTTACGCCCCATATCGCTCAGACCCAGAGCGATGGAAGCCTGTGCTCGAAGAACTACGCAAGTAACTCGCAAGACCTACAGACTCGGAAACGTCACTACGGCGTCAATTCCGCCGTTCGGAGCCGCCCTCAGTTCCGCTGACCCGCCCGAACCGCCTGGCCTTTCGCTTGGTCACACTGCGGCCCATCTAAATGAACTAAAACGTGGTAACCGTTCAACCTCATTGGAGATGCGATGACCATACTTGGCTACCAAATTCCGTCATTCACCTATCCTGGAGTTGGCCCCGACCAGCTGTTCAGCAATGTTGCCCGACAAGCCAAAGAAGCCGAGGCAGCAGGTTTCGACACCTTGATGGTGATGGACCACTTCTATCAGTTACCAATGATTGGCTCGCCCGACGCCTACATGCTCGAGTGTTATGCACTGCTCTCGGCACTTGCTCGTGAGACCTCATCCATCCGCCTGTCATCGCTGGTAACTGGAAACACGTATCGCAATCCGGCAATTCTTGCGAAGACGGTCACAACCCTCGACGTCGTGTCACAGGGAAGAGCACAACTTGGCATTGGTGCAGGGTGGTTTGAGCTTGAACACTCATCGTTTGGCATTGAGTTCGGGACGTTCACCGATCGATTCGAGAAACTCGATGAAGCGCTTCAGATCATCCTGCCAATGTTGAATGGTGAACGACCCACCCTTGACGGCAAGTGGTACCAAGTCGTTGACGCAATGAATGAACCGCCGCCGGTTCGCAAGATTCCAGTCATGATCGGAGGAGGGGGCGAAAAGAAGACGCTTAAATTTGTTGCCCGATATGCCGACGATTCAAATCTCATCTGCCCGGTCGATGAAGTACCTCGAAAGCTGGCTGCGCTTGATGAACACTGTGGGGCCGAGCACCGAGATCGTTCAACCATCACGGTCACTCGACAGCAAGCAACCTGCATCGCTCCAACCTACGAAGAAGCACGCTCCGAACTCGACATCGCCCTCGCCGCTCGTGGCCTCACAGGCGAACAGCTCGATCTCGCCCGCTCACTCGTTGTGCACGGCGACCCAGACACAGTTGGCGAGCAAATGGCAGCTCAACTCGACCTCGGACTTGATGGGTTTACGGTCAACGCAGTCGCAAACTGCCATATCCCTGGCAGAGTCGAACTGTTAGGTACCACACTCAGCGCCCTGATCAACTCGCGCTAACAACTCAATGACGTGGGATCCATCTCAATACCTTCGCTACGACAACGAGCGGAGCCAACCGACTCGGGATCTCATTGCAGCACTCACCGACTTCCACCCGGGAACAATTGTTGACCTCGGTTGCGGAACGGGAAACTCGACCGCGCTCCTTCGGCAGCGCTGGCCAACAGCGGTGCTGACCGGGGTTGACCACTCACCGGAGATGCTCGAGCAGGCATCACTGTCAGGGATCTCAGCAACATGGCAGCAAGCAGACATTGCTGAATGGCAACCCAACGAACCAGCAGATCTGATCTTCTCAAATGCTTCACTCCACTGGCTAGATGACCACGAAGGTCTATTCCCTCGGCTGATGTCACACCTTACCGATGGCGGAAAATTGGCAGTTCAGATGCCGAATAACTTCTCGCAACCAAGTCACACGCTCATCGCTGAAATTGCGAGCGAACCGAGATGGAATCATCGCTTACGTGAGGTGATTCGCCCTTCCCCCGTCGCTTCAGTTGAGCGCTACTTAGAACTTCTCGAACCGCTCACAACAGATATCAGGGTGTGGACGACAACGTATTTCCATGTGCTCCGAGGGGAACACCCGGTCGCAGAGTGGACTGGAGGAGCAACACTTCGTCCGGTGATCTCAGTCCTCGGCGACAATGCGGACGACTTCATCAACGAGTATCGCAAACGTCTTGCAGTGGCCTATCCGCAGCGCTCAGATGGTTCTACCGTTCTACCGTTTACGCGGATGTTTATCCTGGCAGGATGTTGAGCCTCGTTCAATCAGCGAACTGACAGCGTTTCGGCCAAGTACAACTCTCGGCACTTCGCTCGTTGCAACTTCCCTGATGACGTCTTCGGCAACGTGCTCGGCTCAACAAGAATGACGTCTCTCGGCGGAAGGCCACAAACTTCCAAGGTTCGATGATGAATCTGCGAACGAACCTCATCGAGATTGTCGGCTCGAGATTCTGCAACGACCACGACCGATTCCTTGCCTTTGTACCCCTCGACGCCAAAGGCGATCACATTGCCAGCGCGAACACCGTCAATCATTCCAACGGCACGCTCAATGTCTTCGGGGAACACATTCCGGCCGCCGACAATGATGACGTCCTTGATTCGCCCACAGAGCACCAACTGGCCATCGAGAATGTACGCAAGGTCGCCGGTGCACAGCCAGCCCTCGTGGAAGAGCTCGGCTGTTGCATCCTCACGCTTGTAATAGCCGGGGGTCACCGAAGTACCTCGCAGGAGCAATTCGCCAACTGACCGCTCAGGAAGTTCGGCTCGTGATTCGGGATCAACAACTTTCATTTCGAGGCCAGGAACTGCCCTGCCGAGCAATGGAAGCCGCCGTCCGTGCCGAGTGAATTCGTCCTCATCTGCGGGATCAAGTGGCACAGCAATACGATCTCGCTCGAGAACCTCTCGGTCGATTGAGTCCCAGACCAGACCCTGCCCGCGTCGAGGGAACGTTCCCGCAATTGCCACCTCTGCCATACCGAAGGCAGGAAATACCGCTCCAGGGTCAAACCCGTGCGGCGCGGCTGCAGCACAGAACGCATCCATTGCTTTTGGATCAACGGGTTCGGCACCGCTCAACGCCAACGTCAACGATGAGAGGTCGAGTGTTGTCGAGCGACGCAGACCCCTCGTTGCGAGCACCCATGCAAAGTTGGGTCCTGCGGTTGCAGTGCCACCCCACTCCGACACCCACTCCATCCAGTTTGCAGGGTGCGCCATAAAGTCTTGGGGGGCCGCTTGCACTAAATCGACACCGGTTGTCATCGGAATCGCGAGAAATCCGACCAACCCCATGTCGTGATACAGCGGAAGCCACGACACCATCACTTCATCGTCACGAATCGATGCTGCTTCGCAGGCCGCGTCGATATTTGCGGTGAGCACCCGATCAGGAATCATCACGCCCTTTGGTTCGCTCGTCGAACCGCTCGTGTACTGAAGAATCACCAAACGCTCTGGATCATCCTCGGGCACGATCAGCTGGTCACCTGACGGAACACCCTTGGCGCCCGGGAGCACTGAGCCCATTGGAGCGATCGGAGGATCACCCTCGATCGCCTCATAAAACGGAGCGAGTTGATCGTCGATCAACACCAGCTTCGCATCACCGTGGCGAATGCGAAGCCGAGTCGACGACACAAATTCGTCAAGTGATCCCATCCGCATTGGCAGAGGCAACACCATCGAGGCGATACCGGCAAGCCAACATCCGCGAACAATTGTCATAAGTTCACGACTGGTTGGACCGAGAACTGCGACGTGGTCTCCGGGCTGCAAGCCCTGAGCCTGGAGAGCTGCTCCAACCGCACGCGCCTCTTCATGTATCTGAGCCCACGACACAAATGTTGGGCCATCAGGTGCAACAGACTTACCAACAAATCGAACCCCGCCATCTCCTTCAGCGGCAGACTCAAGCCGCGCGCGAATGGACAGATATGCCGTAGGGGAATTCACGCCAACAACGTTACTTGCGATTACACGTCAACACTTTCCCCGGTGGGCGAATCACAGCCGTAGGCTGTGACATCGGTATGGAGGACAGCAACGAACAACAAGGCGAACGGCTGACGCCGTTCCGCTACACCGCAGAACTTGCAACAGAAATCGAGACCCGCTGGCAGGACACGTGGGATGCGAACGGCACGTTCAACACCCCTAACCCTGCTGGCCCCCTTGCTGACCAGGTTGCGCTCGACGATCGCGGAGAAAAACTGTTCGTCCTCGACATGTTCCCGTACCCATCTGGCGCCGGGCTTCACGTCGGCCACCCTCTCGGGTACATCGGCACCGACGTCTACTCGCGCTTTAAGCGGATGACGAA
>JBMTDQ010000034.1:0-21422 GCA_049432165.1 Ilumatobacteraceae bacterium
CCAGAGAATCCATGTTTCGACACGAATAATGCGAATACGTTCATGCCGATAGCCCACCAATTTCGCCGAGCAACGCGGCGACCTCAATGAACCATTCACCGTCATCGGGGGTCAATACGTACGCCATGACATGGCGTTGCGCCGTTCCGAGTTCTACAAGCACGTCGCGTGACTCGCCGATGAGTTGGCATGAGATCAACGAGATTGATGGATTCTTCAACAAGAAGCCGTACTCATAGGAGATCATCCGTTCAAACTGCTGCACGGAAATGTTCGAACGGAATGCGCTCGATGAATACGAAAGGGCAGCAACAAAATCTCGTTGTGAGATGGCAGCGGTTTGCGCCTCGATAACAGATGCGATTGCACGTGATTCGTCTCCTGTGCATATGTCAACAGGCAGAGTTGACGATGTCGTTGACGATGTCGACATGTCAGTTACGACGTCATCAGAAACAGTTGTCGTCGACTCGACTGGTTCGATGAGTTGCACTGCGGCCTCACCGCTTGAGCAGGCTGCGAACAACGCAGCGCTGGCTCCTAAGCCAAGAAGTTGTCGGAATGTAAAGGAGAACATGGGCTGGACAACCCGAACCTACAGTGCTCCACGGGTCTACGCTAACGGAGTGCCAAACGATCTCGCTGCCCATCACGAACAACTTGATCGCGACGGTTACACGATCGTTCGCGACGCAATTGATCTTGATCTCGTTGCGGCTCTGCTCTGCGATGTCCACCGCCTGCAAGAGGAACTAGGGCGCGCCCCGGCTGGTAATAAGTTTGAGGGAAATCACACCACGCGCACGTACAACCTGCTTGCCCACAGCGAGATCTGGCAGCAGGTTCCCGTTCATCAGTCGGTACTGCCACTCATCGAGCACGTGCTCGGAAAAGAATGTCTGATCTCAAGTCTCGCTTCGATTGCAATTGGCCCGGGCGAGAGCGCTCAGGTACTCCATGCCGACGACCAAGTGCAACCACTCGCCAAGCCCCACGTGGCTACCGTGTGCAATTCGATGTGGGCGCTTACCGATTTCACGGAAGAGAACGGCGCAACCCGCCTTGTTCCCGGGAGTCATCTCTGGCAGAACCCCAACTATCGAAATGGCGAACCTGAGGTTGAGACAATTGCTGCTGAGATGTCAAAAGGCAGCGTGCTGATTTGGCACGGAAGTTTGTGGCATGGCGGGGGAGCGAACACGACCTCAGATGAGACCCGTGTTGGTGTCGCAATGAACTACTGCGCCGGGTTCATCCGCCAACAAGAAAACATTCAACTCGGCACTCCGCCAGAGGTGATGGCCACGTTCACGCCTCAACTTCGAGAACTCTGCGGGTTGGGTGTGTACCGAGGACTCACCGGCAACATCGACAAGCGCAGCCCCGCTGAAGTCTTCTACGGCGACCCTCCCTCTCGGCAGATCTGGGACCAAGACCCAACAATGTAGGCGGTTCGCGGATTGTGCCCGCTTCGACAGCACTCACCTGCGCGTTCGATACTGGAAGAGAGACTTGGTCTGACAGGTATGGCCGAGTCAAATGACAGGGAGACCCTCATGGCCAACTTTGATACCGCTCCACTCGCTAAGAAATTCATTGAGGTGAACGGCAAACAAATGGCCGTTCACGATTCTGGATCGGGTCGAGCGGTTGTGTTCCTTCATGGCAACCCGACATCGTCGTACCTGTGGCGGAACATCATTCCGCACTTGACGTCAGTTGCGCGCTGCGTGGCTCCCGATCTCATCGGCCATGGCGATTCCGACAAACTCGATGACACGAGCCCAGGTCAGTACTCGTTCGTGCAACATCGTGAGTACCTCGATGGTGTTCTTGATGCGCTTGACCTAGGTGACGACATCATCTTGGTGATCCATGATTGGGGTTCAGCGCTCGGATTCGACTGGGCGAACCGTCACCGCGACCGTGTCGCTGGAATCGTCTTCATGGAAGCAATTGTGCGACCTGTCACTTGGGAGGAATGGCCGAATCTTGCACGACCGATCTTCCAGGCATTCCGCTCAGAGGCCGGCGAAGAGATGATCATGGGCCGCAATCTGTTCGTCGAAGCTGTCTTGCCGGGCTCGATTATCAGAAACCTTGCGCAACCAGAGATCGACGAGTATCGGAAGCCCTTTGTTGAGCCTCAGCATCGACGCCCGACGCTCACATGGCCACGTCAGATACCAATCGATGGAGAACCAGCCGACGTCGTTGAGATTGTGCAGTCATATGCCGACTGGTTGTCAGCATCACCGATGCCGAAACTGTTCGTCAATGCGGAGCCTGGGGCAATTTTGACGGGGCCGCAGCGCGAATTTGCTCGGTCGTGGCCAAACCTCACGGAGGTCACCGTCAAGGGCAGCCATTTCATCCAAGAGGACAGTCCTCATGAGATTGGTGAAGCGATCACGAATTGGATGGGAACCTTTAGTTGACACGTTGCATCTTCGGCTGAGAAACATTGCCCTATCGATGACCGCGGGTCTGAGGTCGAACTGGCTGCGTGATGCCGTTCGTGTCGGGGGAAACGCTCAATCCTCACTACCGTTCCTTCAGGTAACGGCTCTTCAAGGAGGGGTGGAATGACGTGGAGCGGTGACGTATGTGGGCTGGTTGACGAGTTCCGAAGTGGTCGTCTTCATCCTGTTGAGGTGATGCGTGAAACACTTGCCGCTATCGCGTCGAGCGACCTCAACGCATTCAGTTTCATCGATGAGGATGGTGCCCTTGCAGCAGCGACAAACGCTGACGTCGACGCCCCGTTCGGAGGGGTGCCCCTTGGTGTAAAAGAACTTGACGCCGTGAAAGGCTGGCCGCTCACCGAGGCGAGTGTCGTATTCGCCGATCGAGTGGCCGAGCACACATCGACGATGGTGTCGCGCTCAGTGACAGCCGGAGCGATACCGGTCGGGCTGACAACCTCGAGCGAATTTGGAGGGGTCAACCTCACCCGAACGGTGCTTAATGGTGCCACTCGAAATCCTTGGGATCACTCACGAACGCCAGGTGGGTCATCAGGGGGCTCCGCAGCTGCAGTCGCTGGCGGCCTTGTACCGATTGCGACCGGAGGTGACGGAGGAGGTTCCATTCGTATCCCAGCAGGATTTTGTGGGCTCGTTGGTCTGAAAGGAACGTTCGGCAGAATTCCTCGCGGACCCAAATCTCTCGTTGGAAACCTCACCGTTTCAATCGGCAGCCTCACACGGTCGATACGCGACACGGCCCGTTGGTTTGACGTGACAAACGGATTTGATCCGCGGGACACCTTGAGTCTGCCGAAAGTCGCCGGCTGGGAAACTCAACTCGGTTCATTCGCCGATGCGTTGCGTGGATGCCGAGTTGCCGTGGTCCCCGACTGGGGTGGAGCAACCGTTTCACCTGCAATGTGGAATGTTCTGACCGAAGCCGCCGATGCCATCATCCACGGTGTGGCGATGCATCGTGTCGAGATTGACTCAACCCTTCCATCGATGGGTGCGGCGTGGTCGATCAGCGGAATGATCGCTATTCGAGCAGAACTCGGTGATCGTTGGCCCGCTTGCGAGGGCGATCTCACCCCGGAGATTCGAGCCGGGCTGCGCTACACCGAAGGCCGCTACGACGAGGACGGCCGCGCCCGAATAGAGGAACGACGGATGGCTGTCGTCGAACGAATGGCCGACATCTTCGACGAGGTCGACTTTGTCATCACCGCCTCGAACCCAGACATTGCGTTCAATGCAGAAGGACCACTTCCTGACACCTTCGGCGGACTTGTCGCCGGTGCCCGGAACAACGGTCGCCTTACATTCCCGGCCAACATTGCTGGGAACCCTGCAATTTCAATACCGGCAGGAAGCGTTGACGGATGCCCCGTAGGGCTGCAAGTCATCGGTCGGCACCACAGCGAACAACAACTACTCGATATTGGGTTGTGGATGGAACGCGAACGGCCTTGGCCTCTTGTCGCTCCGAAGTAACGACGCCTGGCCCAGATGTTCGCTCCTCCTGATCGTTGCGGGTGCCTGAAATTTGCCTGCTGTCAATGTGTTAGACAGATCTAATGACGACCAACGGCATTCACCATGTTGCGTATCGATGCAACAACGCGAAGGAAACCGTCGACTTTTATCAAGCGGCACTCAATATGGATCTCGTGCTTGCCATCGCAGAAGACAAGGTGCCCTCGACAGGTGAGCCCGACCCGTACGTGCACGTTTTCCTTGATGCCGGTGCAGGCAACGTGTTGGCATTCTTCGAATTGCCCAATTCGGCGCCGATGGGGAAAGACCCGAATACTCCTGATTGGGTGCAACATATTGCGTTTCACGTTGACGACTTCGACGCACTTGTTGCCGCTAAAACACACCTGGAATCCATGGGTCTTGACGTGCTTGGGCCAATTGACCATGGAGTGTTTGACAGCATCTATTTCCATGACCCCAATTCACATCGCCTCGAACTCAGCGCATGGAAGGCCTCTGCTGACGAATTGCAACGGCTCCGCAACATTGCTCCGGTGATGATTAAAGAATGGGATGAAACGGGGAAGATTCCGACTCATACTCAGTCGCTTCATCACGCGGACTAAACGCCGTTGGCGGTCGTCTTCACTAGGTTGGCACCATGGAGCCGACGCCGTACGTCGTCAGTCACGAACTGTCGCGTCGCATTCAGCTCGGCGTGTTCGTGGGTGCGCTCACCCTTATTCTGTTGCCGGTTGTTGTATTCGGAACGTCATCGGAGCGAGTTCGAGGTGCAGCTCTTCCGATCGTCATTCTTGCTCTCTTGGCAGGATTTCGAAAGTTGACGATCAGCGTGGGATCTGAATCTCTGACGGTGTCATTTGCCTACGGCTGGCCGCGCCGAACGATCAAACTCTCAGATATCGCTGCTGTCTCAGCACACAGAATGCGAGCCATCCATGGATGGGGAGTTCGACTCGTTCGACATGGAACTCTCTGGAGAGCCGCCGGTCACCATGCGGTGCGCCTTGAATTACTGAACGGCCGCTATCTGTATCTTGGCGTATCTGATTGTGAGACGCTTGCACGCGAGATCAGCGAGCGGTTACCCGCCCGCTGATGTCAATCTGTTGATATTCGGTGTGTTCAGCAGCGACCTGAAGCTGAGCGCTGGTTCATGGCGGCAACTCCGAGGTATCCAGCTGAGAACGAACTCCCATCATCTGGGTTGACGATGAGGTTTGCATGTTCGACTTCGTCAAAGTAGTCGGCCATGAGTTGTCCACCGCAATGCCAGCGGGTGTTCTGCACTTTCACTGCAAACTCGTCGCCGTACAGTGAAGAAACCTTCACCCGTCCGTAGCGGTCTGACGTGGTGAATGCTGTCTCGCCTGTCACGTAGCTATAGACGGACACTTTGGCACCGGGAATCGGCTCAGCCGAACGAGCGTCAACGAGTCGAACGAAGAGTGTTTGGTCTGATGGGTATTCGGGGGCAGCAGAGGCTGTTGAGCCGATACCGAATGTTCCTGCGAGTGCGAGGCTGGCGATGATGGTGTTACGGATGCGATTCATGGTGTTCTCCCTTGTCTATGAGCAACGGTGTGTTGTCTCGTAGGTCAAGAGCACTGGGTTCTAGAAACCTCGCACATTTATAGATTTTTCGTTCTGTCGCTCGCAGAAGTTCGCTCGGAAGAGTGTTTAGCTTCAAACTTCAGAGGTGAAGATCTTCCTGGTGTGCGCTGTTTCGGTGTGGGCCACATCATGCTCAGTCTCTCAACCACAAGATTCGACGGATCAGATGAGTGCGGCAGTGGTGACAACTACATTGCTTGAATCAGACGCAGAGCCAACAACTCAAAACTTTGACTCCACAACCAGCCTTGCGATGCCTGCCACATCAAGTGCCACTGAGCCATCAAGTGTCACTCATCCGACCAGCCCGGATATCGGCCACTCATGTCAACGCCTATCCGAATCTGAGGAACAGCCATGGGTAGTGGTGAATGACGGCGTGATGGGTGGGCGGTCGGAGGGCGCCATTTCAACAGAGACCGGAGAGATGCAATTTGCTGGAACCATCGTCACCGACGGTGGCGGGTTCTCTTCAGTGCGACGGGTGCTGTATGACGGACTGGGCGAGTCGGTGGGGCTTCAACTCCGGGTGCGGGCGGATCAACGCCAGTACGAAGTTCTCCTTGCTGATGTTGACTCGCAGGTCTATCGAGTCACGTATTACGCACCACTCGAACTCGAAGGTGACGACTGGCAGGTCGTGGAAGTGTCATTCGAGGATCTTGAAGCTCGGATATTCGGTCGCCTGGTTGATGCCCCACCATTTCAACCTGGGAAAGCGACGACCATCGGCATCATTCTTGCTGATGGTGATGACGGCGAATTCTTGTTCGAACTTGACTGGATAAATGCCTGCACCGACGTCAACTCAGTTGAAGGCTGACGCCGGCACACGCATTCGATGTGGAGTTGAACGTTATGACTTCAACATGATGATCAGCATCACCGGGGTGCCGAGCATCACCAATGTCATTAATCCGAAATAGACCGGGAACGGCGCCTTAGCAAAGTTTGTGCCAAAGGCGCTTCCTTTGAGGTCGTCATCCATGTCATTTCTCATCGCTGCGATATCCATAACAGCGCCAAACGCCGCAAACCATAGGAAAAAACCAATTCCGGCAACGGCGATTGATAGCGCAGTTGATGCTCCACTTGAAAGTTCACCGAGCGCAACGACAATCGAAACGCCAACGGTGAGCCAGACAAGGTTCTTTAAGCAGACCCACAGCATGGTGGCTCGGTGGTCTACCCATTTATACAAATCGTGTGAGTTCATTTGAGGTTCCTTTTGACTAGATCAGTAGATCGCCATGAGTTCGGCGATGACGATGAGCGCAACAATGACGACGTTCGCAATGCGGAACACGATGATGGGTTGTTTCTCGAGTCGCTTGCCCATCGATGTTGCTGCAAAACCCTCGATGTCGCTCATGCCGGCCATCATGTCTTGCATCGCATCATCCATGAAGGCCACGCACCACAGCGAACCGAGAACGATCCAAGCTGCGAGTGCAAGTCTGATCCCCGAATCCTGAAGACCAGCACCTGCGAAGCCCAGAACAATGCTGAGCGCCGCATGCGCGAGCGTGAACGACATCACGATGGTTCTGATATCGGCGGCACGGCTTTTCACCATGTCAAGAATGTTGTTTTGTTCCATTACGTCCCCCTTTCAAGGGTTGTTTAAGTGACATTCGCCACATAAATAACCCTATGTGTTTAGGTGGGAAAGACTGGGGATGCCCACAGCGAGGTGTTATGCAATGACGACTTCATCGCCGGCCGCTATCACACCTGGTTGCACCACATTGGCGTAGACGCCAACGTCCTGATTGAGTTCTCGAACGACATAACGGAGCACCTCGCGGTCATCGTGAATGCTTCCGTTCACGGCACGCGTGACCATCACACATCGCGGGCACCCAATGACAAATTCAATTTTGGCTGTGCCAACCGATGCAGTGCGGCCAACCCACGACAGTTCTGGAAGTGGATCGTCATCGCGATGTAGAGGGGAATCGATCACTATCGACGGACGAAAGCGTCGAACATCAATCGAAGAGTTCGGCAGAGCGTGTTTGAGGTGGGTGATTGACTGCTCGCTCATCGCCATGAGTGGGAACATGTCGTAATAGGTGCCAGGTGGCGATTCATACTCAGCCAACGTAACCATGAGGTCTCGAGGGAAGGCCCCAAGGTTCGGGATCGGCTCATCGTTAATACGTCCAAAGAGATTCCGTAGTTCTTGCATCGGGTCATCATGGTCGGGAGCTCCACGGCGAAAGTGCTCAAGATCCGCCTTCGACTTCAGGGCTTCCAGTTCGACCCTGTGCCCCAGCGCATTTGAGAGGAGCCCATTTGCATTGCTGGCTCGAGTGGTGGTGACCGCACCATCAGGTGTTGTGATCTCAACGTGACCGTCATCGAGTAGGCGTGACGCACACTGCATCAGGCGAGGGATCTTCTTTGCCCCTCGAATTCCACCTCGCTCGAGGTCTCGCGTCGCCCATACTCTGTCGCCAATCACTCCAGTGCTGTTGATCTCGATGGAGTCAAGCTGCTCACCGATCATCGACTTCACGGGATACCGCCAGAGTTGTGACACGCGCATACTGATGACGTTAGTAGCCGGTAACGGACATGTCTGCAGGGCGTGTCGCCAAGGTGCTGTTGTCCTGCTTCGTGTGGTGCACGGCAGCCCGCCTAGCGTCTTCGCTTGACGCTCTAATCGGGAGGAACCATGGAATTCCAGCAACTTGCATTCGAACGACGCAGCATCCGTGGGTACAAGCAAGAGCCGGTGCCAAAAGCGCTTCTCGATGAGATCATTGAAGTTGCTGCCCAGACTCCTTCGTCGATGAATACTCAGCCGTGGCACGTTCACGTGGTCACTGGCGATGTTCTCGACCGAATTCGAACCGGTAATACAGAGCGCATGCTCGAGACGGGAAAACCAGATCGTGAGATCCGCGGTCATGTTCGATACGAGGGTGCGCATCGCGATCGTCAAAAGCGGGTGGCCGCCCAGTTGTTCGAGGCCGCGGGAATTGGTTGGGATGACAAAGAGCAACGACAGGACTGGGCGATGCGAGGGTTCCGGCAATTTGATGCACCGGTTTCGGTCATTGGGTGCATCGATCGAGAGCTCATTGATTCGACCGAGGCGTACTTTGATCTCGGGCAATTCGTCTATGCAATGGTGATTGCCGCTTGGGATCGTGGAGTTGGTGCAGTGATTAACGGTCAGGGCATCTACCAGTCATCTGTGGTGCGGCAAGAAGCATCGATACCCGAAGATCAACTAATCGTCATCACCGTCGCAATGGGCTTCCCGGCTGATGACTTCCCTGCAAACGACGTGGTATCAGAACGTCGCTCTGTGGAAGAGATTGCGACCTATCGGGGCTTTGACGAGTAATGGGCGAGGTCTCGTCAACCAACGTGTCATTTGGGTATCTCGTGCCCACACGTGAAGCCGTCATGTTCAACGACGTCGCTGTCGGGCCAATGCTCGAACGAGCAGCTCGAGCAGAACAACTTGGCTATCAATCGATTTGGGTAGGCGACTCGATAGTCGCTCGACCTCGGCATGAACCGTTTGCGATGCTCGCCGCACTTGCCGCCCGAACAACATCATCGATGTTGGGCACAGCTGTGTTGCTGCCGGTCTTGCGCGACCCTGTCGTGATGGCACATCAGGCCGCAACTGTTGACCAAATTTCAGAAGGACGCCTCGTGCTTGGAGTCGGTATTGCGACTGACACGCCAACCACTCATCACGAATTCTCCTCGGTCGGGGTGCCCTTCGAGCGGCGGGTTGGTCGTCTCAATGCCCATCTTGAGATTTGTCGTCGTCTGTGGGCAGGTGAGACGGTGAGCCACCAGAGTGACTTCTACTCGCTATCGGACGTCCGTTTACAGCCTCTTCCGTTCACCACAGGGGGACCACCGATCTGGTCAGCAGGTTCAACAACAGCCTCTCAGCGGCGAGCGGGGGAGCGTTACGACGGGTGGATGCCGATCGGTTCAGCCGATCAGCAAGCGGCAGGACTTCCCGAGGTTCGCTCTGCCGCACAGGCAGCGGCTAGAGATGTCACCAACAAGCCGGTTCCAAGTTACGTGACAGTTGCGCTTCACGAGGATGTATCAATTGCAGATGAAGAGATGAACGACTTCATGGCTGCCTACTATCCGATGCCTCCAGAGGTATCTCGTGCCGGGCAAGCCAACTACGCAGGAACGCCCGAGGGGTTTGTGCCATGGCTTGGCCGATTTATCGAATCGGGGTCGACTCATGTCATCTTTCGGTTTGCTGGTCGCCATGATGACCATCTTGAGCAGTGCATCGACATCTGCCGAAGTCTCAACATCTGAGTTTGGGTAGGCGCTACGGGTCGAGATGACAAGGTTCAGGTAATGCGCAAGTCGAAATTGGACTACTGGGGTCAACATCTCGTGAAACACCTCCGTGGCTAACGACAATTCATTGCCCTCAAGCTCCAAGGTTCCCGTGGTTGCATCGGAAATCTTGGTTTATTGGATGAGGTGTGGCCATGTCGTGCCCATGACCGTCGAGGAGACAGCCGAAGCGACAGTTTCCAATTCTCGGTGTTTCGAGCAGATAGGGCGTGAGGGATATTGTTGAGAGGCCACCACAGGCGAGAATCTCACAGGAGGAGATTTGAGCATTCTTGATGACTTAGGAAGTGCTGTACCGCTTGCCGGTGGAACGGTTGCACTCGCGATGTACACCTACCATGAGGTGTTCGACGCAGAAATTGGACGCATGTTTGGCGGATCGTGGACGTAATCGCTGCTCGCGTTCACGACTGGAGTCCATGATGTCCAAACCACCTCGCTCGTTCCCTCATTTCGCGTCCCCTGATATCGAACTCATTGAGCGTGAAAGCGATGTGTTGCTTCGCTCACGGGTGGCGCTTGGAAACTATGCCAGGTCAGTCGCTGACTGGCTACAACATTGGGCTTCCGAACGGCCAAACACGGTGTTTTTGGCACAGCGCCCCGGTGGCGACCCTTCGCAGCCGTGGGAGACAATCACGTACGCCGAGATGTGGAACCGAGCGCGTTCGATCGGTCAGGGTTTGCTCGACCTTGGACTTGGTCAGGACAAACCTCTTGCGGTGCTGTCAGGGGCATCGATAGATCATGGTTCGCTGGTGATGGCTGGGCACCTCGTTGGTGTTCCAATTGTCCCGGTTTCTGAGGCGTACTCATTGCTCGCATCAACAACCGACCGGCTCGAATACATCGTTGGCCACACAGATGCTGGAGCGGTGTTTGCGAGTTCGGGTGAGATGTTTGGCAAAGCGCTCGACCTGTTTCCCGGCCTTCACATCGTTGCCGGTGACGGCAATCATGGAACCAGCCTTGCCGATCTGATGAACGCTGCTCCCTCAGATGCTGTTGACGCTGCCGCAGCTGCAGTGTCGGGAGAAACGATCGCAAAAATACTCTTCACCTCGGGTTCAACTGGTGTTCCAAAAGGTGTCATCACCACGCACAAGATGCTGTGCGCGAATCAAGAATCAATTTTTGCTGGCTGGCCGTTTCTCGAGCATGAGCCTCCGGTCATTTGTGATTGGCTGCCATGGAGCCACACCTTTGGCGCCAACCACAATCTCAATCTGGTGCTCCGCAATGGTGGAACGATGTATATCGATGGTGGTCGGCCGACGCCAGATCGCTTGGGCATCACCGTTCAAAACCTTGTTGATGTTCGGCCGACGATGGCGTTCAACGTGCCTGCGGGTTGGGCCCGCCTAGTTGATGCGCTTGAGCAATCTCCAGAATCGGCACGACAGATATTTGAGAACCTCCGAGTTGCGTTTTATGCAGGGTCAGCGCTGTCGAGCGACGTGTGGGAGCGGCTTAACTCCCTCATTGACGCTTATGCGCCTGCACAGGTGTCGATGGCTGCGGGGTGGGGGATGACCGAAACCGGGCCAGCGTCTGTTGTAGTGCATGCGGATCTTGATGGCCCAGGAATCGTCGGCACTCCGATTGCAGGTGTGACTGTCAAATTGGTTCCTTCAGGGTCAAAAACTGAACTTCGTGTGTCTGGACCGAGCATCACGCCGGGCTTTCTCAACGACCCCGAGCGCACTGCAGCGGCCTTCGATGATGAGGGCTATCTCATTACCGGCGACGCAATACGACTGGCCGACCCCACTGACCCCAATAAAGGTCTCGTGTTTGATGGTCGCATCGCTGAAGACTTCAAGTTGTCGACCGGCACTTGGGTTTCGGCAGGCACACTGCGCACCCAAGTCGTGGCCGCGTGCTCGCCGTACGTGCTCGATGCGGTCATCACGGGACACGATCATGACTGGATTGGTCTGATCGTTTGGCTTACCCCTGGGCACAGTGATTCGTCCGAAGTGAGGGCCGCTATTTCAGCAGCGCTCGCAACTCACAATGCGGGTGGGGGAGGCTCATCCAGTCGAATTGCCCGGGTGGCAATTGAATCTGCATTGCCGTCAATTGATGCGGGCGAAATGACCGACAAGGGTTACATCAACCAGCGCGCCGTGCTCGATAATCGGGCCGAAACGGTCGCAGCCCTGAACGCGACAACGGCCCCAGATCACATCATCGTGATCTGAGGCCGTAGCGTGGGGGAGTTCTATTAGGCGCTGAGTGCTGTCTCGATGGCGTCAATGACGATCTGATCATCAACTGTTGTATTCGGTGAGAAACGGTCAACAACTGTGCCGTCTTTACCGATGAGGAATTTTTCGAAGTTCCAGAGGACTTCGGGCTGGTCGGTGGTTTCGATATTAAACCCGTGCAGGCGCTCACGGTATGCCTCGTGGTTGCCACTTGCATCCGGACGCTGAGAAATCATCTCGGAGTACAGCGGGTGACGGTCATCGCCGGTCACAACAATTTTTGAGAACATCGGGAAACTCACATCAAAGGTGGTCTTGCAGAACTCGGCAATTTCTTCATTGCTGCCTGGCTCCTGACCTAGGAAGTCGTTTGCTGGAAAGCCACAGACCGCGAGGCCACGGCCTGCATATGAGCGATGGAGGGCCTCGAGTGCTTCGTATTGCGGGGTGAGACCGCACTTTGAAGCAACATTGACGACGAGAAGCACCTCGGCATCAACCGCTCCGAGGGTGGTCTCTTCGCCGCTGATGGTGTTGAGAGGGATGTCTTTGATTGTGGTCACGACCTCTGCAACCCGGCCATGTCGATACGCATTCCCAGGTTGCTGAAGTTTTTAGACTCGTCTAAATCGAGAGCAGGTGATGATCAGCTGCGGCAGACCACGCAGAACTCGCCTCCGTCGGGGTCAGCCAACACGGTTGCCCGCATCCCCATGTGGCCAGAACCCTCCGCAGGAACCAGAACCGATGCACCAAGTTCGACAAGTGCAGCCACTGATGCCGAATCATCGGAGACAAAAAGGTCAATGTGAAGGCGATGTTTTGCGGTTTTGCCCTCGGGAACCCGCTGAATCGTCAGATGGTTGAGGGGGCGTCCCGCCGGGCTGTCCGACAACGTAATGTACGGGTTGCCGTCACCTTCTCGTTTCGTAAAACCGAGAGCGGCCTGCCAAAAATCTGCGGTGCGGTCAGGGTCGTTCGAATCGAGCGTTACGCCAACTGCGCGGAGTTCGTGCCTACTATCCATTCTTCAACAGTACTTCCTACGGAAGCACCGTTGAAGAACAGAAGTTTCAGGGTTTAACTCGACTCAGCCATTCGCTTTGCGACTTGAGCCTGGACATCGCCGACGGGCTGAATTCTTGCAGTTCCCGCAGCGAGAATCGGGCGGAGCCCTTCGACGAGATCATCGTAACTGTCAGTTTCGACAACGAAGAAGAAGTCGTGACCGGGTGGGTCAACCCAGGCGCCAATAACGGTGACCCCGTATTCGCTGAGAGATGGCAAGACCGAACCAAACGTTGCTCCGACGGCTTCGGGGCTGTTGGCCGGGCATGTGTTCTCATCATGATGATGGTGAATATGAAAAATCATCAGATGCTCGTCATTTCGTAGTACGAGATCTCTAACTCAATTCCATTTGACGAGAGAAAATCTGCGAGGCCGGTTTCTACTCGCCAGCCCACATACGCCTTGTGATGCTCAACTGATTCCCACTCTTCGTAGAGAACGACGTCGTCGCTATCACTGCTGAGTATGGTTTCGATTCGAATTGCACCTTCATATGAGCGGGTGATGGTTAGACCGTCTTCGCCAGATAAAAAGTCGATGAGGGCAACTCTCCCGTCAGGGTTGCACCGAAATGTAGCTACCGCAATCGTTGACATGTGTCTCCTTTAGCTCGTCATCAGTTTCATCATGTCCTCAGTGGACACGAATGGGCCGGATGACTCGACTTCGAATAGCTGTTCCGCTGCGAGTCGTGCAATGACCCGAGTTGATGATTCAACATCTGGATAGGTGTTGACATTGATGAATTTGCCAATGCCTGCCGCGAAACCTCCGACAAGAGTCTCAGCATTGCCTTCGCCGAGGATTTCGAACTGCCGGGTGATGAGGGCGTTCCATTGGTCAGAACCAATGGCAACGCCATCGTAAGCGCGACCAGGTCGGCTGATTGAGAAAGATGTGTAGCTCATGATGATCTCCTATTTGTAAATCGTGATGACGTGTATGACTGCGATGAGTGATGTGAAGATGGCATTTGTTGCCCGATAGAACTGGAACTGCGCCGGGTTTTTGGTCGCTTCTCCAATTGGTGTCCCCGCCATGTCTTCTGGCATCGACTTGTTGAGCATGATGTACGCCTGCTGTGCAGCATCAAAGGAAAGCATGCCAAATAGTCCGATACCGATCGCCGAGATCGTCAACAACAGGTTGACGTCATCACCTCGGCCGAACACAATCACTGCTGTGATAGCGGAAACCGCAATAAAATATGTGAGCTGAGAGGACCTCAATCGGTCAGAGATCTGCCGGCCAAGTTCCAAATACGTTGATTCGTTCATGTGCAAATTCCTTTCGCTAAAGGTGGTGTCTACAGAGTGACTTCGGCGAGTACGTCGAGGTCGGTGAATTGAACATCGCCGACCTTTGCTGAGAACTCAGCTGCGGCGTTCTGCGTGATGTCGAGGCTGTTGTTGAGTTCAGCTTCTTCAACGGAGTTAAAGAAGACGATCTGGATGATTGTGCCCGGTCGGTTCCGATCGGCACAAACGAGGGCTCGGCGGGCATACGAGACACCCTTGCCCTCCTCTGCGTATTTGTTCATCAACTCGACTGCTTCGGTGGAGTCCATATCGAACTCCATGATTTGTGCGTATGTCATGGTTGCAATTCGCTTAGAGCATGTTGCGACCGATGACACGACCAAGTACCTGAACACCAGAGTCAGTCATGATCTGCATCGTTTTCGGGTCAGCAAACATTTTGTTAGATGCTGCCAAGAGGTCATCCAGCGAATCTGTCCAGGTAACAGCTGTTGCATTGAACGGTGCTGGGCCAGCCGCTACCGACATGAGCCACGTCAAACCGTTTGCTCCGTTTTGCATATGTGACCAGTTGTGGTCCATGTTGCTTTCCATGGTTGCGTCATCGGCTGGACGGCCTGCCATGTACAGGATCGTTCCGAATTGACCTCGACGCTCACCACGCTCAGATTGCACTCGGAACAAAATCCGTCGGTTGACATGCACTTGCGTGGCCTGCATCATTCCGACTAATTCGCTGTCTTGGTAGAACCCTGCTTGTCCAGCCATTGCTGCATCAACTGAGTCGTACTCAAAGCCGATGACACACATGCCGGCCATCTCGCCACCCATGACGATTTCAGTTGCGGAATATGAGCGCACTCCAAGTTTTTCGAGGTGTCCGCCAACCCATGTTTGGCTTGCCTCGCTAAACGCTTTTTTGTCTCCCACTTGAGCGAGCACTGAATACAAATAGGTCATGATGACCCCCCTTTTTTTATTTGAAAGATTCCACTGTGGTTTCTTTCCTCAGGGAAACATAACACAAGAGAATGACGCCGAGCTAACGATTATTTGAACATCTGCTTTACTAAATGTTCAACTAGAACGATGTGCCCTGAGGCCGCTTCAAGGTTGTTTCCGTAAAGAAAAACTAGTGAGTTCGGTGAAACGATCAATTGACCGATGCGGAGTCACACGCGTGATAGAGAATTGGTACATGTGGCACAGCGCCGATACGGCTGTATTCGGCTTCATTCGCCTAGGGTCGACATGTGCATGAAACCGCTCAACTCGATCTTCCACGTCGTGGGCGGGTCATTCTCATCATGGCGGTCGTCATGTCATCTACCTGCGTAGCTCAGTCGTTTGGCAGATTTACGTGGGGTGTCACGCTCCCAGGAGCTCGTGACGAACTTCTGAACGGCTCAAATACTTTGGCTGGCTTCTTTGGCACCGTAAACGTCACGGCCTATCTACTTGGAACATTGTTTGTTTCGTGGGCTTCATCAAAGATGACCCTTGTGCAACTTGTGCGATTCGGTCTCACGATTTCAACTGTCTGTCTCTGTGCGGCTGCCTTTGCGACGAATGCCTCGGTGCTCGGTGTCGCTCTCTTTGGTATGGGTCTCGGGGGTGCGATTATCTGGATTCCGGCACCAGCGATTGGTGCGAGGGTGTTTCCTCCTGCTCGAGCAGGAGTAGCGGTTGGCCTTGTCGGCTCAGGAATTGGCATCGGTATTGTGTTCGCCGGTCAACTCGCCTCATGGCTTGGTCGCAACCGCGAGGCTGTCGACGTCTGGCAGTTGGTGTACAAGATCGAATTTGCAATTGCGATAGTCGTGCTCGCAGGCACGCTGCTGGTCTTAAAGTCAGAGGGACAACGACCGGCTGCAGCTGGTGGATTTGGTGGATTTGGTGCTTTGCGAACGGTTCGTGCCTGGGTTCCGACAACTGTTGCGTACACCGCGTACGGCTTTGCCTACATCTTGGTGATGGCGTTCCTCGTTGCCCGGCTGAAAGATGACTCGGGATTCTCGCCCTCTGAGGCCGCGCTCATGTTCTCCCTTGTTGGGGTTGCTGCGGCATTTGGCGGGGTCTCACTCGGGGCGCTATCAGACCGCATCGGGCGGCGAATCACTTTGATGGGTGCGTTCACGATGTACGCATCGTGTGGGTTGCTCATATTGACCGGTAAGCAACCCGTTGTCGCCATTGCATCGCTCGGTATCGGTCTTGCATTCTCAGGCGGTCCAGCATTGATCACCGGTCACATCGTCGCCCACACCGACAGCAGCACCTACGGCCCGGCGTTTGCGGCAGCAACACTGTCATTTGGGGTTGCGCAGATGATTTCACCTCAGATAGGTGGACTTATTGCCGACGCAACGGGCAGTTTTACGATGGTGTTCGTGCTCTCAGCAACCATTTCGATGGTCGGGGCGACAGCAGCAAGCTTTCTTCCTCGCCACGGAACGTGACTGCCTCTGCTGGGTGAGCTGATGGAATCCCACCGTTACGGGGTGACGACAAGACGCCCGGTGACGGTACGGCTTTCGAGAGCAGCAAGAGCCTCGAGGACCTCGTCGAGCGGGTACGCCTTCGTCACATCTGCGTGGATATGACCCTCTCGAAATTTCGTCATGAGATCATCGTGGGCGGCAAGCACAATGTCGTGCGCTCCACGGTCTGAATAAGCGCCCCAATACAAGCCAATCACCGAGTAGTTCTTCACCAGCATGTGGTTGCCCGGATATGAGGGAATGTCTCCAGAGGCAAACCCGATCACGATTAGGCGACCTTCCCAAGCCATGACGCGCCGGGTGATATCGCCGACCGTTCCGCCAACGGGATCGAAGGCAACATCAACACCGTGATCCTCGGTGACCGCCATAATCTCATCGCGAAGGTCATCTGAGGTTGCATCGAGCACAACATGAGCGCCGAGCTCTGAGCAATGCTGACGTTTTGCCTCGCTACTTGCGGTGGCAATCACCCGTGCTCCGGCAGCTACGCCGAGTTGAACAGCGGCTGCTCCGACGCCACTTGAGGCTCCATGAACGAGCAGCCACTCGCCAGGTTGCAACTGCCCTCGATGGTGGATTCCGACATGGGCAGTTTGGAATGTCGAAAACAGCACCGTCGCTGATGGCGAATCAACATCGTCTGGAACTGGCACGGCAGTATGGGCTTTCACCAGTGCCTGTTCGGCGTATCCACCGCGTGGCAGCGCCGACATTCCTGCGATTCGAGTACCCACCACAAGATCAACACCTGGACCTACAGCGGTGATTCGACCGCAGGTTTCAAGACCTGGGGTGAGCGGCACGCCGGGACGCTCCTGGTAAATGCCCTGGCAGAGCAAGATGTCAGCGAAGTTAATGTTGCCGGCTTCAACTGCGATGCGCACTTGGCCCTCGCCGGGTTCGGGAACATCGACATCGTCGCGCAAATGCAACGACTCCGATGGGTGGCCGAGTTCATCGACCCGCCAAGCCCGCATGGTCGACATCTCAGGCGCCAACGATCATGTCGCGAAGTTTGAACTTCTGAATCTTTCCTGACGGGGTGGTGGGCATCGCATCAAGCACTTCAAGCCGCTCGGGCAGATAATTCTTGGCTACCTTTTCGTTCGTCAAGAACTCAATCATCGTGTCGAAGTCGATCGATGTGTCGGGTTTGGCGACAATCACCGCACACGCACGTTCGCCGAGCCGGTCATCAGGGTAGGCAACTATTGCAACCTGAGCGACCGACGGGTGGCGATAGAGCAAGTTCTCGATCTCGACGACCGGAATATTCTCACCACCGCGAATGATGACATCTTTTGAGCGCCCAGTGATGCGAATGTAGCCACGATCATCGACTCGCGCGAGATCGCCGGTGTCAAACCATCCTTCTGCATCGGTTGAGTCGAGATGTGGACGCTTGAGGTAGCCACCGAAGTTGGAGCACGACCGAGCAAGGAGACGTCCGATGTCACCGGTCGGCAATGTGTTGCCCTCGTCATCAGCGATCCGAACTTCAACTCCGGGAAGCGGGCACCCGTCAGTCTGGATCGCACGAGAAGGGTCGTCGTCGAGCAGCGTCGTAGTAATTGCGCCGTTTTCGCTCATGCCCCATGCCGAGACGATGGTGGTGCCGAGTGTTGGCTGGGCACGCTCGACGAGTGGGCCAGGAATTGGCGCACCAGCACATAGGAATGTCGACAGGCTCGGAACGCCTGTTCCACCAGATGCAACGTTCTCAGTGAGGTCAGCAAGGAATGGCGTTGAGGCCATCGTGAATGTTGCTCCATGGGTATTCACCAACGAAATCGCTGTTGGGGCATCCCAGACATCCAAGATCACGGCGGGGCATCCCAGGATGACTGGCATCATCAAGCCGTACATGAATCCGGTCTGGTGTGCCATCGGTGATGCCATCAGAACAACATCGCTGTTGTCAAGATTGAGACGCTCGGCGTAGGGGAGGATGTTCGAATACAAGGTGTTTGCGCTGTGCATGACACCTTTGGGCTCACCAGTTGTTCCCGAGGTGTAGATCAACTGGGTGACCGCATCGGGGCCGGGACGTGAATCGTTGAGAATCGACGCAGCATCATCTTCAAGTTCCCATGCGGGTCCGCTCAACAGCGCATCGAATCCACTCGGGCCGTCGTCGCCAATTGCAATGACATGTTGCAATGACGGCACCTTCGCCTGGAGGCTTGCGTACATCGCAGCAAAGTCGTGTCCTCTGAACGTCGATGGGATGACGGCAGCAACCGCTTCGCCGTGATTCAACATGAACTCAAGTTCGCGTTCGCGGAAGATGTGCATCAGCGGGTTTGTCACTGCGCCGATTCGAGCGCACGCGAGATGGGTGACAGTGAATTCCCACCAGTTAGGTAGTTGCACCGCGACAACGTCGTCGGCTCGAACTCCGAGGCGGTAGAGCCCAACAGCAACCCGGTTCACCATGGAGTTGAGTTCGTCGTAGGTGAACGTTCGCTCGTCACCGCTATCAAACTGTGTTGCTGCAAGAGCGAGTTGGTTACCAAATTTGGCAACCGACTGGTCGAGCGATTGGTTGATTGTGATGTCACGCCAGTATCCGGCGTCAACCATCGATGGTCGGCGAACCGGCAAATTGTCGGCATCGAAGTGCATGTGTTCCCCCTTATTGCACTTGTTAACTAGATCTAGTTTGGTACGTTCTCCCGCCCAGCACGGGTTCGGGCGACGATTGTTTTCATGATTTGAGCGGTGCCATCACCAATCTGGAATCCGAGCACATCGCGAAGTCGTTGCTCCATTACGCCACGGTCATAGCCGCCGTGGCCATGGACGAGCAGACATTCATGGATGACGTCGTACGCCAACTTCGGTGCCCACCACTTACACATTGCGGCCTCAGCCGAGTGGGGGAGACCCCGATCAGCCGCCCAGAGTGACTGATAGCACAGCAAACGTGCTGCCTCGACCTGTGTGTCGAACTCTGCGAGGCGGTGCGAGATGCCCTGAAAAGCCGAGAGTGGCTGCCCGAAGGCCTGCCGCTGAGTTGCGTACTCCCATGCGTCGTCGAGTGCAGCACGAGCGACACCGAGCACCTGCAGGCCGATGAGTGCTCGTGAAAAGTCGAAGCCCTGCATGACCTGCACGAACCCGCCGCCCTCGTCGCCGAGGCGATGCGACTTCGGAATACGTACTTTGTCGAAGAAAATAGAACCACGACCAATTGCGCGTTGGCCGTGACAATCGAAGCGGGTCGTTGAGATTCCTTCTGTCAGCATCGGTACGAGCAGCGCCGTAATACCTCGTGCTCCCGGACCACCTGAGCGACCAAAGACAACAGAAATGTCGGCTTGGTCAGCGGCTGAGATCGACGTCTTTTCACCGTCGAGTACGTAATGGTCGCCATCGTCGGTGATGCGGAGGCTGAGTGCCGCAGCGTCGGATCCACCGCGCGGCTCGGTAAGACCGAGGGCGGCAATCACGCTTCCGTCGGTGATGCCTTTCAGCCAGGGTTCAACGATGGCAGGGTCACCGTGCTCAGCCAGGATTTGTCCGTTCAGCGACCCAAGCAGGTTGATGTACGAAAGTGAGAGGTCGGCAGCGCCGATGTACTCGTGAATGACACCGGCGGCGACACGTGATGCGCCATTACCACCCCAGCGCTCTTCGAGCTCGGGAGCAATGAGGCCAAGAGCGCCCATCTCTTTGCTGAGTTGGCGATCTAGCACTCTTGTTTCATCACGTTCGGTGAACCCCGGTGCGATGCGCTCCTCAGCAAACTGGCTGGTCATTTCCGCAAGTTCGAGCAACTCTCCATCAACGTAGGCATTTGGTCGAACGATCATGAGCGGAACTCCCGGAAGCGAGGTGCCCGCTTTTCGGCGAGAGCGTTAACTCCCTCTTTTGACTCCTCGGTGTCGTAGTACAGCTTGAGGGCGTACATGCCCATGCCTGCGATACCTGCCTGATGCGCAGTGTCCATGTTGAACGAGCGTTTTGCGATGGCGATAGCGGTTGGGCTCCGCTCGCAAATCTCTTCGGCCCACTCGGTAACCGTTGCGTCAAGGTCTTCGTTTGGAACGCAAATGTTGGCAAGGCCCATTGCTTCTGCTTCTTTGCCCGAGTAGCGACGGCAGAGGTACCAGATTTCGCGAGCCTTCTTTTCGCCAACCACGCGCGAAAGGTAGGCAGTTCCGAACCCTGGGTCGACCGAGCCCATCTTGGGGCCAACCTGGCCGAAGATTGCTGACTCTGAGCAAATGGTGAAATCGCAGATCGTGGCGAGAACATTGCCACCACCGATTGCGTATCCCTGAACCCGAGCGATGACCGGCACCGGTACGTCTCGGATTGCGGTGTGAAGTTCCTCGACCGGCAAGCCAATGGTTCCGCGGCCGTCGTACTGTGCGTCGTGTACTGATTGGTCACCGCCTGTACAAAATGCTCGATCGCCGGCACCAGCAAGCA
>JBMTDQ010000035.1:0-20881 GCA_049432165.1 Ilumatobacteraceae bacterium
GCTTCTCGGTCACGACCCCGCACCGGTGCGAGCTGCCGTCACTGCGGCCCTTGATAAGGGTTGGAGCTTTGGTGGGGTTCATACCGACGAAATTCGTGCTGCTGAGGCAGTAGTCGATCGTTTTCCATCAATCGAACAGGTGCGATTCACGAACTCCGGAACAGAAGCAAACCTCATGGCGCTACAACTTGCTCGGCACCACACCGGCCGAGACCGGATTGTCGTTTGTGACGGGGCCTATCACGGGGGGCTGCTGTACTTTGGTCATGGCGGCGAGGCTCTGCTCGCGCCGTTTGATTTCGCACGAATCCGTTACAACGACATCGACATGTTGTCGATGATCGACACGTCAGTAGCGGCGGTGTTGATCGAACCCATGATGGGGGCAGGCGGATGCATCCCTGCTCAACAGGAGTATCTCGAGGCTCTTCGCCGTGAATGTGATGACACTGGTGCGCTCCTCATTTTTGACGAAGTGATGACGTCGAGGATGAGCGCAGGTGGCCTACAGCAGCGAACAGGAGTGCTGCCCGACCTCACCACGCTCGGTAAATATCTTGCCGGTGGAATGACGTTTGGGGCATTCGGTGGACGTGCAGATGTGATGGCGGCGTTCGACCCAGCTCGCGGTGGAACTCTCACACATGGTGGAACGTTCAACAACAATGTGGTGTCAATGGCGGCCGCTACAGCAGCGCTCAGCGAACTGCTATCAGAGAATGCGCTAACCGAACTCTTTCAGCGAGGAGAGCGGCTTCGCTCTCGTCTCAGCGAACTCTTTGACGCCTCCGACTTGCCACTTGTGGTGACAGGTGTTGGGTCGATGATGGCAATCCACACCGTTAACCGACCAGTGACAGGGCCTCACGATCTTGAACACTCTGACCCTGACCTCAAGCAGTTGCTTTTTCACGAACTGTTACATCGTGGTTGTTATTTCGCCCCACGTGGATTCATCGCTCTGTCGCTCGACATCACCGATGAGCAGTGCGACAACATGATTGACGCAATGCGAGATGCAATCGACGTGATCAGTGCCTACCAGTAGGGTGAAGGCATGAGCGAAGATCGTGAACGTCCACAAATTTCTGTTCCTGAAGGTGAGCCACCAGCGGAACTCGTGATCGAAGATGAAATTGTTGGTGATGGCGATCCTGCTATGCCGGGCGCCACGGTCATTGTCCACTATGCCGGCGTGTCATGGAGCACCGGTGCTGAGTTCGATGCATCGTGGAATCGCGGCATGCCATTCGATTTTCAACTGGGAGCGGGATACGTCATCTCGGGATGGGATCAGGGGGTGAGTGGAATGCGCGTCGGCGGTCGCCGTCGCCTCACGATTCCGCCACATATGGGCTACGGAGACCAGGGAGCCGGAGGAGTGATCGCGCCGGGTGAGACCCTCATCTTTGTGGTTGACCTGCTCGCCGTTCGCTAACGCCAGAAGATCGGCATCAGGGTAGGTCGCCCGTTGCGACGGGGCGGTTCTCATCGCGTGACCATTCGCTCCACGAGCCGGGGTACAGCAATGCCTCTCCCGGTTCGGCAATTCCAAGGGTGCACATGACGAGCAGGTTGTGACAGGCGGTCACACCGCTTCCGCAGTAGACGATCGGCTGCTGCCCGAGTTCGATCGCGTTGAACCGATCTCGAAGTTCAGACACAGGTCGGTGATATCCACCCTCGCTGAGATGGCCTCCATGAAAGAGATTGACCGCCCCGGGAACATGCCCGGCGCGCGGATCAAGCGGCTCGGTGTCACCCCGATAACGAACCTCGGCCCGTGAGTCGATCACTTTGCGTCCGCCCTCAATTGCTGCGACGACCTCATCAGCCGTTACCACCCCAGACCATTTAGTCGGGACGTCGTAGGTCGAGGGCTCCACCACTGGAGTCGCAGATTCGGTGGGGGCTCCTGCCGCCACCCAGGCTGGAAATCCGCCGTCAAGAACAGCCACATGCTGGTGGCCAACCGACCTCAGCATCCACCACAGACGGGCCGCAACAGCGCCCCCAGCATCGTCGTAAGCAACGACAAAGGACGACGGTGTGATGCCGAGTCGTTCGAGCACCTGCGCGAACTGCCCCGTCGTTGGAAGTGGATGGCGGCCACCGCCTGTTGGTGATGTTCCGTCATGGAGCGCAAGCTCGTGGTGAAGATCAACAAATCGGGCGCCGACTATGTGGGCGGCGTCGTAATCGCGCCGGCCGCGATCATGGTCTGAGAGATCAAAACGGACGTCACACACGACGAGGTCATCGTCGTGCCGTGCGATTCGTGCAGCGAGTTCTTGAACACTGATCAGCGCCATGTTGACGACGGTAGTGCCGTCGGTCACGCACAGGTGACCCGCAGATGGCAGACTTACATCATGGTCGGAACACTCTCGATGCTTGATCTCGCTCGGGTGCGTCGCGGCACGTCCATTGTTGACGGCCTGAACTCATGCGTTGAGATGGCACAACTCGCAGAGCAATGCGGCTATTCGCGGGTCTGGTACGCCGAGCACCACAACCTGCCGACCGTTGCATCATCGTCGCCGGCCGTGCTCATCGCCCATGTTGCAGCTCACACGTCGACGATCAAGCTGGGAGCCGGGGGAGTAATGCTTCCCAACCATGCCCCGCTCGTGATCGCAGAGCAATACGGCACGCTCGCAACCCTGCACCCGGGCCGAATTGAATTAGGGCTCGGACGGGCGCCAGGCAGTGACCAGGTGACCTTGCGCGCGATGCGCAGAGATCACACCTCATCAGACACATTTCCGTCTGACGTCGCAGAACTTCGCGACCTGCTAGACGGGGTTGACCGGGCAGATGGTGTCGCAGCAATTCCTGGTGCGGGAACTCGAGTGCCGATGTACATCCTCGGTTCATCCCTATTCGGAGCTCAACTCGCTGCGGCCCTTGGACTTCCGTATGCGTTCGCATCTCACTTCTCGCCAGGAGCATTGATCGAAGCGGTAAAGGAATACCGGCGCTCGTTTGTTCCATCTGAGCGGCTCGCTGAGCCCCACGTCATTGCGGCAGCAAATGTGTTTTGTTCTGAGTCTTCAGATGATGCTCTCAAGCAGTTCCATGCTGCGGCTCGTGAGCGCGTCGCATTGATCGTGCCAAAGGGAGTTGAGTACACCGACGAGCAGGCAGATCAGGTGTTGTCGATGCCGCAGGGGCAGAATTTATTGCAGATGATGCAGTATTCGGCGGTTGGCACTCCTCGAGAGGTTGCGTCGTATCTCGATGAATTTCTCGCCCACTCGGGCGCTGACGAACTCATCGTGTCGCATTCAACGCCGTTTGTCGAAGAGCGAATGACATCGATTCGCCTCACTGCTGAGATTGTCGACCGTGTTGGTGTGTGACAAGGTTTGAGTCCGAGCGATGGCTGAAGTTCGGGTGAGTTGTCTTGGGTGCGGCGGTGACATCGTCATCAGACAGATGACCGTGCCTGAAGGAGTGATTGCTCGTGGGGATAGGTTTATGCACGAAGGGTGCGTGTTTGACAGCGCTGCCGACTCCGCCACGTACAGGGTGGGAGTTCCTGCGTATCTTTTGCCAAGGGGGCGGTAATGACAGAGCAACCAGGAGTCACCGAAGAACGGCGCCAAGAACTTCGTGAGCGCTATCTCGCAGAACGCGATAAGCGCCTGCGCTCAGACGGAAATAACCAGTACTTAGAGCCCACAGGTCGATTCGCAGGCATCATCGACGACCCGTACACAGAGCGAACCGAGCGCGACTCGTTGCACGACGATGTCACTGTTGCGATTGTTGGCGCCGGCTTCTCAGGCCTTGTCACCGGGGCGGCACTGCGTAAAGCCGGTATCGACAGCGTCCGACTGCTCGATGCCGCAGGTGATGTTGGCGGTGTCTGGTACTGGAATCGGTACCCGGGTGCGATGTGCGATACGGCAGCAATGATCTACCTGCCGCTTCTTGAGGAAACCGGCACGGTTCCATCGGCAAAATATGTTCCAGCTCACGAAATATTTGCGCATGCACAACGCATTGCAACCACCTTCGGGCTCTACGAGAATGCGTTGCTCTCGACCAGCGTCACCGAGGTGTCATGGGAGGCAGCCATCAATCGGTGGCGGATCACAACGGATCGTGGAGACAACTTCACGGCGAAGTTTGTTGCGACTGGAACGGGTCCACTTCACCGACCGAAACTTCCCGGAATCGACGGTATCGACACGTTCTCTGGTCACGCATTTCACACGAGCCGTTGGGATTACGACTATTGCGGGGGTGGCCCTGCAGACGTGCCAATGAACAAACTCGGCGACAAACGAGTTGCGATTATCGGCACTGGTGCAACCGCAGTGCAGTGCATACCAAAACTTGGTCGTGACGCCGGTGAACTCTTTGTGTTTCAACGCACCCCATCGTCGATCGACGTTCGCAACAATCATCCCATCGACCCGGAATGGTTTGCATCGCTCGAACCAGGCTGGCAGCGCGAGTGGCTACGCAACTTCACGTTGCTCCAAACAGGTGGATATGCCGATGTCGACTTGGTGATGGACGGTTGGACCGACATTTCTCAGAGGGTTCGCGACCGGGTCGCTGCTCGAGTGATGGCCGGAGCAGAACTTGGCCCGGAAACGACGCTTGCGGCCTACGAAGAGTCTGACGACGAAAAGATGGAAGAGATCCGAGCTCGGGTCGATGCGATCGTCACCGACCCGACGACCGCCGAGGCGCTGAAACCGTGGTACCGCCAGCTATGTAAGCGGCCCTGCTTCCACGACGAGTATCTGCAGACCTACAACCGGCCAAGTGTGACACTTGTTGACACCGACGGCCAAGGGGTTGAGCGGATCGATGCAACTGGCATCTGGGCGAATGGGCAGCACTACGAAGTTGATTGCATTGTGTTTGCCTCAGGATTTGAAGTTGGCACCGATCTTTCACGTCGCTCCGGGTTCCAGATCATTGGCGAGAACGGTTCGTCACTTGAGCAGCATTGGGCTGCAGGTATGCGAACCCTGCACGGCACGCATGTCGATGGCTTCCCGAATTTGTTCGTGCTCGCAACGGCGCAGGCGGCAAACCTCATCTCAAATGTTCCTCACAACTATGTCGAGGCGAGCGATGCAATTGCGGCGGTGGTGTCACACGCGGAGAACACTGGGGCAACTCGCGTTGAGTCGAGTGCAGAAGACGTCAACCAATGGTTGACACGAATTCAAGGGCGGCAAGGTTCGGTGATCGGATCACCAGACTGCACCCCGGGTTACTACAACAACGAGGGCAAGCCGCTCGACGGCGACCAGCAACTCAACGGTGGTGCGTTCATCGAGGGTCCGGTTGCGTACTTTGAGTACCTCGAGCACTGGTGGAAATCCGGAGAGTTCAGCGGGCTGACCTTTACTTGAGCGACGGCCGGTGAAACGACAGGGGGATCTGATGTCAGTAGACGATGTTCAGGGCGTCGACGTGTCGGCATATGACACCGATGGCTACCTGCACCTACCCGGTTATGTCACAGACCCATGGCTCTCAGAACTGCAGCAAGTTGCCGCAGCATTTGTCGACGAAAGCCGAACGGTTGAGTCGTCGAACTCACGTTTTGATGTCGAAGATGGGCATTGTGCCGACTCGCCCCGCCTTCGCCGGTTGAATTCGCCAGTCGATCAGCATGACACGTTTGCAAGATTTGCGTTGGAAGGACCGGCCGCTCAGCTGGCAGTACAGGTACTTGGTGGGCCGGTTCGCTACCACCACTCAAAACTCAACTTCAAGTGGTCAGACGGTGGGGAAGCGGTTGAGTGGCATCAAGACATTCAGTTCTGGCCACACACCGATTTCAGTCCGCTGACCATTGGGGTATACCTCGATGACATCGACGCCGAAATGGGCCCGATGGGAGTGCTTCCGGGCAGTCATCTCGGAACGCTCTACAACCTTTACCGGCAGGATGGCTCATGGGGTGGTGCGATGAACGACAGTGATATCGCCGCTCTCAGTATGGACGAAATGGTGTGGCTCGATGGCCCCGCTGGTTCGGTAACCGTCCACAATTGCTGTCTCGTGCATGGCTCGGTTGCAAATACATCGCCACGCCCACGTCCGCTGTTGCTGCAGACCTACTCTCGTGCTGACTCTTACCCAATTCTTGGTATTGGAGCGAACGGCGTCACCGGAAAACGCTCCGGCACGGTGATCGGAGGCGAAGCGCAGCAGTCGGTGACCGTCGATGGGCGGGTGATTCCGGGTGCACCCGATTGGTCTCAGCGCGGAGCCCCGACCATCTTCGGGTCTCAGAACGACAAATAGTTCGTGCCCTTCAACAGCGAACGCCTTCGTACACTAGAGCTATGTCTGATCTGTTGACATCGTTTCGCCACGAGCTGCACGCCCATCCAGAATTGGCTCACAACGAGCATGCAACCGCCGAGCGAGTCGTTACGTTCATGCAGCAGTTCAACCCGACAGACATCGTTACCGGAATTGGTGGAACGGGTGTGGTCGTGACATTTGATAGCGGTGTAGAAGGCCCGACAATGCTGTTTCGCTGCGAACTTGATGCGCTCCCGATTACCGAAGTTGATGTTGATGGGTATGCCTCAACAACGGTGGGGGTTTCGCACAAGTGTGGACATGACGGGCATATGGCGATGATTGCGGGTTTAGGTGAGGCTCTCGCAGAGCGACCGTTGACGCGCGGGGTTGTACATCTGTTATTCCAGCCAGCAGAAGAAACCGGAACCGGGGCTTCAGTTGTGCTGAATGATGAAGCATTCAGTCGCTTCACCCCCGACTTCGCAGTTGCGATTCACAACATGCCGGGCTTTCCGATGCACTCGATGGTGATCAAGCCGGGCTCGATTACCGCAGCAGTGAGAAGCTTCGTCGTTCGGTTCTCGGGGCGAATTGCGCACGCAAGCGAACCAGAAAAAGGTGAGAACCCATCGCTCGCCGTTGCAGACCTGCTTCGTGAAGCCGATGCCCTTGTGATTGCCGACCAGCACGACCCGGAATTTCGATTGGTGACGCCGGTACACGTGTCGATCGGGTCAATTGCCTACGGCATTGCTGCAGGTGAGGGAGAAGTTCATTTCACGATACGAACCGCAACGAACCAAGGCCTTTCCGACCTTCAGGCAGAGATCACTGCAATCGCTGAACATGTAGCCGAGCGCGACCGGCTCTCAGTTGAGATTGAAGTTGTCGAAGACTTCTTTGCAAACGTAAACGACCCTGATGTCACAGAACGCGTTCGGCGAGCGGCTGAGAGTTGTGGGCATGACATCATCACACCCGAGGTCGGCATGCGAGCAGGGGAAGATTTCGGCTTATTTACTGAACGTTTCCCTTGTTGTCTGGTGCTTCTCGGCGCCGGTGAGGAACACCTACCGATCCACAACGCTGGATACGACTTTCCCGACGAACTCATCTTGACCGGAGTCGAACTGTTCGAGCAGATCGTGCGGCAGGCTGAAGCAGAAATTTGATTGCACGCAACATCTTTGTGTGCGACACTGTGCGCATGATCATGAAATCTGATGTGAAACGACTCGCAACTATCTTCGCAACAACTGTTGGGATGTTGGCTCTCGCAGGGTGTGGAGGCGGAGACCTCATCGCCGAAGCAACAGCCAAGGCCGATGGTGCCTGCGAATGTGACAACTTCGAATGCACCACTGACTTCATCGGTTGGTTCAACGAGGTGTCAATTACTCGTGAGAGCGACCTCGAGGCCCTCGGTGAAACCGGGTACAGCGCCTACCTTGAGCAGTCACTTCGGGCAGCAGACTGCCAAGACGCACTTCGATAACGTCAACGCAATTTAGTCATTGAGCGACTTCATGCGCTCGAGCATTTGTCCCATCTGCTGATGAACGGCGTTCACTGCTTGTAACGGACGAACCATCACCTTGAATTCGACTATTTTCCCATCATCGTCGCAGGTGATGATGTCGACACCGTTCACTGCTTTTCCATCGACAGTGGTCTCAAATTCGAGCATCGCATGATGGCCGTCCACAATTTCCTTGGTGTATCGGAATTTTCCAGAGGAGTCACCGGCATCCGAAATTGCCTCAGCAACATTTGATGCGTCACCTGGGAGTGCCTGACTTGCTGCGTTGAGATACAGCATGGTGATGGCTTTGCCCTCCTGAGGGGTGAAGACAACCGGCGACAAGAAGACGACATCGTCATGCAAGAGCTCATCGAGGCCACCGGGAAGTTGGCCCCGCATGTGCAGGTGCCAGCGCTCAATAACGTCATGAATCGGGCCATTCGTCATGAGATGACCGTAGTCGTCATCTTCATGAAGATCTCAATTGGTTGAGATGATCAGAACGTGCGTGCGAGCTGGTGACGACGAATTTCGCTTGTTTGGCTTTGCACAAGCAAAAACATCGCTTGGCGAGCCAACAGTTGTGCGTGGTGAGAGAGTGCAACTGCGCCACCGCCTGATGCAGCGACGAGCATCGTTGCGGAGCGCATGCACAGGTCGCTTGCGTTGGCCCGAGCGGCTGGAAGTTCATCGACTGTTGCGGTGTCGAGGCGCTCACGAGCAGCGAGGTATTCATGATCAAGATCTGAGGGGCCAAGCAGCGAAAGGCATCGTCCCGTGATGCCGAGTGCAAGAGATCCATTTGCTCGTAACCCCATTCGATAGTTCTCAAGCCAAGTATCAAAGGGCACAACTGATGTGATGTCGTCACTCGTGATGACATGCTGGTCGAAGGTGATAACCGCTGTCGATGTTGAGTTCACTGCGGCGAGTTCAAGCATGCGAGCTGACATCGTGGCGGATTCAATACCGGGAACAATTCCCCAGATAATCGAATCTTGGCATCGTGCAGCAATGAGAACGATGTCGACGTCGCCCCAGCCAGTGATATACGGCGCGGTGCCCGAAATCTGCCACCCATCAGCACAAGGCTCGGCCCGGAGAACTGGCGGCCCCTGGCGCAGAAGATGTGCGAACGCAACTCCACCACGAATATCGCCTCGGGCAAGCCCTTCCGCATATCGGTGGGCTGCACCCTCGCAGGCTGCAGTGGCCGACGCCGGTCCGGCATGTTGCTGCCAGATGAACGTTGAGGTCAGACAACCGCCAGCAAGGGCCTCGATCACCAAGTTTCGATCACCGTCAGAAAGGTTTGAGCCCCCAACTGCTTCAGTCGAGAAAATGCCGTAGAGCCCAGCATCTTGAATGGCCTGTAACTGCTGAGTTGGAATTTTCCCGCTGCGATCGGTTTCAACCGTGGCTGGGAACAGCACGTCATCAGCGAGCCGTCGGGCGATATCGACCTGTGGGCACGTCGTGGAGATGCTCAGCGAGTGTTGGCCCATACCGTCAGAGTAGTTGACGAAATCCGCCTCGAACTTACTCGTATTGGCTCTTTGTTCGAATGAAAAGAACTGTGGGGTCAACGGCGCGATCACCGGTTTCATTGCAAAGGAGTTGAGATGTGATGAGGCCGGATCTCACCAGAGTGCGGGGGTGGTCATCTTGTGCCGGTAGTCGCTCTGCCATGCGTCCAATGACGCGATGCATGCTGGCTTCATTTTGCTGTCGAAGCGCCCACGCTCCCATCGTCATTCCGGCATCTTCAATGACCTGCGCCTCGGATGTTCCCTCGGTGGCGGCACGGTGAATTGCGATGCTCTCGGCGTCGGTCGTGTGTGGATTGTTCAGCACCACGGTGGTTGAGGGTGAAGTTGGAGTGGTCTCAGTTACCACCGTTGTTGGTGCTGAATTATTCGGTTCTGCAAGAACTTCAATAGGGCTTCGAAGTCGGTCGACAATGGCTGCCGCAGTTTGCTGTTGATCAGGGTCACAGTGACCGAGCAAGTTCGTGCGAAGGTGAGCTAGGCACGAGGGGGTCATCACCATGATCGGAGTATCAGAAGGTCCATTCGCGAGAACCTTGATCAGCCGTCGAACACGCTTACGGAATGCCTGGACGCGCCCTGACCGTAGTTCCTCGGCCCCGCAGCAGGTCGTGGTGGCGAGGGTGCAGGACACCTGCTGCGAGTTCAGTTCTTCAGTAACTGTTTGGCCGAGGTCGGTTGCGAAATATTCAACAACGCATGTCGGGAACACCGAGACACTTGGATCATCTGTCGGGCTTACGGCGTTCTGTTCACGAAACCAGGCTGAGAATCGCTGAGGAGAAATTGACGGCAGTTGCGCAGATGATGAGATTCCGGTGAGAGCAGTGACGATTCTTCGACGAAGCGAACCAGGTCGTCGAGTGAACCAGTTGGTGAAAGTTGACAATCGAGATGCAATCGGCCCAATCACATCGGGAGAGGAGAGCAGGAGAGATGCAATGCGTTGCCGAGCCGTGAGTTGACCATTTGCACGGCGCACCTGCATTAGTTCGAGGAAGGACAGCGGAATATTGATGTCGTAATCGCTTGATGGCCCTCGATGCGGGCAACGGTTTAGACAAGCGCCGCAATGGAAACAATTATCTGAGATCAGGTCCTGCTGGTGAGGTGTGAGCAGTTGAGGGTTCTCGCCGTCGACAATCGACAGAGCATCGAAGAGCGATGGAAATACATCGCACAGGTCAACACAAAGGCGACATGTGCCACAGACCGACATGTCGTCGGCAAGAGAAGTGCGAACAGCAGATTCTTCGAGAATTGGGAAAGAGTGTGAGGTCACGAGACGACAGTCTGCTTCGTCGGTGCTCGTTTATTCAAGATTGGTTCGTCTTCATTCTCACCCGAGCGACAAACGCTCGGGTGAGAATGCGAAACGATGGCCCAGCCAGTCTCAGGCCAGGTCGAAGCGGTCGAGGTTCATGACCTTCGTCCATGCTGAGACGAAGTCACGCACGAACTTCTCGCCAGAGTCTGATGAGGCGTACACATCAGCAATTGCACGAAGCTGTGAGTTTGAACCAAAGACCAGGTCGTTGCGGGTACCCGTCCACTTGACGTCACCAGATGTCCGGCTGCGTGCCTCAAACTCGTCTTGCGCGTCTGAGGTTGCCGACCAGACATTGTTGAGGTCGAGGAGATTCACGAAGAAGTCGTTTGACAAAACTCCAACGCGATCGGTGAGTACACCGTGTTGTGAACCTCCAGCATTTGCTCCGAGAACACGAAGACCAGCGACGAGCACTGACATTTCTGGTGCGCTCAGCGTGAGCAACTGGGCACGATCAACGAGCAGATGCTCAGCATTTTGGGCGTGACCCTTGCCGAGGAAGTTGCGGAACCCGTCAGCCTTTGGCTCGAGAGGTGCGAACGATTCGATATCGGTCATTTCCTGGGTTGCATCAGTGCGGCCAGGAGTGAATGGTACAGAGATCGAAACGCCACCTGCTGCTGCAGCGGACTCAACGGCTGCTGTGCCTGCGAGGACAATGAGGTCAGCCATCGAGATCTTCGAGCCAGAGGCGTTGAAGTTGCTCTGAATTCCTTCGAGAACAGAGAGCACTCGACGCAACTGATCGGGATCGTTCACTTCCCAACCGTTCTGAGGGGCGAGTTGGATGCGAGCGCCATTAGCGCCGCCCCGCTTGTCGCTGCCTCGGAAGGTCGAAGCTGATGCCCATGCAGTGGTAACAAGTTCACCAGTGGTGAGACCTGATGCAAGGATGTCAGCCTTCAACGACGCAATTTCAGCATCTGTGACGAGGGCGTGATCAACCGCAGGAACTGGATCCTGCCAGATGAGGTCTTCGCTTGGAACTTCTGGTCCGATGTAGCGAGCCTTTGGCCCCATGTCGCGGTGCGTCAACTTGAACCAGGCGCGAGCGAACGCATCTGCGAACTCGTCAGGGTTCTCATGGAAACGCCGTGAAATGGGCTCGTAGATCGGGTCGAACCGCATCGCCATGTCGGCAGTAGTCATCATTGGTGCATGACGCTTGTTGGGGTCATGCGCATCCGGAACCAGATCAGCTGCGGCTGAATCGGTTGGCTTCCACTGCTGCGCACCTGCCGGGCTGTGAGTGAGTTCCCATTCGTAACCGAACAACATGTCGAAGTAGGAGTTGTCCCACTGTGTCGGGGTTGGTGTCCATGCCCCTTCGATACCGCTTGTGGTTGCATCTCCACCAACACCAGTGCCGTGAGCATTCTTCCAACCGGTTCCCTGCTGCTCAATTGGAGCACCTTCTGGCTCAGGGCCGACGAGGGCTGGGTCGCCCGCACCGTGTGCCTTGCCGAAGGTGTGGCCACCAGCTGCGAGGGCAACAGTTTCTTCGTCATTCATTGCCATGCGGCGGAATGTTTCGCGGATATCAGCACCTGATGCAATTGGGTCAGGGTTGCCATTTGGGCCTTCGGGGTTCACATAGATGAGACCCATCTGCACTGCGCCCAGTGGGTTTGCGAGCTCGCGGTCACCGGAGTAGCGCTTGTCACCAAGCCACTCAGTTTCTGGACCCCAGTAGATGTCATCTTCTGGTGCGTAGATGTCTTCACGACCACCTGCGAAGCCGAACGTCTTGAATCCCATCGACTCGAGCGCCACGTTACCGGCGAGAATCATGAGGTCAGCCCATGAGATCTTGCGGCCGTACTTCTGCTTGATAGGAAGCAGGAGCATGCGAGCCTTGTCAAGGTTGCCGTTGTCGGGCCAACTGTTGAGTGGGGCAAATCGGTGGTTGCCGGTTCCGGCTCCACCACGTCCGTCTTCGATTCGGTAGGTGCCGGCTGCGTGCCACGCCATACGGATCATGAGACCGCCGTAGTGGCCGTAGTCTGCAGGCCACCACTCTTGAGAGTCGGTCATCATGGCTTCGAGGTCTGCCTTGACTGCACCGAGGTCGAGTGACGCGAACTCCTTCGCGTAGTCGAAGTCATCATCCATCGGGTTCGAGGCTGGATGTCCCTGATGGAGAATTCCCAGATTGAGTTGCTCTGGCCACCAGTGTTGGTTAGCAGCGGTTGTCGTCGGTGGGTTTACGCCGTGGACGACTGGGCATTGGTCGGACATCATTTCTCCTTATTTGGTTGGTGAGATTGTTGGTTGTTGATTGGACAGGCGAGAGGTCTGCGCAGAACCCGTGCAGCGGGCGCATCTCCCATGGAACACCACCGATGTTGACGATGGTGAGAAGTTGGTTGGCTCACTGATTGAGACCGCATCGAGGTGATCGACGATGACATCAGCGATCGAGCCACACTCGTCGCAGACAGCATGGTGGTGATCGGCCAGATTTGGGTCGAAGCGCACCGCACCGCCGTCAAGAGTGACCTGACCAAGTTCCCCCATATCAGTGAGGTCGCTGAGCGTTTGGTACACAGTCCGTAGCGAAATTCCGGGCATCTGCTGCGATGCGATCGAATACAACGACTCAGCAGTTGGATGCTCAGCGTTGTCGTGCAACAACGAGAACAACAACTGGCGCTGCGGGGTGACTTTCAGCCCCTGAGAGCGGAACCGTTCGGCAAGTTGTTCAGGACTGCGCACATCGCCATTGTGGCGGGTTGCGGCCGTAATTTGCAAGTCGTGCTAATTAGCAATTAATGCAGGCGGCAGGCGAGAGTATGCGGCGCTTCTCTAGCCGGCGCCGCCAGGTTGCCACAGAGTTGCTCGGTATCCCTCCTCAAGCGAGGAAGCAACTGCATCAACTTCGTTACTCACTCCAAGGTGCGAGGCAAGAAGTTCGGCACCACTCGGGCGTTCACTGTCGGTCGGCCAGGTTGAACTATCCCAGATATTTGATCGCCGCATGGCCTTCCCGCAGTGCATGAAACAGGTGGTGACGCTGACGACGATTGCAAGATTTGGTACCTGATCACCATCTGCGCACATTTCCCGAATATCTGCATCAGTGGTGACAGATGCAGACCCGTTCACGCGCATTGTTTCTTCAAGCCCGGGAATCATGAAGAGCATCGCCACTGATGCATGAACAAGAAGGTTTCGGTATGAGTCGATGCGATTGTTCCCGGCGAGGTCACCAAATGCGATGCGGTGTTCGTCGATGACCTTGACAAATCCGGGGGTGCCACCGCGAGGGGAGACGTCGACTCGTTCGCCGTTGCTCGTTGCAAGAATGAACAGTGGCGATGCACCGATCATTCGTGCTGCCGCATCATCGATGTGATCGATTTCTTTGTCGAGGGCCCGCTGAGATGGTGTTCGAAACATCGAACGCAGTGCGTCGGCATCATCGATGCACGAGTGAAGATCCATAGCGCAACCCTAGAGCGTGTGTGCTTGTGATGTGAGCGAGGCTGCATCACCGGTGACCATGATTGACTCCTCGTGGCCCGGGTCAATTGCGTGGAAGGTCACGGAATGGCATCTCGCGATCGGTTGACGGTTCGCGAGGGAGTCCAAGCGCACGTTCGCCCAGGGTGTTGCGCTGAATTTCATCTGTGCCTCCGCCAAGTGACATGCCGCGGCAATTCAGCACGTGGTAGGCCCAATAATCAGCATCTTCGTCTGACTTCTCCCAAGCACTGGCATACGGCCCGCCGATGAGATGCGCGACTTGGGCGGCGAGACGCCCCTGGTGGGTGCGCCAGAGTTTGCCAATTGACGGATGCAGATTGCGTTCGCCATTCCACTCGATGAGATGTTCACCGATGTACACCTGCGTAAGCAGGTCGGCGATCACTGGGTCATCCGACCGGCCGAGGGTGACAGCACGTTCGCGCAACTGGCTGTGCCGAAGTGGTTGGCGCCCGGTCTTGGACCGGCCAGTGGCTGGTGTAAATGTTCGGCCGAGCGAGGTTCGTTCATGCGCAAGAAGTCGAACTGCGAGTGACCAGCCACCGTTGAGTTCTCCCACAATATTTCTCGCTGGAACGCGAGCTTCGTCGAGAAAGACCTCGTTGAACTCGGCAACACCGGTCATCTGTACGAGCGGTCTGACGGTGACGCCTGGCTGATGCATATCGATGACAAACATCGATATACCGCTGTGCTTTGGGAGATCGGGTGCGGTTCTTGCAATCAAAATGCCGAGATCAGCATGTTGAGCGCCAGAGGTCCACACCTTCTGACCCGTCACAACCCACTCATTGCCATCTTGTTCGGCCTTCGTGGTGAGGCCGGCAAGGTCAGAGCCGGCTCCTGGTTCGGAGTACAGCTGGCACCAGATGACGTCGCCCCGAAGGGAGGGTGGGATAACCCGCTGCTGCAGGTCATCCGAGCCAAATTCGAGAATGGTCGGCACCGCCATATTGAGGCCGATGCCAAAGATGCTTTCTTCTGGCGGAACCTGTTCGCTGATCTCGAGTTGGATGGCGGCAGCGATGTCGGTGTCAAGCCCAACTCCTCCGAGATGGCGAGGGATGTCGAGCCCAGCAAGCCCGGCATCGGCAAGGGCGGCTCGATAGGCGCGGGCACGTTGAATGGAGTTTCCATCGGATGATTGGCCATCAAAGTGCTCGCGATAGAACGCACGGAAACGATCGACATACTCGCTAGCCGAAGAGTTCATTTCACCAGACCTTTGTTGCCATCATGGGGCATGTTACGTGCGCTGACGAGTTGGTTTTCGAAGGGAGAGTTGCCTAAGCGCCCGGAGGGAACTCGTATTCGACCTCGTCGAATGAGTTGATGCCAGGAAAGATGTAGAGCAGCCGAAGCGGTTCGGTTGAACTTCCGTTGAGGGCGATGTGCTCTGTGCCACCAGGAATGTGCACAACCTCATTGGCGTGCATCAGGCGAGGTGGTTCATCGTTGATATGCATCTCTGCCACCCCGGAGAGAATGACGTAGGTCTCGGCCTGAGGGTGAAGATGTCCACGAGAGGGGCGGTGGGCGTCAACAGGGATTTCGGCGATGCCCATGACAAGCCCGGCATCAGTGTTGCGGCCGAGAAGCGTCCACCAGTTGACGACGGTGTTGCCGTCAACTGCTCGGGTCTCGACAGGAAGGTCAGCCAGATTCACGAAGTGCGACTGTTGCACTTTCTCAGCCTATTTCACCCTCATGGGCTCTTCGTTGAATGATGCAATATTCAGAAATACCGTCACGGCAAGGTGCCATCGCCACTCCTCCTGCAACCGGCGACCTCGCTGCTACTTAGTGATGGGGCACGCTCGTTGAGCGAGCCCGGCGAGATCGAGCTCGCTCGGCAGAGATCCAAACTCTGAACCCCATTCACCATTGAGTCGTGAGCGAATATAGGCGTCAGCGATCGCAGGTTCGTGGCGAAGACAGAGCGAGGCGCCCCAACAGTGAGCAAGTTGCTCAACAAGGCGTCGAGCATCGGCTTCGCTCACCGTCGACGCGAGCGTCTGTCGGAGGCGACCAATTTCTCGGTCGAGAATTCGATCGGAGCCCTCGGCAAGTGCAATCTCGTTGACAAATGCGTCACCTGCATCGGGTGAACGCTGCAAGGCCCGAAGGACGTCGAGCGCAATCACATTGCCGGCTCCTTCCCAGATCGCGTTGAGAGGAACTTCGCGGTAGAGCCGCGCAAGGATTGACTCTTCGACGTAACCATTACCGCCGACGCACTCCAACGCCTCTCGCACGACCGGGCTCGAACGTTTCGTAAGCCAGTATTTGGCGACAGCGAGTCCTAGACGCCCGAATGCGGCCTCGTGATCGTCGATCGGGCCCCGCTCGTAGGCGCCGGCCAGTCGCATCACCATCATGGTGCCCACCTCGGTTTCTATTTCGAGGTCAGCAACAACGTTTTGCATGAGCGGCTTGTCGATCAGCTTGGCGCCGAATGCCTCCCGTTGCATGAGATACCAAGCTGCCTGCGAGACCGATTGGCGCATGAGAGCAACTGCCCAATTCGTCACGTCGAGACGGGTCGCGTTCACCATTTTGATGATGACCTGAATTCCTCGACCCTCTTCGCCCACAAGCCAGCCGGCGGCATCGGTGAACTCAAGTTCAGAAGAGGCATTCGAACGATTTCCTATTTTGTCTTTCAAACGCATGAGGAAGAGTGAGTTTCGGCTGCCGTCATCGAGTACTCGAGGCACCAAAAAACATGAGATGCCAGCGGGGGCCTGCGCGAGGACTAAGAAGGCATCACACATTGGAGCCGACGTGAACCATTTGTGGCCGGTGAGGCGGTACTCGCCGCCAGGGCCACCCCCATTTACTGGTACCGCCGTCGAAGTGTTTGCTCGAACATCACTTCCACCTTGCTTTTCGGTGAGGCCCATGCCGAGGAGGTTTCCGGTTTTTAGCGATGGCTCGATGAGGCGCTGGTCGTACGAACGGGTGCGGATACGAGGCTCCCACACCGCTGCGAGATCAGGCTGCTCTCGAAGTGCGGGTAGCACCGCCCCGGTCATCGAAATTGGGCAGGCGTGGCCGACCTCGATTTGGCTTACGAGGTGCATTTGTGCGGTTCGAGCGACGTACGAACCGTCGCCCGGGCTGCCGTCGTAGTGAGCGGAATGGATTCCATTAGTGACCGACAGATTCATCATCTGGTGATACGCCGGGTGGTAACGAACCTCATCGATGCGATCACCGAAGCGATCGTGGGTGACTAATTCGGGCGAGTAGCGGTTGGCGTCGGCACCCCACGAAAATGTTTCTTCAGAGCCAACTTCGGCGCCGAATGAGGCGAGCGACGAACGATCAGTTTCGCTCGTACCTTCTCGTTCGACAGCGCGCTGCAACACCGGATCAGCGAGGTACGGGTTATACGGCTCAAGGGGTGTGACAGGCGCGCTGGGTTCCATAGAGGAAGGCTAGTTGCAGCGTTTTCACCCCTTAGAACTCAACAGATGCAACGGCACTCACATTGCGCGTTCCGGCATCGACTGGGCAGGTGTAGATGCCGGTTCTCGAACAGGCATCTTTACTGGAGTTGGGAATCCGTCGGCAGCTCTCTGAACACGGTTGTTCCCCTGTGCTTGGCGCGTTGCGCCGAGCAGTTACGCCAGTGCCGTGCCGCCAGGCGAGGGCCGGTAGGACTCTAAGTACAGCTGTCAGTGGTCGATGGTCTTGGGGTAGTAGGTCCCGGGTGGTATCGCTGCAGTGTCACGGTTGAAGTCACCTTCGAAGGGCCACGAATCATCGACACCGAACTGCATGAGACGTCCACGTTCGCTGTCACCGGCTGCCTCATTGCCCACCAGCGACCAGGCCTGGCGTTTGTAGGTCCAATTGTCGGGGTCGAGGCGGTGGGTTTCACGCCAGTGATTGAATGCTGATGCACGGTCTCCGCGGCGCCATGCATCGGCTCCCAGTTCGAACCGTGCTGCAGCTTCGGATCTGGCAAGGTCGCGGGGGCGTGATGCCGCAACCACTTCATCTCGTGTCATTGCGAAGCGGGAATCAGAGCCGTGTTCCGCCCAGTCGCGAATGGCGTCGGCGTACAAGGTGCGATCTTGGCCAGAGCGGAGGGCGGCCAGCGCCTCCTCGCCTTTCTCAGCGGCTTTCCTCTCGCGTTCAGCCATGAGGTTGGCCAGCCATTCCGGATACTCCGCAGGCCCAGCCCAGCCCGGTTCAGCCGGGCGCACAATCATTCCTGCTTCGTCAATCCAGATGACATTTGGGATGTTGACCACACCAAATGCGCGCTCAAGAACATGTTCGGTGTCGATCAGTGAGGGGTGTTGCGGTTGCGCCGCTTCGATGTACTCCCGCACTGCATTGGCGCCGTCGGTCTCGATGGCGACAGTGATGATCGTGACTGGAGTGCCAGCCTCACGAAGCTCGGTATTGAGGGCCTGCCAACCTGGCAGGTCATAGCGGCAGCCTCAATAGGGAGCCCAACTGACGATCACGACCTTCTCGCCGCGGAACTGTGAGAGCGCTACCTCGTTGCCATCAAGGTCGTGCAGCACAACGTCGGGGGCTTCGGCCGAATCGAGTGCGTGTCCGCTGAGAGAAGCGGGACCGAGAGCCACGAGCCCTGTGTTGTGATCGGTGACAACGGCCATCCCGAGTCGTTTGGCAATCGAAAATGCGTCCCGGTCGGCGCCGATTGGCACACACACGTCACCTTTGCAGGCACCCTCTGGTTTGATCTCCCAGCCGGTCGCGACTGCGAACGCGTCTAGGTCGATGGTGGAGGAGTTGAACAGCACGATCGAATCATGCCAGACGGCCTGATGTCTGGCTGACATAAGCCGGTCACTTGTTGACAGTTTGCACCCCCTGTGCGCAACTCAGATCGCTCGTGAGCTCAATGTCAATTCGCGGGATTCTCCATGCCGTCGTTGAATATCGACGGCGGCTCACGTTTCTAGCCGGAGTTGTTGCGCGAGCAATGAGCTAGCCCATGGTGGAGCTGGGGGGAATCGAACCCCCGTCCATCAGCCCGTGAACGGACCCGCTACGACCATTCCCGTCTGAGAGCCTGACGCCGGCTCATCGGCGGGTCGATTGATCTTGCGATCAGCGCTCAGTCTTTCCTGAGAGGCAGCGGTCTTTCTCGCCGTCAACGGTCTTTCTCGTCGTCATCCTCCGCTTCTGTTGCCGGGCTGCGGCGGACCGGCCCCGTGCGCCATTTCTGGTCACGATGACTCTTTACTCACCTGAATCAGGCGGCAAGAGCGAACTGCTCATCGGCAATTCTTGTGGTTGCCCCGTTTTTCGAGTCTGAGCAACTCGGGTCGCAGATTCGCCCAAGCGATACTGACGTCGAAACCGGTCAGCCCCGTATGGACGTACCTACTGGGTACAAGTACCCGTGTAGTTATGTCATCCCTCAACCTACATCAACCGTGAAACAACCGGACACCGTTCGACCAGAGTCAGCCTGCGAGACTGGTCACATGTGCGGTATGCGACAGGCGACCCCGGCCGATATCAACCAATTGGCCGTTACCGGTTGGCGGGCATTTCATGTGGACCCTGTGATGCGCTGGTTCTTTCCAGATGATGACGACTACGAAGCAAATGGACCAGGTGTCTTTCGGCGGGTCATCAGCAGGGGAGTCGCTCTCAACAGCACCTGGTGCTCAACAGATGGCATTGCATTTGCTAAGTGGACACCTCCTGGCAGACCAGAAGCCGAGGTTGACGACGAACCCCGGAACGACCCCGCATGGCGTATTTCTCGATTTATTGCGTACGGAACGTTCTCAGATGCAAACACACCGCCTGAACCGCATTGGTATCTCAACATGTTGGCGACCCATCCTGATTGGCAGCGCACCGGTTATGGAGCCGCCCTCATGGGAGAAGTCTTTGTCATTGCAGACTCCGAAGGGCTCGGCTGTTACCTCGAAACCGAGACCGAAGAAAATGTCGCGTACTACCGTCGGCATGGGTTTGAGGTTCGCACCGAGTGGGACTTGATGACCGATGACGAGAACGATCGATCTCAGGGTCCACATCAATGGGGGATGTGGAGATCACCTCGCTGAGTCGTTCACCTCGCGGGTCGTTCGCGGCTCGCGGCGACTGGTTATCGGTTGTACTTGTTGCGGCGGCCCATCTCACGTTCGATATCGCGCTGGGCATCTCTCGCTGCGATCGATTGCCGCTTATCGGCCTTCGTTCGGCCCTTACCGATGCCGAGTTCTACTTTGACTCGGCCATCTTTGAAATACATCGAAAGGGGAATGATTGAGACGCGTTCACGGTCGACTTGGTCGCTGAGACGCTTCAACTCGGCTCGATGGAGCAGCAGCTTCCGAGGGCGATCCTGCTCATGCGCCCCAAACCCGATGGCAAATCCATATGGAGCGATCGAAACACCCTCAAGCCATAACTCGCCATTTCTGAACCGCGCATAGCCATCCGCGAGTTGGACCTGCGCCTCTCGCAGGCTCTTGACCTCGCTCCCGAGGAGCGACACACCGGCTTCAATCGAGTCTGAAATGGCGTAGTCATGACGGGCACGCCGGTTACTCGCAATGATCTTGGTGCCGGGTGGTGCCATGGTGATCAAAGGCTACCCAAGCAGATCTAGCCGCAGCGCAGAACGACAGCGCGGGTGGGTCTGATATTGGCTGTCACACCCTTTCTTTAGGTTCATCGGCATGAATACATTCTCATCTGACA
>JBMTDQ010000036.1:0-20210 GCA_049432165.1 Ilumatobacteraceae bacterium
CCAGCCGGCAGCGGATCCTGATCAACCAGATAAGTCGTCAGTCGACCGTAGGTGTCGGGATCGCTCGAAGCCGTGATGTACGCCTGAAGTTCAGTTCGTCCATCGTCAGTTGAGAACGGTACGTATGGACGAAGAATGACGAATTCATTCTCACCCGTCGAAGGGTTTCGTAACAGCGTGTAATACGGAACGAACCGCTCAGTGTTGAGCTCCGTCGCGAACTCACCGCTTCCAGCAGCATCAGTAGCACCGGCACCATCGAAGAACGCTCGGGGCTGTACCGAAGGTGCTTGAGACACCGACCATGCTCCCGTTCGTTGGAAGAAGTCCGCTGCAGAGATTTGGTACTTCGAGTACAACTCGGTCTGCACTCGGAACAAATCTTCTGGATAACGAAGGTGCTCACGAAGTTCGTTCGGCATCTCTTCGATCGGCGTGAACATGTCAGAGAACGCACCCTGCCACGCTGAGATAATTGGATCGTCAGCATCGAGTACGTAGAACTTCACCTCGCCGGTGTAGGCATCAACAGTCGCCTTCACGGAGTTACGCACATAGTTTGCATCACGCGACAACCCAGTCGACCGGGTGAGTTGGACATTTCCGATGCTTTGGGCATACGGGTACTGATTTGTTGACGTGTACGCATCGATGACCCATTGAACTCCCCCATCGACGACCACTGGATATGGATCACCGTCATAATCCAGGAACGGCGCAAGTTTCTCGACACGATCTCGGACATCACGAATCAACAACAACTGAGAATCAGAATTCACTGCACTTGACGCCAACAGGTTGTAGTCAAGGAATGACAGCGCAGTCACAGCCCGACGGAATATTCCCGACATCTCGATTCCTGCAGTGCCTGAATATGCACCACCGTCACCGCAGCCGCTCTCCACAACCGAGGTGTTCGCCAATGCGTAATCAGTCATCGAGGGCGAGAAATAGAGTTCGGGACGATCGAGATCAACCGAGATGTAGTCCGGACGCAACGATGAGGTCACCTGGCTCACCGGCGCCATGACCAACCCACAGCCGCGAGTCGATACAAGATGTCGGCCCTGCCACGACTGATTCGGAATGCCCTCGAGATCAAGTTCGCGCGCCGCGATCAACACTTGTTCGCGCTCACCGTTAATTTCATAACGATCAACATCAAGGTCATCAACTTGAAGACCCGCAACCTCGCCTCTGTCAATTGCGAAACGCGACAACATCAGACCAGGGCTGAGAAGTCGAACATTCTCAAAGGGCTCAGGATCCGCCTCGATATCTGCAGCCGAAAGTGAATTGAATTCAATGGGCTCCGTTGCAACAGCGTCGAGAGCCATCGCAGCCCTCGTCGCATCAACATTTCGGGCAATGTACGGAAGTTCACGCTCCGCCTGGTTTGGTCGAACGACAAGCGACTGAATGACCGACGGGTATACCGACCCACCACCAATTGACACCACCAGCCACAGCACCGATGCAATGAGAGGGAAACGCCAGCGGTCGGTACGAATCGTGATCAAGAACAGAACAGCGGTGAGCAGAGCGATCAGAGTGAGCAGCATCAACGCTGGCAATTCAGCATTGACGACCGCGTACGTCGCTCCTTGAACGACCCCTCGAGTTTCATTGGTGAGGTCGAACCTGCTCAACCAATAATCGCCAGCACGAAGTACAGCGAGGACCGCAAGCAGCACTGCCATATGAACCTTTGTGGCTTGTCGAACCGTTGGCACCATTCCCGCAAACAGGACAGCACCATTCAGCACGTGGGTAATCGCCGACATCACAATGATGAGCAGGAAGGCTGCAAACAACCAATCTGACAAGAAACTGATCAATGGGAGACGGAACACATAAAAGCCGACGTCAGCCCCAAACTGCGGGTCGGTGACACCAAAATCCTGTGAGTTCCGGAACAACAGCAGGTCTTGCCATTGCTGAGTTGCAGGCAGCGACACCAACACGCCAAGAAGAGCGGCAACCCCATAACGAACGAGGCGCATTCGGCGACCGAAGACCTCATGGAAACGTTGCACAACAGGCGGCACATTGCTCTCCAGACGGACCGGAGCAGTTCGATCTGCAACCCAAAGGTTGATCCATCCGAGCAGCAAGAACACCAGCAGGCAGGCGCCAAACATGGTGAGTTTGGCGGTCAATTGACCCCAGAAAATATCGCTGCGGCCGAGGGCACGATGCCACAGCAGGTCAATCCAAAATGACGCAATGCCGCGCCCAAAAATAAGAACGAAAAAAGCCACAGCACCAACAACGATGAGCGCAACTCGTCCTCTGAACGCTCGTTGGGGTGCCTGGCGGGGGATTTCCGACTCAGGTCGCATGCGAACCGACACTACTCGTCAACGAGAATGAGTTCGCATTGACATCCAAGATGTCCGGGAGGGGCTACAACACCCGTCGGGAACTCAGAGCCAAGATCAACAGCGCCGGCGAGGGTGTTATCTTCACATTCAGCACACGGTTTGGTGCCCCGACTCGCAACCCACCTCACCTTGGTTCCAGAACTAGCAGACAACCGCTGCGCAGTTGCATAAGCAACTGCCATCGCCTCGTGCAACACCGACTCGACGTGTTCACCCTTCACCGCGCGGTACGTCGCTCGAACAGACTTCACAATTGCAGCGCCGTCACCTGAATCGTCCTTCGCCGCTTGAACCACCTGACCTCGCACGACCGACAACAATTGGTCATCAACAACGGCATCTGCAGCAGCACTCGCAGCATCACCATCTACGACATCCGCACACACACTCGCCGCTCCGGCCTCGACCGCTGCGGTGAACGCCTCAGCCGTCAACTTTGCGTATCGCTTCCGGTAAGCAGCTGGTCCCGGTAGCGGAGTACGTCGCTTTTTCTCGTCATCTCCATCAATCGCCGCGAGCACGGAGTCAAGTTCGTCGTCAAGAAACTTTCGCACCGCGCGCGTCAGCGATGCCAAGGTGTCACCAATCACCTCATCGCGACGGGGAATCGAAATTCCTGCAAGTTCAAGTTCGTCATCTACGGAAACGTTGCGACCTGGGAACAGCGGGACAACATCGGCTGATGGGCCATCGTCGTTATCTGCTTCGCTGGCTGACACATCAGCGTCAGTCGTCGCAGCAGGCTCGTCACCCAGTGCATCGCCGAGAGCCTCAGACGCATTTGTTGACATCGACTCAATCGACGACACATCAGTAGCGATTGATTGAGGATCGAGGACCGCAACAACATCAGCCGCAAGCGCTCGAGCCCGATCAAATTGTTCTGCAAGGCGACGCTGGTGCAGTTCCGTTTCTTCAGCCCACAATCGTGCAGATTCACGAAGTCGAGCAATCTTCAGATTCGCCTGCTCGACATGACGGTCAGCCTCTTCGACAATTTCCCGGAGGCGAGAGCGCATCTCTGCCCGTTCGGCTCGAGTCTCCTCACGCGCCGATACGAGCGTGCGCGACTTCTCCTCGCCAAGAATCTCAACCAACAGGTCATCATCCATCTCTGCAAGATTCACCGCACGCTGCTGTGCGTCTGCGAGGTCATTAGAGAGCCGAGCATTTTCGTCGCTCAAGGTCTGCATCTCTGCAGCAACCGCAACCAAGAATGCTTTCACCTTCTCTTGGTCAAAACCCTTGCGAGATGTCGGGAACGTTGCCTTCGAGATCGACGCAGGAGACGATGGATTGGGGGTAGAAGCGTCCATGCTTTGAGAGTAGACAGCCCGAGAGTCTCAACACTGTCACCCAAAACAAATTATTCAGATACCGCCGCTGGTCGATCACCACCGGATGCAACAAGAGCGTCAATCGCCTCATCGAGAGTCGCTACTGCAACAATTTCGAGTCCGGGTGCCGCCGCGCGCGCGGCGGCTATTTGTTGCTCTCCCTGCTGTTGCGGCACCAGAAATATCTCAACTCCTGCCTGTGCAACAGCCGACGCTTTCTGGGTGAGCCCCCCAATCGGGCCCACGGATCCGTCCAGGTCGATCGTCCCGGTGACCGCAACTTTTTTGCCGCCAGTGAGTTCGCCCTCAGACAGGCCGTCAATCAACGTCAGCGTGAACGCAAGGCCTGCCGATGGACCTCCGATCGAACCGGTGTCAATGCTGATGTCAAACGGCAACTCAACCCGACGGGTATCAAACGGTAAAAACCCAACAATGGTCCGTTCTGGATCGTCAGTCGCCGAGGTGAGTTCAACCTCAACTTCAAACTCACCTTCGCCGCGACGTTCCACAAGCAATGTGATGACATCCCCGGGAACCTTCCCCTCCAACACTTCCATGAGGTCCCCAACACTCGCCAGGTCAACTCCATCAGCAACGAGTAGACGATCGCCAGGATCCAATACCTCGTCAGAAGGCGGCCATCGAACGCATGCGCCATCAGCATCAAACTCAAGGCACGCAATCTCTGAGATAAGAACGTCGCCGGGCACAATCGTTGCATCAAAGCCGAGCCATGTCAGTGCGACAAACTGCGCAACTTCCTCTGAGGTACGCATCTGTTCAAGTGAAAACACTCGGCGCTGATCTGCTGTCTGAAACCCAAACTTGTCTTCCTCTGTCAGCATCTGAACCGCGAGCTCGTTGCGGCCAACCCACCATGACAGCACTGACTGCGGCGGTTCAGTAATGGTGACAAACATAAAGTCACCTTCCGTCGGGAACACGTCAGGTGGACGTTCCCCACCACCAACGAGCTCACCCACCACAAGTCGATCACCAACTGGCTGCGCCGATCCCGGTACGCGCGCGTACGGAGCAGGCTGCATCTCATCAAGCCGCTCGTTCAACTCTCGAGCGATAAATGATGACGGAATTAGCGCTGTTGTAGCGATCACCACGACCGCAAGCCCCGACAACGCCGCCAGAGGAATTGCCCATCGCCGATGATGACGCTCTGGATACTCCGCCGAATGAACCAATTCATCGCTCCACTCGAACGCCTGAACTGGGTCCGGTGGGGGGAGTAGATTTGACTCAGAGCTTTCCATGGATTCTTCGTTTACGGTCGACCTACTTACGAGCCGCGCTGTCGTAATTGCAGTGTGTGCGATGCTCGCATTGCTGTTTGCAGGCTGGAGAAAGACTGCCAGAGCATCGACCAATTCACCACGTCGAGTTGTAACTTCGCTCCTTCAACGATCTGACAGCGGAGTTCCAGTCGAGCGACAACCACTCACCATGTACCGCAGGCCAAAGGTTGTTCATCGATTGATTTCTCTTGGACTGACTGGGCTCATTGCGGTTGTTGTCGGAGCAGTCCTAGCCGTGTTGATCTCATTTGCGGCAATCGCAAGCGTTGTTCGACTGACAGATTTGCTCGGCTGATATGACTGACCAAGATCTTCTCTCCCTTCGAAGGACTGTCGTTGTGCTCGGCCATAAAGGAGACGAGCACGCAGTTCGCCCAATGCTTCAACATCACGACTCAGTCATTCGCGAACTCGCGCTTGGAGCGCTTCACCGCATGGGCGCGCTCAACGACTCTGACTTGGCTGAATCAGTTGCCGATGACAATTTGCTCGTTCGCCGTAGAGCAGCCGAGCTCGGCGCGCACTACCCGATGGTCGACCTCGGCGCTTTGCTACACGACAATGAGCCAGTCGTTGTCGAGATGGCAGTGTGGGCCTATGGCGAGCGTGTTGACATCGCCGATGACATTCTTGACAGCATCATCGCCCTCACCACCGAACACGATGACCCGCTCGTTCGTGAAGCTGGCGCAGCCGCTCTCGGTGCGATCGGAGACGAACGCGGCATTCCTGCCATTCTGACTGCGTGCTCGGACAAGCCTGCTGTACGGCGGCGAGCTGTACTCGCCCTCGCACCATTTTCTGGCCCTGAGGTAGATGCAGCGATCGACACTGCACTCAACGATCGTGATTGGCAGGTTCGCCAATCAGCCGAAGATCTCAGACGCTGACTGGCTCGCGCTCTAGATCTGGAGAATCTGTTGGTCCATCAATGTCTGACCCACCTTCTCCTTCAAGCGGGTGACCCTCAACATTAAGGTTCGGCAGCACTCGATCGAGCCACTTCGGGATCCACCAGTTACGGCGGCCAAGCAATGCCATGGTGGCAGGCACCAACAACATTCGAACCAGCGTCGCATCAAGCAACACCGCGACTGCGAGACCGACACCGAAGAGCTTGACGATGCGATCGTCCTCAAGCAGGAACGCTCCGAAGACGACCACCATGATCGCCGCAGCAGCAGAGATCACTCGGGCTGTAGCGGCAAGACCATCGGCAACCGAATTCGTTGGGTCTCCAGTTCGGTCATATTCCTCTTTGACTCGTGACAACAAGAACACCTCATAGTCCATCGAAAGGCCAAAGACGATTGCGAACAACATGAGTGGCACGAACGGCTCGATTGGTGCCGGCTCAACCCCGAATACCGATGCGAACCAGCCCCACTGGAAAATCGCAACTGCCACGCCATAGGCCGATGCAATTGACAACACGTTCATGAGTACGGCCTTTAGTGGAACCAGAACTGAGCGGAACACCATCATCAGCAACAAGAACGACACACCGAGCACGGCGGCAAAGAACACGAAGATTCTGCTCGCCATATATGCGGTGAAGTCAATATTCGCAGCCGCTGCTCCAGTGACATTTGCAGTGATACCAGAACCCTCCAGCGAGGCAGGAAGAACATCGTTACGAAGACGGTCAACCGTGTCAGAAGTGATTTCATCCTGTGGAGAGGTAGTTGGGATGACCTGAACTATCCATGCTTCTGATTCTGCGGGGTTCGCCATATCACTCGGGAACGGCGGGGCCACTCGATCAACGCCTGGGTCGGCTGCGAGTGACAAAGCGAGTTCTTGTACGTACGCACCATCACCAGGTTCACTCGTCTCAAGAGTGACAAGGAGTGGCCCGTTGAACCCGGGGCCAAATCCGTCAGCGATGAGGTCGTAAGCACGCCGAGCAGGAGTCTCCTCTGAGAAGTTGCCTTCGTCGGAGAAGCCGAGTCGAAGCGACAGCACCGGCAACGCAAGCAGCACGAGAAGGCCACCACCGATTGAGGCATACAGCCATGGCTTCCGTTGAATCTGACGGCTCCAGCGGTAGGAGGCCGTTTCGCGAAGTGGGCGCTCTCGACGAGGCGGAACTACTTTTCGAAGTGGCCGAATCGCAATGCTGCCAAGCAATGTGAGGAGCGCAAACACTGCGCCAACCGCTGAGAGCGCTGGAACTCCAAGTCCGACTCCAAGAAGCGCCAACGCAACGCAACCGGCCGAAACAAGGCCGCGCCAGCGGGTGACTTCAACCTTCGAATGAAAGACTCCGAGCAATGCTGGCAGCAAAGTGATCGAGGCAACCAATGTGACTGCAACCGTCGCTGCGGCTGCGATGCCAAGGCCTGCAACGAACTCGAGGCCGACGGTGATCATTCCGAGCAAGGAGAGCACGACGGTAATTCCGGCAAAGACCACGGCACGACCAGCGGTATTCAACGAACCAGCGGTCGCATCCTCTGGGGAGTACCCAGCTCGAGTGAGTTCTCGGTAGCGAGTGACCATGAAGAGCGCATAGTCAATACCGACACCCAGGCCGATCATGATGCCGATGAGTGGAGCAAACTCCGGAATCGACAATCCATGCGACATGAGCGAAACCACGCCAAACCCACCGGTTCCAACACCGGCAAGAGCGACAGCAATCGGGAGGCCCATCGCCATGACCGATCCGAATGCGAGGATCAAAATCACGATTGCAAATGCGAGCCCAATCATTTCTGACTCTGGCGGAGCAAACTCAGAAAACACTGCGCCACCCACTTCAACGGTGACACCGTCAATGGCTGGGACCATCTCGCGGATATCTGCACCGATCTCAGCAGCAGTGACCTGATCGATGTTGTTCGCAACGTTGACCTGAGCGAAGGCGATCATCCCATCAGCGGAAATTTGCCCAGCGCCCATTTGGGAGTAGGGGCTGACAACTCCCAAACCCTCAATCGCATCAACCTCTTCAAACAGTGCCGACATCTCTGCGGCAACCACCGCATCGTCAACACCCTGTTCGGCTTGAAACACGATGTTGCCGCCAAAGGCGCTTCCCGACCCCGGGAAATACTCATTTAGTACAGAGAAGCCTCTCGTGCTTTCGGATTCTGGAGTTGAGAACTCACCAGAAAATGCTGCGCCAATTGATCCAGCGAGAGCGTTAATGCCTACAAGCAGCACGACCCAAGAGACAATGACGGTGCGACCATGACGAAAGGCCCATCGGGCAAGAGAGGAATACATCGGGTGATAACAACTTTCTTTGGGGGGTTGGCCGCTGCAGCGGCCACATATGTCTAACGCCGCTCACTGCACATTCCATTCCGAACAGTGCTGTGACCATTGCCACGACTACCTGTACGACGCACCTTTCTGGCGACACTTCCGCCAGACGAATAGCTGTGCGAAACTTGCCGCATGAGTCCGCCCTCGCAATTACTTGCCTCATCCATGCAAAGCCCCGTCGGCGAGCTTGTCGTCGTGTCGAATGAGAAAACTCTCCGAGCGGTGCTCTGGGGTGACGAGGCGAAGGAATGGAAGCGTGTGTCGATCAACCGCCTCGTAGTGGAGTGGAAGAGCTCGCCTGCTGCCGAGCAAGCCATCGGGCAACTCACCGAATATTTTGATGGAAAACGGCAGAACTTCGACCTACCCCTTGAGCCGGTCGGGACAGAGTTTCAGTGCTCGGTCTGGAATACGCTCACACACATCGAATACGGGTCAACACTGAGTTATTCCGAACACCCCCTCCCACTTGGGCGCCCAAGTGCGGTTCGAGCAGTTGCCTCAGCTAACGGCCGCAATCCCATCTCAATCGTCGTTCCATGTCATCGAGTGATCTCCGCATCTGGAGGCCTTGGCGGTTTTGCTGGTGGACTTGATGCAAAGCGGTGGCTGCTCGACCATGAACAGGCCTCACAATAGGCCGCTGAGCATCGCGGTCTCAGTATCGCAAAACCAAGTGCTAAATCGAGTTTGCTCAGCAACGTTGTCGTCACATTCGAGTCGCTGACATAGAGCGATTAACGTCACAGCATGAGCGATTCTGCGGCACAACGCTGGGCTGATGACCTTGCGTCGTGGGGTATTCCTGACCACATTCTGAGTGCTGCCCCGCAGTCACCCTGGATTCACCCCGTCAGTAGTTTCACCCCGACCGGAGATCTCTTTGTTCAAACGCCATCTCGGTTACGCGCGCTTGAGGCGCTCGATTCGCTCGATTCACCGTCGGTACTCGATGTCGGCTGCGGCGGTGGGCGTGGGGTGTTTGGACTTACTCCGCCCGCAACCAACATCGTTGGAGTCGACCACCAACAGGGCATGCTCGATGTCGTTATTCAACAAGCCGCTGCGCGCCAAGTTTCTGTTCAGACGGTGCTCGGAAATTGGCCTGAAGTTGCGCCACAAACCCCAATCTGTGATGTCACTATCTGTCACCACGTGGTCTACAACGTTGCTGATCTCGTGCCCTTCATCGAGGCGCTAACAAGCCACGCCCGACACCGAGTTGTCGTCGAACTTCCGATCAGGCATCCACTAAGCCACCTCAGCGACGCTTGGAAACAATTCTGGGATCTTGACCGACCCACGTCGCCAACAGCGCAGGCCGCTGCTGATGTCATCCGCTCAACCGGAGTATCCGCCGTGCTCGAAGAATTTGAGGTCGTCGAACCGTCCCGAGAGATCACCGACCTCGATATCGAACACATGCGCATCCGGCTGTGCCTCACTCCTGAGCGTGATGACGAAGTGCGTGAGTTCCTTTTGAACCGCCCACCTCAGCAGCGATCACTGGCGACGATCTGGTGGGATACATAGGTTCTGCTAGTTGGGTTTTAAATGTACGGACATTTGTTATCATCTTGATTATGTGTCGCCAAGTAACTTGCAAAACATGCGGAAAAGCGTCGTGGGCCGGCTGCGGCATGCACGTTGAACAGGTGCTCGGTCACCTCAGCGCCGACGAGCGTTGCCAAGGACACACCGAAGCAACAACCGCCAAGCGCCGTTGGTTCAGCCGTTCCTGACTTCGGCATCTCAGAACGCACATGACACCCTTAAGTCATGGGCATTCTTCTTTCACAAAGTGACGCAATAGCAACGATCACCCTTGATCGACAAGAAGCGCTCAACGCTCTCACCCCATCACTACTCAGCGAACTCGCCGACACGCTCGACACCGTCGCAAACGACCCGTCGGTTCGCGTCGTCGTTCTCACCGGTGCCGGACGCGCATTCTCCGCAGGAGTTGATCTCAAAGCACTCGCCGAAGAACCCCCAGAAGACGGCGACGTCTCAGGTGCTCTCAACAACCCGGCGCGCAAAGCGTGCGATGCGTTATCGCAGATGCCAAAGGTCACCATCGCTCGGGTCAATGGTTTTTGCTTCACCGGCGCGCTCGAACTCGCTCTCGCCTGTGACCTGATGGTGACGGCTGAAGAAGCAAAGCTTGGGGACACTCACGCCAAATGGGGACTGAGGCCAACATGGGGAATGAGCGCTCGCCTCATGCGGGCTGTAGGCCCCGTGCGGGCTCGAGAACTCTCGTACACCGCAAGAACATTCACAGGACGCGAGGCATACGAGTTCGGAATTGCCTCACACTGCGTTCCGCTCGATGATCTCGACGTCACCGTCCTCGAACTTGCAACTGCAATTTCAGCAAACAGCCCCGAGTCAATTGCCGCGTACAAAGACCTCTACCTCAACCAGCAACAAGTCGGAGTCATCGACGGCCTCTCATTCGAATACAGCACCATGTATCCAATGGGTGATGCAGGTGGCCGTCTCGACGGATTCGGCAAGAACTCATGACGATGTTGCAGCGCTCCCAACTCAACATCGGAGAAGCACTCGTCACCTTCACCGAACAAGAACTCCTTCCCGGGCTTGCGATTTCACCTGAACAATTCTGGAACGCTCTCAACACCCTCGTTTGTGAGTTCTCAGAAGAAAACCGAGACCTCCTCGACGAGCGTCAGCGTCTGCAAAGCCTGATCGACAACTGGCACCGCCAGCACGGTGTCGGTGACCTTGACAGCTATCGGGCCTTCCTCGAATCGATCGGCTACCTCGTTCCTCAAGGCGAACCGTTCAGCATTACAACCGAAGGAATCGACCCTGAAATCGCAACCATCGCCGGCCCTCAACTCGTCGTTCCGGTGACAAATGCCCGGTACGCGATCAACGCCGTCAACGCGCGCTGGGGGTCGCTCTACGACGCGTTGTACGGAACAGATGTCCTCGGTGACCTTCCACCAGACGGTCCCTACAACGAAGAACGAGGCGCTCGAGTCATCGACTACGCACGGCGACTCCTCGATGAGTGCGTACCGCTCGAATCCGGGAGCCACCAAGGTTCGACCAACTATCGGGTCAACGGCGACAAACTCGCAGTGACCTGCAATGACGGTCGTGAAGTCATGGCAGTCACACCGGTTGTGGGGTGGGTTGGCGAACCCAACGCTCCCTCAGCAATCGTTGTCGAACACCACCGCCTTCATGTTCAAATTGTGATCGACCGCAATCACTCGGTCGGGTCAACAGATACCGCCGGGGTCGCAGACGTTCTGCTCGAATCCGCGATCACCGTGATCATGGATTGCGAAGACTCAGTTGCATGCGTCGACGCTGCCGATAAAGCACTCGCCTACCGCAATTGGCTCGGTCTCCAGCGTTCAACGCTCACCGAAGAAGTAAGTAAAAACGGCACGAGGTTCACACGTCGAATGGCCGATGACCTCATCCTGTCAACGCCGAGCGGTCAGACCACCCTGCCTGGCACATCACTCATGTTGGTGCGCAATGTCGGCCATCTCATGACAACACCTGCCGTGAAAGACTCCGAACACCACGACATTCCAGAGGGAATCCTCGATGCACTTTTCACTGTTGCTGCATCAATTCCTCTGAACGGTTCTCCCCCATCATCGATCTACATCGTCAAGCCAAAAATGCACGGACCCGACGAAGTTGACTTTGCGTGCCGACTCTTCAGCCGTGTTGAAGCACTTCTTGGCCTTGCGCCAAACACCGTGAAAATCGGCATCATGGATGAAGAGCGCCGAACAACTCTCAACCTTGCGGAGTGCATTCGAGCCGCAGCATCACGGGTTGCATTCATCAACACCGGCTTCCTTGATCGAACTGGAGATGAGATCCACACCTCCATGCTCGCAGGGCCAATGGTTCGTAAAACCGAGATGAAAGCCGAAGACTGGATCTCGGCATACGAGGACAACAACGTCGATGTTGGACTTGCGTGTGGGCTCATCGGTCGTGCCCAGATCGGCAAAGGAATGTGGGCCGCCCCTGACCTGATGGCGGACATGCTCGAGGCCAAAGTAAACCACCCACTTGCGGGGGCCTCATGCGCGTGGGTGCCATCTCCAACTGCCGCAACCCTTCATGCAATCCATTACCACCGAGTTGACGTTGCCCAGCAACAGCAGGTGATCGCCGACGATCCAGAGCGCGGCCGTTCACAACTTGACCAACTGTTGTCGATTCCGGTTGAGACCGATCCGAAGTGGGCCGACAGTGAGATACAAGCCGAACTTGACAACAACGCTCAGGGAATCCTTGGCTATGTCGTGAGATGGGTCGACCAGGGTGTCGGCTGTTCAAAGGTTCCCGATATCAACGATGTTGGGCTGATGGAAGACCGAGCGACATGTCGGATCTCATCCCAGCACATGGCGAACTGGTTAGCGCACGGGATTGTCGACGAATCTCGTATCCGAAATACATTCATCAAGATGGCAGCCGTTGTTGATTCCCAGAATGAAGACGATGAGTTGTATCGGTCGCTCACACCAGACTCGACTGCGTTCAAAGCCGCTCTCGACCTCGTACTGTCAGGAACAGAACAACCCTCTGGATACACAGAGCCAATCCTTCACGCCCGACGACTCGAAGTAAAGGCAGCAACATGACCACCTACCGACCGTCGATTTCACTTGATGATGCCCGACGTATTGTCTCAACTGCGCTCCAACATGGCGTCGACAACAACATGAATCCACTTGTGGTTCTCGTCATTGATACCGCTGGGTCACCCGTTGCCTACGAGCGTTCCGACGGCTCTCCCCCCGGACGCTTCGATATTGCATTAGGAAAAGCCAATGGAGCACTGCAGATGGGTGTGAACTCGAAGCGCCTCGGTGAAATGGCAATTGAACGGCCCCACTTCATCAGCGGCGTTGCCGGGTCGCTACGAGGTCCTCTCGTTCCAGTTGCTGGTGGCGTGATCGTCACTGATAACGGAATTGTTGTTGGAGCGGTTGGCGTTTCTGGTGACACATCAGACAACGATGAGGCCGCAGCGATCGCCGGTATTGAATCAGCAGGACTCCAGCATCCGTGACCGCTACTGACGATGCTCTTCTCGCCGATTTGCGGCGCGTCCTCGGTGACCGGGTTCGCGCCGATAGCGCTGAGCGAGCCCTACTTCGCAGAGACGCATCGGTCTTTGAGGGCGGCAGTGCCGGGCCAACCTGCCTGTGCGAGTCAACTGAAGAAGTGCAGCAGGTTGTTCAAATCGCGCTCGCCCATAACCGAGCCGTCGTCCCACGTGGAGCCGGTACCGGGCTTGCTGGAGGTGCAATTCCACTGGGTGCGCCGGTCGTGGTCTCACTGTCACGAATGAATCGGATTCTTGAAGTCGATACAGAGGCTCGTATCGCATGGGTTGAGCCGGGAGTCGTCAACCTCGACCTCACGAAATTCCTCACTCCCCTCGGTTATCACTTTGCCCCCGATCCATCTAGCCAGCAGGTCTGCACGATCGGCGGCAATGTTGGCAACAACTCCGGTGGGCCACATTGCCTGGCGTACGGAGTCACAAACGCTCACATCCTTGCAATCGAGGTTGTGCTCGCCGACGGCGAAGTCGTCACCCTCGGCGGCCTCGATGCCGAACCAGCCGGCTACGACCTTCGCGGGGTGTTCATCGGTGGAGAAGGAATGCTTGGGATCACCACAAAAGTGGCCGTGCGCATCACTCCAAATCCGCCAGCCGTACGAACACTGCTGTTGTCATTCGACACGCCTCGCGATGCCGCCGCCACTGTCAGTGCCGTTATCGCAGCCGGAATCGTTCCAGCGGCAATGGAAGTGATGGATCAACGAATCACCATCGCTGTCGAAAATTACGTGAACGTCGGGTACCCGAAAGACGCAGGCGCAGTTCTGCTCGCCGAGGTAGACGGCCTGCCTGACGGCGTCGAGATTGACGCCCAACGAATCTCTGAGATCGGACGCGAACATGGCGCCACCGATGTTCGCCAAGCCGAATCAGACGAAGAGCGCATGCTGTTATGGAAGGGTCGAAAGACAGCCTTCGGAGCGGTTGCTCAAATCGCTCCGAACTACTACCTACATGACACGGTCGTACCGAGGTCAAAACTGGCCGACACCCTCGAAGAGGTGTACCGAATTGCCGACGAATACGACCTCGCCGTCGTCAACGTCTTCCATGCAGGTGATGGCAATCTTCATCCCCTCCTGCTGTTCAACGGCCAAGAGCCCGGAATTTACGACCGTGTTCATGCAGCCGGAGCAAAGATCGTTGAGGCCTCACTCGCAGCTGGAGGGGTGCTCTCCGGTGAACATGGAATCGGTGTTGAGAAACAGCCGTATATGCATCTGATGTTCACCGATGACGACCTCGACCACCAAGAACGCCTCCGTCGCGCATTCGATCCTGCATGCCGCTCAAACCCCGGGAAAGTCATTCCAGTCGGCCACTCGTGTGCCGACATCCAGTCACTGCGGGTCACCCCAGAAGGTGTGTGGGGATGAACGAATTCGCCGAACTTATCGGGAGCTCGAGTCCCGTCACCGTCGCTGGCGGTAAAACGAGATGGCACCTCGGAGGCGACGTTCATCCCGAGGCACGCGAGGTTCAAGCACCCACTGGTGTCGTCTCATACGACCCGGCCGAGATGACCGTCAAAGTGAATGCCGGGACTACTACTGCTGAGCTCACTTCCGTGCTCGCCGAATCAGGTCAACGGTGCGCGCTACCCGAACGAGGCGGCACAGTTGGAGGTTCACTCGCTGTCGGCGAGAACCACGTTGAGGTGCTTGGAAGGGGCTGGCTCACGACCTCTGTTCTCCAGGTCTCCTACATCAGTGCGGAAGGAAAGATTGTTCGAGGTGGCGGGCCTACGGTCAAAAATGTGTCTGGCTTCGACCTTCCTCGACTTCTCGTCGGCTCACTCGGCACTCTCGGGCTGATCGGTGAAGTCATTCTTCGGACGAATCCGATTCCGCCGCAATCGCAGTGGTTTGAAAGCAATGATGCTGACCCATTCGCCGTGACCTCTAAAGTGCTTCGGCCATCGGCTGTGCTGTGGAATGGTGCATCGACAAGGGTGCTTCTCGAAGGGCATGAGCTCGATGTGACGGCCTCGAAGAACTCGCTCTTTGACATCGGGTCATGGAATGAAGTAGCCGGCGGGTTCGACCTTCCGAAACATCGCTGGTCACTCACCCCAACTGAACTCAAAACATGCACTGGAACATTTGTTGCGTCGGTCGCGGTTGGCACCGTTTGGCGAGATGAACCTCAGCCGGCACGTGCTCTCGCACAAAGTGTCATCGATATCTCGACCCGGCTGAAGGCAAATTTCGACCCAACCGGCCGCCTCAACCCTGGAAGGAGAGTGTTCTGATGGACCTTGGAATCGACCCAGATCGACTTGGCACCTGCGTTCAGTGCGGGCTGTGTCTCTCTTCATGCCCGACCTACCGCGTGACCGGAGACGAAACCTTTTCTCCGCGGGGACGAATTGCGCTCATGCGACAGGTGCAATTACACGACGCACCACTTACCCCAGAGGTGACTGAGGCATTTGACACCTGTATCCAATGCCTCGGATGTGAACCGGCCTGCCCATCAGTTGTTCCGTATGGTCATTTCATTGAATCCACTCGGGCTGCACTCACCGAGCACCGCGGCTCGTGGAAGCGATCTGTTGCCCTGTGGCCACTGACAAAACCTCGGCTTCTTCGAGCTGGTTCGACATTGCTCGCAGTTGCACAACGCCTGCGTCTTGTTCCCGCCCGGCTTGGTCTGCCGCGGCAACTTCCATTTCGACGCCCTACTCATCGCACCTCAGGAACCGATGTCTATTTATTTACAGGGTGCGTCATGGACGTTTGGCAACGCGAAGTCCACTTTGCAACACAGCGAGTTCTTGAAGCTGCCGGATTTGGCGTTACCCCTACTGGTGATCAAGCCGGTTGCTGTGGAGCACTGCACACCCACGCCGGACTGGTAACTCGCGGCGAGCAACTCACTCACAACGTTGACGCCGCACTGGATCCAAATATTCCGATCATTGTGAACTCGGCTGGTTGTGGTGCCCACCTCAAACAACACTCGTCACACCAAGTATTCGATTCCCAAGAGTTCCTCGCTCAACATCTCGACCGCCTTCCCGAGGTCACCCCACTCAAGATGACAGTTGCAGTGCAAGACCCTTGCCACCTTCGACATGTTCAACGAGCACACCTTCCGACACGAACGCTGTTGAAGAGGTTCGTGAGCACTGTCAGCGAACTTGATGATGACGGTTTGTGCTGTGGAGCCGGGGGTGCGTATTCGGTGCTTCAGCCAAAGATGGCTCTGCAGGTTCGTGACCGAAAAGTTGCCTCGATCACTCGTGCAGCACCTGATGTTGTTGCGAGCGCTAACCCGGGTTGCTCAATGCACCTTGCCGCTGGGGGCGTCAACATCGAGCATCCAATGGTGATCATCGATAACGCTCTTCGATTGGGCCGATAGTCGCCCTCGACTCATCGCAGGAAGCCACATCTGGAGGGCTGCGTTCACGACAGCGAACCCATCGCCACTACGGTCAGAGATATGACAACTTTCCGAGCGTTCCGTGCAGATACTTCAGGCGATTCTGTTGACCGAGGTGTGGTGGAGATGTCCACCGACGATCTTGCCGGCGATGGGGCTCTCGTAGAAGTCCACTGGTCAAGCGTCAACTTTAAGGATGGACTCGCTTCTACCCCGACTGGCAAAGTTGCTCGCTTCAGCCCGATGGTCCCGGGTGTTGACCTCGCCGGGGTGTTGCTGGAAGACGCTGGAGACATCTCGGCAGGGACTGAGATCATCGTTCATGGCTACGACCTCGGCGTTAACCGTCATGGCGGTTTTGCACAGTTCGCAACTGTGCCGCATGAATGGATCGTTCCATTGCCCGCTGGCCTCTCAACTCGTGAGGCAATGATTCTCGGCACAGCCGGATACACCGCTGCTCTTTCGGTCATCGCACTGGTTGATCATGGAATTACGCCTGCAGACGGCAACATCCTCGTTACTGGCGCCACCGGAGGTGTCGGATCAACTGCGGTCGCGATGATGGCAAAACTCGGGTACAACGTTGTTGCATCGACCGGAAAACCCGACGAGTCGTCATTCCTCACCGATCTTGGTGCGAGCGAGATCATCGATCGTTCGGTGCTCGCAGAAGCCGGTAAGCCGCTTCAGGGAATGCAGTGGGCCGGAGCGATCGACTGCGTCGGTGGAGTTCCACTCGCCAACGTCCTCGCCCAGACCAACTACGGAGGGGCCGTCGCAGCAAGCGGACTCACAGCCGGCAACGGACTGCCAACAACCGTGCTCCCATTCATTCTTCGGGGAGTAACGCTGTACGGAATCGATTCAGTTCAGACACCTCTTGAGCGACGGCGCGAAGTATGGCAGCGCATCGCATCAGAGTTGAAACCTGCCGGTCTTGACACGATTGGCCGTGACATCGGTCTTGAAGATCTTGACGAGGTTCTTACCGGAATTCTTGCCGGACAAGCAGTCGGTCGAGCTGTTGTCGATCTGAAACGGAGCTGACATGAGCGAACACGGTTTCACGAAACCATCCGCCGAGGTATTGCAATCGATTCTCACGCCTGTGCAATACGAAGTCACCCAGAACGCTGGAACTGAACGGCCATTCTCGGGCGAGTACTGGAACGTGTTTGACGACGGACGTTATGACTGCATCGTCTGTGGAACACACCTGTTCACCTCAGACACGAAATTCGATGCTCACTGCGGATGGCCAAGCTTTTATCAGGCAATCGATAACAGCAGGGTGAGTTTCATCGAAGATCGTTCGCACGGGATGATTCGAGTTGAGGTGCGCTGTGCAACATGTGATGCTCATCTCGGTCACGTCTTCCCTGATGGGCCGGCACCGACCGGCGATCGGTACTGCATGAATTCAGCATCGTTGAAATTTGCGCCTACCTCGGAGGATTGAGATGCCAGCAGCAATAGTCAACTGGGCCGACCAAGAACGGGTACTTAGCCCCCATGTCAGTGTTCTCGTCGGTGACGCCAACGGTGGCTATCCCTCGGGGAACTCGATCGTCGTGAGAGGTTCAGGCGAGGCCGTCATCATCGACCCATCAGTGACAGTTGTTGAAAAGGGTGGAGCACCGGTTCATATCGATGCCATGATCACAAGCCACGGTCACGAAGATCACCTTCCTGGAACGGGACTATTCACCGACGCCCGGGTGCACGTTCATGAGGCCGACAAGCACGTGCTGCACGATCTTTCGCACATGCTCGACGCCTACCAACTCACAGGAACAGATCGCGAGGAACTGCGAGAGTCCATCATCACCGAATTTAATTTTGCTCCACGACCAGACGCCGAGGGATTTCACGATGGGCATGTCTGGAACTTGGGTGACGTTGATGTAGAAGCTGTCCACCTTCCGGGTCACACCGCTGGCCATTCTGGGTTCCGAATTTCAGAAGGGGTCTTCTTTCTCTCCGACATCGATCTCACCGGATTCGGCCCGTATTACGGCGACACCTGGTCGAGCCTTGACGACTTCGAGAACTCACTGATCAAAGTTCGAGACGAAGACGCCGACTACTACGTGACCTTCCATCAAAAGGGCGTCATCGAAGGCCGTGAACGCTTCCTAGAGATGCTCGATGCGTACCACAGCGTCATCGGTCGTCGGCATGACAACATGCTTGAGTTTCTCGCAGAGCCTCGAACGGTCGCCGAGATGGTGAAGCACCGCTTCGTCTACCGACCGCATGTCGAGATGTCGTTCTGCGACTCGATTGAGAAGCGGACTGCAGAACTCCACTTGGCTCGCATGATTGAGCGTGGTGAAGCGACCGAAGTCGAAACCGGTCGCTATCAGCGAACCGGTTGAACAACTCCGGCGACGGCGTCGCGGTATTCAGCAATGCGAGCGAGATAACCATCGACGTCGGTGTCTCCAGCGTTATGTGTCGCTACTGAAAGATGCGTGCAACCGAGCGCCTGCCACTTCTCGGCGTGTGAGCGCCAACGATCGGGGTCACCTCCGGCGTATTGAGCTTGTGCATGGATCGTGAAATTGCTCATATCGAGACCGAGTTGCTCCCGCGTTGAGCGGATGGTGTCGATGCACGCCGCTGATTTGTCATTTGGAGAACCAAGCGGGATCCAACCGTCGCCAAGACGAGCGCATCGCTCAAGTGCGGCCGGTGCCGAACCACCAAAACTCACTGGAATCGGTACTGACGGCCGCGGATAAATACTTGCGAGTTCCATGCTGTGAAATTCACCATCGAATGAAAACACATCTTCTTCCCACAACCGCTTCATGAAGACGACCTGTTCTTCAAGGCGTGGGCCCTTCTGCCCGAATGGAACGCCCAGAGCGTCGTACTCAACTTTGTTCCACCCGATGCCGACACCGAGGCGGAATCGATTATTCGACAACATTGCAACTTCAGCAGCCTGCTTTGCAGCAAGCGCAGCTTGTCGCTGAGGCAGCACCATCACCGAGGTCACAAGCTCAACCTGCTCGGTGCACGCTGCGAGAAATCCATAGAGCACGAAGGGCTCATGGAACGCAGTATCGGAGTCGTATGGCCCGCTAAATCCACCTGGGCGATCTCGCTTCGCGCCAAGCACATGGTCATAGATCATGAGATGACCGGCACCAAGTTCCTCTGCGCCCTGAGCGAACGCCCTGATCGCACCAGGGTCTGTACCAATTTCATTGTGTGGGATGACGACGCCAAATTCCATAGATGAAGGATCGCACATCGGCGGTCGGTTACCAGCCCCCGGAGCCGCCGCCGCCGCCGCCACCACCGCCGCCGCCGCCGCCACCACCGCCGCCTGAACCGCTTGACGAAGGTCGCACCGTCGCAGCAC
>JBMTDQ010000037.1:0-20192 GCA_049432165.1 Ilumatobacteraceae bacterium
TGATGCTTCGTCGGCGAGGGCCTTGCTCGATGCGCTTGATGAGGCACTTCTTCACGTTGATCACTCAGGTGTGATTGTTGAAGTGAACCGAGCGGGCAGTGATCTGTTGGGTTCACCGGTGAATTCCATCGTTGGTTCTACGTTCGACACCTGGCTTGATGAGCCGGATCATGGAGTGTTGGGGCCCTGGATTACGCGACTCCCCCATGAGGTTACGGACGGACATGGTGGGCCTCATGCGGCAGTAGAGGTGTCGGTCATAACGACCGATGGTCGTGTGGTGCCGATTGAGGTCACTGTTCAGCGGCCTGATGACACCGGTCCGATTCTTCTCAGACTGACCGATCGGGACGAGGTAGCAGGCCACCGCCGGGCACTTGATGAAGCTCGTCACCGTTTTCATCAGGCATTTCATTCAGCTCCAACCGGCATGGTGCTGGTGCGTCTCGATGATGGGCGAATTGTTGAAGCGAATGACTCGCTCGCCGGAATGTTGCAACGCTCAACTAGTGAACTTGTCGGTCGCACGTTGAGAGAACTCACTCATCCAGAAGATGTTCGTGCCTCTCAATCACACCGAGCCCAACTCGAACTTGGTGTGATTGATTCTTACCTTGTTGACCAGCGTTACCGCCGGCGGGATGGGGCATATCTCACGACGCGTACTCGAGTTTCAGTGTCTGAAGATGATGGGATTTTGTTTGCCATTCATCACATTGAGGATGTCACTGAGGAGCGTCGAACCGCTGAACAACTCACTCATGCCGCCCGCCATGATGAACTCACCGGGATTGCTAATCGCTCGTATTTCATGCAGGTTCTTGAGCAACGGTTGACGGGTTCAAGGCCTGGACTGGTCGGACTGCTCTTCATTGACCTTGATCACTTCAAGGTGGTCAACGACAGCCTTGGACACGCTCGCGGCGATGAACTACTTCGCCAGGTGGCGCAGCGTTTGGAGGGTGCTGTCCGTGAAGGTGATCTCCTTGCCCGTTTTGGCGGGGATGAGTTCGTTGTCGTGCTTGATGGGCGTGGGGGTCCTGTCGATGCTGCGACAGCCGCTGAACGGCTTCGGGCTGCGGTTCATCCTGCGGTGACTGTTGATGGGCACGAATTTTTTGTCACGGTGAGCATCGGGTGGTCAACAAACCATGACGCAGGGATGTCACCTGATGAGATGCTTCGAGATGCTGATGCGGCGATGTATCGAGCGAAAAGTCGTGGCCGAGATTGTGTTGAAGCCTTTCAAGTTGGCAGCCATGAATCTGGAATGCAGGCCCTTCGAACGGTGGGCGAGTTGCGTCGTGGGGTTGAGCGCGGTGAGATCGTGCCGTATTTTCAGCCAATTGTTGAGCTCCAGAGCGGAAGAATCGTCGGATTCGAAGTCGTTGCTCGATGGCTTCACCCTGACCGAGGATTGCTGCCCCCTGGCGAGTTCCTTCCGTTTGCTGAGGAGTCGGGTCTCTTAGTTTCACTCGGGGCTTCGATGATGCGGAATTCGCTGTCGCAGATGGCTCGGTGGCGTGCTGCTGGCCATTCGTTTGCGAATGGCTCGGTCGCTGTAAATGTCGGCAGTCGGCAACTTGTCGATAGTTCGTTTTTGCCAACGGTCGTTGAGATTCTCGATGAGACGGGACTCGACCCAGATTCGGTGTGGTTTGAGATCACCGAGTCAGCCTTGCTTGCCGATGCCCGGGCGGCGACATCAACGCTTCGAGAAATTCGTGGGCTGGGCATCCACCTCAGCGTCGATGATTTCGGGACGGGTTACTCATCGTTGACCTATCTGAAGCGGTTCCCTGTTGAGGCAATCAAGATTGATCGAAGTTTTGTCAGTGGTCTTGGTATCGAAGATGAGGATTCGACCATCGTTGAGGCGGTGATTCAACTTGGGCGAGCCCTTGGATTGACGGTGGTTGCTGAAGGAGTTGAAAGCCCGTTGCAGTTGCAGCGATTGCGTGATCTCAAGTGTGATCGCGGCCAGGGCTATCTCTTTGGCCGACCTAGGCCAGCGAACCTGATTGAAACCGAACTCTCGGCGAATTAAATATCACCAAGTGACCAGCAACTCATTGACCGCTATTGTCGTGTCATGTCGGTCGTCGGCTCATTCTCGGTTGGCTCAATGCGTGGTTCAACCGATGGAGGCGGAGTTGTCGATCATCGTCTTGCCCGTCGAATGCTGATTAACCAAGTTCGGATCGGCCGTTTGCGTCGTGATGAGGTGTGTGACGCTCACCCAGAACTTATTCGGGCTGCGGCAAATGTCGGTACTGAAACCGAAGCGCGATGCCCAATTTGCGAAGAGGACAATCTTCGTTTGGTGACCTATGTGTTTGGACATCGTCTTCCAGCACATGGCCGATGTGTGTCGTCATCAAAGGAGTTACGCGAACTGTCCGCAACGGGCAGAGATTTGCGTGCATATGTTGTTGAGGCGTGCTGTAGTTGCCGTTGGCATCATCTGCTTCGTGTCGTTCCCGTGTGATGAATCTTCACGTGGTACGACTGGCGACAATAGTTGCGGCGTTTGGAGTGATTGTTGCCTGCGGAACGTCTCAAACGAGTGAAACAAACGATGCGCCTAGAGCACCGGCTGGGTTCGATCGACAGGTTATGCGCGTTTCAACTGTTGACTCTGCGGGCGGCATCGAGAGCATTGATCGTTGCGTGTGGGTTGCGGATACGAGCGATGAGCGTCGCCGGGGATTAATGGGTGTCACCACGCTTGGCGCTGCTGATGGCATGTTGTTCGTTCAAGAGCAACCCACCTCTGGCGCATTTTGGATGAAGGACACGCTGATCGATCTTTCAATTGCTTTTTTTAATCAAGATGGAGAGTTTCTCGATGCCATGAACATGTCGCCTTGTCTTGCGACTAACGGCAACGACTGCCCCCGCTACCAGACGCCATCGAACTACGTCTTCGCACTCGAGGTATCGCAGGGCGACCTTGTCGAATTGGGCATTCACTCCACGAGCATCATCACCCTTGTCGATCAAACTTGTTCTTCTTCGACAGCAAGAGAGTGATACACCCCTCATACAACATGCTCGTTATGTCGAAGTTGACACAAATAGCGATATCGTCTCCCTTTCCATATCCACCCTGCTCCATTTCGTCAGAGAAATCTGGCGCATTTGGGGCCAACGGCCACACACGGTGGCCACGTCCGAAGGGAGTTAACTAGCACATGAATCGTGCCTATGAACTCATGGTGATCGTCGACGGAGACGTTGAAGACCCGAAGGCCCAATCTTGGGTAAAGACGGTTTCCGATGGCATCACCTCAGCCGGAGGTTCCCTCCATGGCAAGCCCGATTGGTGGGGTAAGCGAGCATTCGCCTATCCGATCAACAAGAAAGAAGCGGGGTACTACCTCGTTGTCGAGTGTGTTGCACCAGCAGGTGCTCTCGATGAACTTGAGCGCTCCCTCCGCCTTGCGGACGACATTGTCCGCCACAAACTGATCCGTCTACCCGAGGCCGAGGCAGAGCGTCGCGGTATGACCGGAGCCGCTGCCTGAGAGCAGCGCACGAAGGGAGTTAAAGATGGCAACAAATACCATCACCCTGATCGGCAACCTCACCCGCGATCCTGAGCTTCGGTACACCACTGGTGGCCGCGGCGTTGCAAGTTTTGGCCTTGCGGTCAATCGTCGCTATCAGGTCAACGGTGAATGGCAAGAGCAAGTGTCCTACTTCAACATCGTGTGTTGGGGCGATCTCGGCGAGAACGCTGCCGCAACCCTCACGAAGGGCAATCGTTGCATTGTGACTGGTCGCATGGAACAGCGTGACTATGAGACAAATGCTGGCGAGAAGCGCACGGTGTTTGAAGTAGTAGCTGACGAAATCGGACCAAGCCTTCGTTGGGCAACCGCACAGGTTGAGCGCACCGAACGGTCCGGTGGTGGCTTTGGAGGCGGCGCCCCAAGCCAGTCAGGTCAAGCAGCACCCGATCCGGTCTACGGCGACGAAGAGCCGTTCTGATCACACAACATTCGTAGTTTCATCACATTCGTCCAGGAGGACCTAGAAAATGGCTAAGAGCCCAGCCCGCGGACAGCGCTCACGAGATGCTGCTCCACGCAAATTTAAGAAAAAGACCAGCCCACTCATCATCGAGAAAGTTGAATACGTCGACTACAAAGACGTCGATCTTCTCTCGCGTTTCATGAGCGATCGCGGAAAGATTCGCGGTCAGCGCATCAACGGAAACGACGTCCAGCAGCAGCGTGAGGTGGCAAACGCCATCAAGGTTGCTCGCGAGATGGGCCTGTTGCCGTACGCCCGTCGTGTTGCTTCGGCATCACGCGGTCGCCCGTCGCGTGACGGTGGCCGTCCTCGCAACGAGGATCAGGCCGTTGAGAACAACGAGGTTGAGAACGATGAGGTAATGGAGGACCAGGTCGACGAGCAGACCGAAGCCACCACCGATGACGGAGAGGAGGCCTGAAATGAAGGTCATTCTTCGTGATGACATGCAGGACCTCGGTAAGCGCGGCGACATTGTTGATGTTGCTGACGGTTACGCCCGCAACTATTTGCTTCCCAAAGGGAAAGCAATGATCGCAACCGCTGGAGCAGTTGAGCAGGCAGCGAAAATGCGTCGGGCTCGCGACCTCCGTGACGCAAGCGATCGTGAAGCGGCAACAACCGTCGCTTCGAAGCTGGTACCGATGGTGTTCACCATTGAGGCTCAGGTCGGAAGCGAAGGCAAGCTCTTCGGTTCGGTTACTGCCGCCGATATTGCTGAGGCCGTTGAAGCGCAATCTTCAGTAGTCATTGATCGTCGCAAGATTGATGTCGGCGAGCAGATCAAGACCGCTGGACAGCACGTGGTAACAGCCTCTCTACATCCAGAGGTGTCGTTTCCAATTACTGTCGAGGTGGTTGCTTCCTGATCATTCAGGAACCACAGCTCTGTGTGTATACAACCGGTTCGATCCTGGATCGAGCCGGTTGTTGCATGTTTACTGCTAAATCTGGTCGATGACCATCCGTCTTCCACATGTTTATCCACAGCAGTTTCCACATGCTTTTCCACAGAGTTGTACCCCTTCCTTCCCACAGGCAAGACGTGAGAGAGTAGAGACCTGATGAGCGAAGACGCACCATTTCCACCGCTACCACCAGACGAATACGCTCCGGCGGCTGCATTCTCGAATGAGCCAACAAGAGGAGGATCATCGCGCGGAAATGAGCGAGGAGGACGCCGTCGTCCTGGGTCGGCCGGGCGTGTACCACCACACAACCTTGAAGCGGAAGAATCGGTTCTAGGAGCGTTGCTGCTGTCGCGCGAAGCGATCGGAACGGTTTCAGAGCTTGGGCTTCGACCAGATGACTTCTATCGACCTGCGCATCGGCACATTTATGACGCAGTTCGGTCGCTCTACTCAAGCGCAGGTCCAGTAGATGTCGTCACCGTTGCCGACGAATTGCGTCGCCACGGACTACTCGACGAAATCGGTGGTTCAGAAAGTCTTCATGAACTACAAAACATGACGCCGGCAGTTTCGAGCGTCGGGCACTACGCAAAAATCGTGCAAGACACAGCACTGCTCCGGAGGCTCATTTTCGTCGCAGGTGACATTGCCGAACTTGCCTATGGCGAGCCTGATGATGTTGCTCAGGCCCTGGATGCAGCTGAGTCGCGGGTTTTTGAGATTGCTGATGCTCGCGTCGCCGACACGACGCGAAGTCTCGACGATCTGCTGCCCGAAATCTTCCAGCAACTCGAAGACACATTCCACCGCGGTGACGTCGTCACTGGTGTGCAAACCGGATTCGTTGACCTCGACGAGTTGCTGTCGGGGCTACAACCGAGCGCCCTCTACATCGTTGGAGCGCGACCCGCAATGGGCAAGAGTGCCTTCGGGCTCAACATTGCCTCGCACGTAGCGATGCATTCTGGACAACCAGTGCTTGTGTTCTCTCTCGAGATGGGACACACCGAGCTCTCTCATCGAATTTTGTCATCTGAGGCCCGTGTCGACTCGATGAAGATGCGAAAAGGCGACCTTCAAGACACTGATTGGACGAAGATTGGTAAGGCGATTGGTCGTCTTGAAGTGCCGATGTTCCTCGATGACAACCCTCGTGTCACCGTCATGGAAATTAGGGCGAAAGCGCGTCGCATTAAGGCTCGTTACGGCGGGCTCGGATTGATCGTGATCGACTACATCCAACTGATGACCTCAGGTAATTTTGCTGAGAACCGACAACTCGAAGTCTCGGAGATCAGCCGAAACCTGAAGATTCTTGCCCGTGAGCTTGAGGTTCCAATCGTGGCACTGAGCCAGCTCAGCCGACGGCTGGAAGAACGCTCTGATAAGCGGCCGATGTTGTCTGACTTGCGTGAATCAGGGTCACTCGAGCAGGACGCCGACGTCGTCATGTTCTTGTATCGCGACGAGGTGTACAACCCAGAGACAAATGACCGGGCAAGTGCTGAAGTCATCGTCGCGAAACATCGTGCTGGACCGATTGGCACACGAAAACTGGTGTGGCTCGGCCAATACACCAGATTTGAGAACGCGGCGCGTGGCGGCGTCTAACCCGACAGCAATTCAGGCATACTCCACGAGTGACTGAACGTTTCGCAGTTCAAATGCGTGGAGTCGTCAAGCGCTTTGGCGACACCCTTGCGCTCAACGGAGTTGACCTCGCAGTGCCTACGGGAGCGGTGTACGGGCTGCTCGGACCGAACGGTGCAGGAAAGACAACATCGGTCAAGGTCCTCACCACGCTCATTCGACCAGATGCCGGGACGGCAACGATCGATGGCATTGATGTTGTTGCTCAACCTGATGACGTCCGCCGCCGCATTGGCCTGACAGGCCAGTACGCCGCTGTTGACGAGCGTTTAACTGCTCGAGAGAATCTTGTGTACGTAGGTCGGCTCTTTCACCTCGGCACCACTGAAGCTCGATTGCGAGCAGGAAACCTGCTTGAACGATTTGATCTTGTCGATTCCGCAGACCGTGTCGTGAAAGGCTTCTCCGGAGGAATGCGCCGTCGCCTTGACATCGGTATGAGCCTCATCGCCAATCCATCTGTGCTGTTCTTAGATGAGCCAACGACGGGCCTTGATCCACGAAGCAGACTCGGCATGTGGGATGTCATCGAAGATCTCGCCGCTGACGGCACGACAGTTCTACTCACGACGCAGTATCTCGAAGAAGCCGATCGTCTGGCCGAACAAATTGTCGTCATTGATCATGGCCAAGTGATTGCAGAGGGATCGCCAGATGAGTTGAAAACGCGAACCGGTGGAGCGTTACTTCAGGTATCGATCGCTCGAGCCGAGAATCGCGAGGTTGCCCTGTCGGTCCTCGCTCCGCTGTGCTCTGGCCGAGTTGAGGTTCGCGATGACCGAACATTCGAAGCACCGATCGTTGCGGGAGACCGAGTGGTTCCCAGCGTGATTCGCGCTCTTGATGATGCCGGCGTCGACGTGCTTGATGTCGTTGTTCGACGTCCATCTCTTGACGATGTCTTTCTTGCACTGACCGGTCATGTGGCCTCAGCCGAGGAGGAGCAGTCATGAACCGCCTGAAGTTGACCTTGCATGACTCACTTGTTGAGGCCGAACGCCATTTACGGGTCATTCCTCGCAACATCGAATTGCTGATCTTCGCCACGATTCAGCCCATCATGTTCCTGGCGTTGTTCGCCTACGTGTTTGGTGGATCTATTTCGATCCCCGGATTTGATAACTACGACCAATTCCTCATGCCCGGCATTTTCAGTCAGTCATTGGTCTTCGGCTCTGCATTCACGTCAATCGGCCTTGCAGAGGATCTTTCAAAAGGACTTGTTGATCGCCTTCGCTCACTGCCAATGAGCCGTTCGGCGGTCATTATTGGGCGAACGGTCAGCGACTTGGTGCGCAACCTCCTCACGTTCTGCGTGATGCTCACCGCTGCATTTTTGTTGGGGTTTCGGTTTGGTGGCTCAATTCTTGAAGCATTGATTGCAACAGGACTTCTTGTGCTCTTTTCATATGCGCTGAGTTGGGTGCAAGCGTTGATTGGTCTCGCGGTGTCATCGGTTGAAGCAGCGAACTCAGCTGGATTCATTTGGATGTTCCCATTGACGTTCGTGTCATCGGCATTTGTTGACCCATCAACCATGCCGAGCTGGCTAGAAGCGGTTGCCAACGCCAACCCATTCACTGTGGTCACAAATGCAGCCCGCGCTCTCTACAACGGACTTCCTGTCGGCAACGATGCATGGATATCGCTGCTCTGGTCAGTTGGTCTCATCGTGGTGTTTTCAATGATGGCAACACGGAAGTTCTCTCAGTCAACGTCTTCGTGATGGCCAGCTCAGTGGCCGTCAGCGCAATAGATCTGCGGCACGGTCGCGAAGTTCCGTTAGCCGAATCTTGACTCCGTTCGGCCCATCGGTGATGGGGAAGGCGTCGAGAGGAACCACACGCACAGGGACCTTGTAACGCGCAAGTCGCCCTCGACAGAACTCGATGACCGCCTCTTCATCAATGGTTGCTCCATCTTCGGGAATCACGAATGCAACGGGTCGCGAGCCAGATTCGAGCCCAACCGCAACAACTTGTGCATCGGCAACACCAGGGGCGTTACAGAGTGCTTCGGCAATTTCTGCTGGAGCGACGAGGAATCCACCAAGACGAAGAATGTCGCCAAGCCTCGAGATGTAATGGAATGTGCGGTCATCATCCATCTCTGCGAGATCACCGGTCTTGAACCACACGACTCCCTCATCATCGGTGACGAGGTATTGAGACGTCAGTTCGTGATCAACCGCAGCACCACCTTCTTGTAGATAGCCGGCAAACAAGCTTGGTCCGCGAAGTTGAAGTTCGCCATCGACAACTCGCGCACCTGCTCGCGGTGACACCAATGTTCCACCGGCACGTGAGCGCTGGTCAGTGTCGAGTTGTGGATCTCGTAGTGAAAAGAGTGCTTGGACTTCACTCATCCCATACAGGCCGGTGAGTCGTGCACCCACAGCCTCAGCTCTTTTCACTATGTCGGTGAGTGAGGTGTTGAACTGTGCATATCCGCTCAGCTGAAGGTGCGAGAGATCGGCATCTGCGAGTAGTAATCGATGGAACATGTCATCGCTGCCGTTCATTGCGGTGATGCGCTCACGATGCGTCAAAGCCGCCGTGCCGTCAACCGAAAATTGATGAACGAGCACTCGAGCACCCGAAGTGACAGCAGCAATGAGGCTGCTGAGTCCGAAGGTTCCGCAGAGTGGCAACGCCATGAGCACCGTGTCTGATGGCGAGTATCCGAAGTGTTCCACGATTTCAACGGTGTGTTCAACGATGGAACGCTGGTGATGGAGGACCATCTTCGGCTTCGAGGTGGTACCTGATGTCGTGAAGATAATGAACGGCAGGTCAAGGGCATCAGCGACTACCGCTGGCGGCGCGCTGTCGGTAGTCGACAGGTCAGGGTGACGGGCGCCTGATCGTTGCACAAGGTCATCAACCTCAACTGTCGAATACTTCGTGTTGACAGCCACAACAACAATTCCACCGAGCGCTGCAGCAAGGAGCAGTTCGATCGCTTCAACATCATTACCTCGATGTAATGCCATCCGATCTCCCGGTGTGAACCCTTGGGCACGGAGATGAGAGAGACGTTGCTCGGCTCGGGTGACGAGCTCTGCACTTGAGATTTCAAGTCCGTCATCGAACACCAGCGTCGCTGTTGACATCGAAAAGAGATCAGCCACGTTCTGAGGAGTTGTTTCAGTAATGGATGCCATACAGCAGTGTCGCACGGCAGACTGTTGAGATGTTCCTCGGAGAGGACCTCATTGCGTGGTTACTGCTGGCACTTGGTGGAGCGTTGTGTGTCGGCAACTTGCTCGCGCTTGTTCGTCCACCAACACCACCAGATGGATCAGTCGAGGCGTTAACCGATGGTCCACCGCCTCGCCCTCCGTTATTTCGAAGTTTGCTGTATGCAACACTCGGCTTCATTGCCTCGGTATGGGCACTTGCAACGCTGATTTCTGGGTGATTGGCCGTGGCATCTAAACCTCTTCAGTTGAAGTTTGTGCAATCGGGTACTCGAGTTCATCAACTTCCTGAAATGGGCCCCGAAGTCGCATTCGTAGGTCGTTCGAATGTTGGCAAGAGTTCGCTGATCAATGCGCTTGCTCATCAGCGACAACTTGCCCGAGTGTCGAACACCCCTGGCCGAACACAGCTGATCAACGTGTTTTCACATGCTGGTGGTGGAGCGGTGGTTGACCTTCCGGGTTATGGCTACGCAAAGGTTCCTGGCCACATTCGTGGCGACTGGTCATCGATGATTGAGGGCTATCTCCTCGACCGTGAAGAGCTCGTCATGGTGTTTGTGCTGGTTGATGGCGAAATCGGGCCAACACCCCTTGATGTTCAGATGCTCGACTGGTTGCGGTACAACGAAGTGCCGCACACCGTTGTCGCAACCAAGTCAGACAAAGTGAAGTCAGCTAAACGCCAACGTCGTAAACGTGATCTCGCAGAGGGCTGCATGCTCGAGCAAGGTGACATCGTGTGGGTCTCGGCATCAAAGAACATCGGAATTGATCGTTTACGCGACCTTGTCGTGAGTCATCTCTTGACCTGACCCTGACCCTGGCTCGCCTCATTGCCGATGAGAGCGGTCGACCGGCTATCGGCAAAGATACTGGTCTATGCCTACGCCGTTGATGCAGCATTATTTGTCGACCTGGGAAGAGATGGCTGCCGATGGTGGCCAGTTCGAGATGGAGGAAATCACCGTTCGTGGGATTCCGATGCGTGTGTTCAAAAATGCGCCGCCAACAATGCGCGCGTTTTGGGAACTCACTGCTGGGTATGCCGATCGTGACTACATCGTCTACGAAGATGAGCGTTACACCTATGCAGAGGTTGCAGCAACTGTGCGGTCACTGGCACACCACCTACGAGACACACATGGCGTCAGCAATGGCGATCGGGTGGCCATCTCAATGCGCAACTTCCCCGAATGGGTGATGACGTATTGGGCGACAGTTTCACTCGGCGCTGCCGTTGTGGGGATGAACGCGTGGTGGACATCAGAAGAGATGAAATTTGGCATGACCGACGCGCAACCGAAGGTTGCTGTAGTCGATGACGAGCGAATTGAACGTCTCCTGCCTGTACTCGACGACATTCGTGCTGAATCGCCGATGCATGTGATTACCGTGCGAAGCGATCGTGAGCTTCCTGCTGATTGTTCGCGATGGAGTGACGTCGTCGACGGGTCGACTGCACCAAATGAACTCCCTGCCGCTGAGATTGACCCAGACGATGATGTCTGCATCTTCTACACCTCGGGAACGACTGGCTTCCCGAAGGGCGCACAGCTCACCCACCGTGGTTCCGTGCACAATGTCATGAATCTGGTGTTCATGAGTTTGACAGCGGCAACAGCAGAAGCGAAAGCGAAAGCAGCTGGCGATATCGAGGGCAAAGAAATGGGCAACCTCACCGATGCTGCAAGTCAGCCGGTGTACATGGCGCCAACACCGTTGTTCCATGTGACTGCGAACAACTGCTTGCTACAGCCCTGCACGCTCGTGGGCGGAAAGATTGTGCTCACCTACAAGTGGGATCCTGCTCGGGCGCTTGAACTCATTGAACGTGAAGGAGTGACGACGTTCTCTGGTGTACCAACGATGAGCCGTGAACTCATCTCTCATCCAGATTGGGAGAAGCGGAACACGAGCACTATTCAAGGAATGGGCGGTGGCGGGGCCGCACTTCAACCTGACCTTGTGGAGAAAATTGACAAAAGCCTGTCGAAGGGCGCTCCCTCAACTGGGTATGGGCTTACAGAGACCCATGGCATTGTGACTGCGAACGCTGCGAAGTTCTTTGTTGAAAAGCCCGCATCATGTGGTCGCGCTGTTCCGGTCTGTGATGTGAAGCTTGTCGATGACGAGGGCAATGACGTTGAGATCACACCTGAGGCTCGTGGACAGCTCTGCGTGCGTGGCCCGATTGTCGTGAAGGGATACATCAACCGTCCTGATGCAACTGCAGATGCCATTCGTGAGGGATGGTTCAACACAGGTGATGTTGCGATGGTTGATGACGATGGTTTTATTTACATCGTCGACCGTGCAAAAGACATGGTGCTGCGCGGTGGCGAGAACGTCTACTCGGCTGAAGTTGAGGCGGCGATTTACCAAAACGATGCGGTTGCAGAAGCGGCAGTATTCGGTGTTCCAGATGATCGCCTCGGTGAAGAGGTTGGTGTGGCGATCTACCTCCACCCAGGATCGTCGTTAACAGCAGAACAACTTCAAGAGTTCTTGGGCGCAAGTATCGCGAAGCACAAAGTGCCCCGATATGTCTGGATTCTTGATGAGCAACTGCCGCGCAACGCAAGCGGCAAGTTCTTAAAGCGCGATCTCAAAGAACGCCTTATTCCGACGCTGTGAGTTCGAGTGTCTCACCGTTCATGTCGACAGTGAGCGAACTTCCCTCGGCGACGCGTCCTTCGAGAATCATGACTGCAGCGCGGTCGCCAATTTCTCGTTGAATCACTCGCTTCAATGGTCGAGCGCCAAAGGCTGGGTCAAAGCCAGTCTGGGCGAGATGATCGAGCGCAGCTGGCGTTACCAACAGTTGAATCCGTTTACTCTCGTCAAGCCTTGCTCGTAGGCGATCGATGTGGATCTCGACGATCTGTCGGAGGTCAGATTGGTCCAACTCACCAAAGCGGATGATGTCATCGACGCGATTGATGAACTCAGGCTTAAAGAATGATGACGGGTCACCCGGCAGGTTCGACGTCATGATGAGTACGGCGTTGGTGAAATCAACCGTCCGGCCTTGGCCGTCGGTCAGACGTCCATCATCAAGCACCTGTAACAGCACGTTGAACACATCGGGGTGGGCCTTTTCGATTTCGTCGAGCAGAACAACTGCGTACGGACGTCGACGTACTGCTTCGGTTAACTGCCCACCTTCGTCGTAGCCGACGTAACCAGGAGGTGCACCGATCAGGCGACTCACCGTGTGCTTTTCCATGTACTCACCCATGTCAATACGGACCATCGCTCGTTCGTCATCAAAGAGGAACTCGGCGAGCGCTCGGGCTAGTTCAGTTTTGCCAACTCCGGTTGGTCCAAGGAACATGAATGATCCGATCGGACGATTCGGGTCACTGAGGCCGGCGCGACTGCGACGAACAGCATTTGCTACCGCGGTGACCGCTTCGTGTTGGCCGATGACTCGCTGGTGAAGGGAATCTTCGAGGTGGACGAGTTTTGCCATCTCGCTTTCCATCAGTTTGGCCATTGGCACACCCGTCCATTTCGCCACGACCTCAGCGATGTCTTCGGCGTCGACCTCTTCTTTCAGCATGCGAGAGTGTTGTTGAAGTTCGTCGAGGTGCGCAGTTGCATCGTCGATACGTCGTTCGAGTTCAGGAATGCGGCCATATCGAATTTCGGCTGCAACATTGAGATCGGTTTCTCGCTCAGCCTGGCTGCGCAGTTGTTCAAGCTCTTCTTTGAGGTTTCGGATCGCCTCGATGGCCTGTTTCTCAGATTCCCAACGTTGCTTCATTGCAGAGCATTCAGCATTGAGCGCTGCGAGTTCGTTGTGAAGTGCATCGAGACGCTCGCGACTGATGTCGTCATGTTCTTTTTCGAGGGCAACCTGTTCGATTTCGAGTTGAAGAATTCGCCGCTCGACAACATCAATTTCGGTTGGCATGGAGTCGATTTCGATTCGAAGTTTCGAGGCTGCTTCATCGACAAGGTCGATTGCTTTGTCGGGTAGGAATCGGTTGGTGAGATATCGGTTTGAGAGCACTGCAGCTGAGACAAGCGCAGAGTCTTGAATTCGAACACCGTGATGAACTTCGTAGCGTTCTTTGAGTCCTCGAAGAATGCCCACCGTGTCTTCGACTGATGGTTCACCGACGTACACCTGCTGGAAGCGGCGCTCCAGGGCTGGGTCTTTCTCGACGTATTTGCGGTATTCGTCGAGGGTGGTTGCGCCGATGAGGTGAAGTTCACCGCGAGCCAACATCGGTTTGATCATGTTCCCGGCATCCATCGCACCTTCGGATGCTCCAGCACCAACGATGGTGTGGAGTTCGTCGACAAAGGTGATGATTTCGCCTGCTGAGTCGGTGATTTCTTTGAGAACTGCCTTAAGACGTTCTTCGAATTCGCCCCGATATTTTGCTCCGGCGAGCATCGATGCAATATCGAGTGAGATGAGACGCTTGCCCTTCAAGCCTTCGGGTACGTCACCGTCCGAAATCCGTCGGGCAAGGCCCTCAGCGATTGCGGTTTTGCCAACTCCGGGTTCACCGATGAGCACCGGGTTGTTCTTGGTTCGCCGACTGAGGACTTGAATCACTCGACGGATTTCGTCGTCGCGCCCGATGACCGGATCAATCTTTCCGGCGGCGGCCTGAGCGGTGAGGTCTTGGCCGTATTTTTCGAGTGCCGCAAATTTTGCTTCAGGGTCTTGGTCGGTGATGCGATGATTGCCGCGAACTTCTTTTAGCGCTTGCAGCATTTCTTCTGAGCCGACTCCGACTCGCTGGTTCATTGCGAGCAGCAGGTGTTCAACCGAAAGAAAGTCGTCTCTGAGGTCTTTGCGGTATGAGTCAGCGTTGTCGAAGACGTTTGAAAGTTCACGGTCCATACGTGGCTCATCGCCACCTTGAGCCTGCGGGAGTTTTGCTATGGCGTCGTTGGCGCGGTTGGCCACCATGCCTGGTGCCTGGCCGAGTTTGGAGAGCAGAGCGGCTGCGACTGTCCCTTCTTGTGAAGCAATCGCCGCGAGCAGGTGATCAGCGGTGAGTTGCGGGTTTGCGAGCGTCCGCGCCTGGTCGGCAGCTTCAGCAACAGCCTCTTGGGTTTTCGTCGTCCATTTCTTTGGATCGAGTGCCATGTGGATAACTTAGCGACCCCAAGGACAGAAACCTACAAATGTTGAGTCATATCGACTAAAGATTTCTAAGTTGCGATTGGAAGAACCTGCCCAGAACCCTTGCAGATCAAAAGCTAGAACGCATCTGCGGCGATGGCATACAACGTCTCAGATGACATCTTCGCGGCGCTTGCCCAGCCGAGAGCAGCAGGTAGCAACTGCTCGCAGAAGAATCGCGCAGAGGCAATCTTTGTGGCCTCGAACTCATCGTTGGCGTCAAGTCCGATCACGCTGCCGGCGAGAAGCCCAGCGCAAACTGTCGTACCAAGCATCCGAAGGTACGGCGTTGACGATGCCAACAAACTGGCCGGATCAGAGCCTGAGACCTCAATGAGATGTGCAGTGACATCACGACAGGTCGCAATCGCCTCACGGAGATTGTCGGCAGCAGTCGCCATTCCGCTTGCCGCTGCAACGTCTCCGAGCACTGACTCGAATCGAGCAAGCTCGTCGGTGATTACTCCACCCGAACGCATGCCGAGTTTCCGGCCAACCAGGTCAGCGGCCTGAATGCCGTTTGTGCCCTCATAGATCGGGAGGATTCGAGCATCTCGGTAATGCTGAGCGACACCGGTTTCTTCGACGTAGCCCATGCCGCCAAAGATCTGAACGGCAGCGGAAGTGCATTCTTGAGCAACGTCGGTGCACAGCGATTTTGACAGTGGAATGTAGAGATCAGCCTTTTCACGCCATGACCGAGCCGCTTCAGCATCCGTGGCAGCCTTCGACATGTCTAAGAACGCAGCGTTTGTGTAGGTGAGTGCACGCATGGCGTCAATCCAGGCACGCTGGGTCATCAACAAGCGCCGCACATCAGGATGCTCAACAATGAGGCTTTGTTCACCGGCTGGAGCACCGAGCGCCCGACCCTGTCGACGTTCGTTCGCGTATTGCACCGCATCTTGATAGGCCCGCTCAGTGATGGCGAGGCCCTGCAGACCAACCGAAAGCCGCGCATTGTTCATCATTGTGAACATGTTGCGCATACCTTCGTTTTCTTCGCCGACAAGCCAACCGATGGCGCCGGTGTTCTCGCCGTATGACATCACGCAGGTCGGCGAACCGTGGATGCCGAGCTTGTGCTCAATCGACACACAACTCACGTCATTTTTCTCGCCGATTGAACCATCAGCGTTCAGCAAGAATTTTGGAACAAGGAACATCGAGATGCCTTTTGTTCCGGGAGGCGCTCCGGGGGTGCGGGCGAGGACCAAGTGGATGATCTGGTCGGTCATGTCGTGTTCGCCGAAGGTGATCCAGATTTTTGTTCCGGTGATCTTCCAAGAGCCATCACCAACCGGCTCAGCTTTTGTGCGCACCGCACCAACGTCGCTGCCTGCTTGAGGTTCAGACAGGTTCATGGTGCCAGCCCACTCACCGGTCAGCATTTTCGGCAGATAGGTCTCTTTCTGCTCTTGCGACCCATGCGCTTCGATGGCGTCAATGGCCCCCTGCGTGAGCAGTGGGCATAGCGCCATTGCCATGTTGGCGCTGTTGAGCATTTCTTGAACGGCGAGAGCGGTCATCCAAGGGAATCCGGCACCGCCGTACTCGGCATCGAATGGCATTGCACCAAAGCCGGAGGCCACGTACTGGGCATATGCCGGCTTGAAGGAGTCCGGCGTCGTCACGCTCGCGTCGCTGTGCCACTGAGCTTTGATGTTGTCGCCGTCAGTATTTGTTGGTGCGATCACTTCTGACATGAATCGTCCAACTTCTTCGAGGACTCCGAGAACGGTGTCGGTGTCAACATGTGAGAAGAGTTCTTGACCAAGAACGTGGTCAAGCCCTGCCACCTTGGTCAGTGCATGTGAGATGTCGGCGATGGGAGCGCGGTATTCAGCCATGACCCCATTCTGCCAGTTGTCGACCAGAGCGGCGCCCCTAGCAAGGAATGAGATAGTGAACTACGGGCGTTGTTCGCGTTCTTCGAGAAACTCGCTAATGGTTCCCCCGAGGCGCTGCATCCGGCCAAAGAAGTGGGCGATCTCAACACCATCCTGATTTGTGACAACAGCATCATGAAGGCTTGGTCGTTTGCCTTTCCATCGTGTTGTGCCGATAGCGGTGAGTCGATCGCCTGGGTACGCCGACTTCACCCATTCGATTGAGCCATTGGTTGCCAGCGCCATCTCGTCGTGACTGCTCGCGGACATTGCCATCGCAGTGTCGGCGAGAATGAAAATGACTCCGCCCTGGCAGACACCCGCGCCATTCGTCATGTCTTCGGTGACGGTCATTTCGATGACACAGCGTTCGTGTGTTAGTTCGACCATCTCCATGTTGAACATGTTGAACACACGATCAAACTTCAACAGCCGATGAACGAGAGCCTCAGGGTCACTCATATTTGAAGGTTAGACAGCGTTAATCGTTTGAGCGGAGCCAGTCAGCAATCCGTTGACCCGAAACAGTGAGCTGCTTGTATGCAGCGATTGGTTCTGGCATTGACTCGATTGCATCAGCGAGCGCCGATGCAGACGTGTGATCGACCTCAACAAGTTCAGGTAGCGGCAACTGGTGAGTTCTGATGGTGAACAGCACGCAGTTCGTCTTGGGAAATCGCCGAAGCGTCTCACGTTCAACACGCAGGTGGTGGGCTGGTGGGGGAGCATCGAGCGGTCGGGGAGCAGCTGTGCCGTCAACCGCTTGATATAGGTCGTCGGTATCGATTACTCCCCAACCAAGTCGCCACATTGGACGCTCAGGGGTGAGTCGGTTGAGCACGTTGTCAATGACAGGACCGAGTTGTTCGTTGAGCAGCGCTACTGGTTCATGAACCTCAGACATGGTGAGCCCGAGTTTTGATTGAAGGTCCCAGCGATTCGGGAAGCACACGCTTCCTGCGCCAAAGACCAACCTGTTGTCTCGTTCAACCATCAGCACAAGGTCTTCTTGAACGATGCGACCTGCGGCATCAAGTGGATGCAGTGATTCGTCAACGTCAACCGATTCGGCGAACTCCGGATGCTCAGCATGAAGATGTGTCACGAGTTCATCGAGCACCTCTTGAGCAGCATCTTCAGTGCCGTCAAGCGCACAGAATGCCGTCGCCGGGTGGCTAGCCATGATGTTCGCTTTTGCTGCGAGTTCGTCTTCTACGTGCTCATCAATCTCAATCCAATATCGAAGATCAAGCGGGCGAACCCCGAGCCGCCAACGAAACTCACCACTGGTTTCACGCCAGGGTTCGTAGGGCGGACGTTTCGACATGTTCAGCCTTGGCGACGACGAATGGCTGCTGCGTGGGCTGGAAAGCCTTCGTGATCCGCGAGGGCCGTGATCGATGGCGCCATACGGTGCAATGCCTCTTCAGTTGCGCGAGCAATCGCGGTCCGCTTCATGAATGCCTGTGCGGTGATTCCTGATGCAACGTGGGCGAACCCTGAGGTGGGAAGTGACGCCGGGCAGCCAATGACAAAGTTCGCTGCAGAAAATGGGGTGTGCTGACCAATGAGCATTTCACCGGCGTGATCGATCTGATCAACGCATCGTTCGATCTCAGACTCCGCAACCGCAATTTGAAGGTGCTCAGCCGCATACAGGTTTGCAACGGTGCACGCTTCGTCAAGGTCGTTAACGATCACGCAGCCACCGTTTGGACCAAGTGCAGCCCGAGCCGCAGTTGCTCGAATTTCAGGTAGATCAGCGAGTTGTTGCTGAAGTTCGATGTCGACGCGATCTGCAAGGTCGCATGATGGGGTGACTAACACGACAGAGGTATCGGTGCCGTGCTCGGCCTCGATGAGAAGGTCAGCGGCAAGGCGCATGACATCAGCGGAGTCATCAGCGATTACGAGCGACTCGGTTGGTCCGAGGAGCATCATCGTCGAAACGCCGTGGCGCTGCATTTCGACCTGAGCGATGGTCACTGCTGGCGAGCCAGGGCCAACAATTTTTCTCACCTTCGGAATTGACTCAGTGCCAAACCCGAGCGCCGCTATTCCGGCTGGTCCATTCACCCGAAAGATGTTTCGGATGCCGAGAGTACGACACACATGAATGACTGCGGGGTCGACTTCGCCCTGTCCGCCGGGCACTGGGGGGACAACGACTGCAATTTCAGGAACTCCAGCAACGAGCGCTGGAACTGCGAGTTGATATGTCACGCTCGGATACGAGGCTTTTCCAGACGGCGTGAACAACCCAGCGGAGGTAATCGGAGTGACTTTCTCCCCAATGGTGAGCCCAGGTTCGCTTTCGTGTGACCACGACGATGAATGCTCGAGTTGGCGTTCATTGAAGACTCGGAGGTGCGCGATGGCATCATCGATTGCAGCAGCAACGTCATCTGAAACGGTGGCTGACTCGTATTCGGTGTCGGTGAGGCGCAGAGCATCAGGTGCGGTGGTGATGCCATCAAATCGCTCGAGAGCGTCACAGACTGCTGCGTCACCGCGCTGGCGGACATCCTCGATGAGATCACCAATCGATGCTCGAAGCGAGGGCTCGAAAATGTCGTCGAGTCCGCGATGGAGGATCTGCTGTCGCGCGGCGACATCCATCTCAGACCACCGTTGAACTCGAAGCACATTCACGCCAACCAAGTTATCGACGCATCGGCCTTGGTGCAGTGGCCATCGTCCTGCCGATAGATTCCAAGTGCTTACTCGGGCGAGTGGCGGAATGGCAGACGCGCTGGCTTCAGGTGCCAGTGTCCGTAAGGACGTGGGGGTTCAAGTCCCCCCTCGCCCACCAGTTGTTTGTGTTGAAGGTCGTTTCTTCTCGTCGCTTACGTCGGTCGTCTAGTGAAACTCAATGCCGTGAGCAACACTGCGAACTGCTTGACTTAGGGCATGACGCAATTGACTGAAACTGTCCGCCTTGAGACCGATGGTGAGATCGCTCTTGTCATTGTTGACAACCCGCCGGTGAATGCGCTGAGTTGGCATGTCCGTCAAGGACTACTCGACGGCATGACGACCGCCGTCAGCAATGGAGCCGCCGGCATTGTCCTTGTCTGCGAGGGACGCACGTTTATTGCCGGTGCCGACATCAGCGAATTCGGTGGGGCGCCAAAGGGCCCTGGCCTCCAAGAAGTGCAGGATGCGATGGAGAACGCGCCGATTCCAGTGATCGCCGCAATCCACGGCACTGCCCTCGGAGGTGGCCTCGAAGTTGCGTTGTGTGCGCACTACCGGGTGGCCGTCTCAGGAGCAAAGTTTGGTTTGCCAGAGGTCAATCTTGGGCTGCTGCCTGGAGCAGGAGGCACGCAGCGATTGCCTCGCCTCGCCGGAGTTCC
>JBMTDQ010000038.1:0-19304 GCA_049432165.1 Ilumatobacteraceae bacterium
GTTCATGCCACGCGTGTCCGTCATGCGGGAGCACGTCCGGCTGCAGCTGATGTGACAGCATCCAACAACTTGTGATCTGAGGGGCGTGGTAACACGCCCCTCAGTCATGTTCTGGGGATGTTGTGATACTCCTTCGGATGGGGTGTCAAACCAGCCCATCACGTAATTTGGGGGCATGTCCGCAACTGCTGAACTCACCCGGATTGACGCACTCATTGATGACCTGTTGGCAGAATGTCCGCTTCCATCAACACCAATGCCAGAGTTCCTTGGAGCCCAATTCGATAAGGGTCTCGCCTGGGTTCACTTTCCAACTGGGCACGGCGGACTTGGTCTGTCGCCGAAGCATCAGACCCACATCAACGGTCGACTATTTGCCGCCGGTGCGGCAAACCCCTTTTATTTGAACCCGATGGGTTATGGCATGTGCGGACCGACCGTTGTTGAGTGGGGGAGTGATGAACAGCGCTCGCGGTACCTTCGTCCGCTGTTCACGGCGAACGAAATGTGGTGCCAGCTGTTCTCAGAACCTGGCGCTGGATCAGACGTCGCAGGTTTGTCGATGACCGCAGTTCAAGATGGCGAAGAATGGATCTTGAACGGTCAGAAGGTGTGGACCTCGCTGGCACACATCGCAAAGTGGGGACTGGTCATTGTGCGTACCGACCCAACAGCGGTGAAGCACAGCGGTATTACGGCATTCGTTGTTGATATGCAGGCACCTGGTGTCGAGGTTCGGCCGTTGCGTCAGATGACTGGCGGTGCTGAATTCAATGAGGTGTATTTCACCGATGTGCGAGTTCCAGCGGCTGAGATGCTTGGCAGCCCGGGAGAGGGTTGGCGCGTCAGCTTGACCACTCTCATGAATGAGCGAACAGCGATTGGTGGTTCGACCCCTCCACGTGGGGCTGGTCCGATCGCTCACGCAGTTGAGCTCTTCGCTGAGCTCGATACCGCAACTCAGCCCTTCTACCGTGATCGTCTGATGCAGCTGTGGTGCGAGGCAGAGGCGATTCGGCTCAACAACCTCCGCGCCTCGGCAAATCGCCGAATGGGAAGCCCCGGCCCGGAGGGTTCGATCGGCAAGATGGCCGGAGCCGAGCACAACAAACGCGTCTACGAATTTTGTATGGATCTTCTTGGGCCAGCTGCGTTGCTCTACGACGACTACGCCAACGGAGGGGAAGGCAGCGGGCTCGCGTCGATCTCGCGGGTTGCATTCTTGCGGAGTCGAGCAAACACCATTGAAGGTGGAACGGCCGAAATCATGAGGAACATTCTCGGAGAGCGCGTCTTGGGATTGCCTGGCGATGTTCGAGTCGATCGTGATCGCCCATGGAAGGACGTGCCCCGCAGTTAGAGCCAGGGCGAAACGAGCCCACACGAACAGTCGTGAGATTGTTATGGTTCTCGCATGAGCCCTCAACTCCTACTCCTTCTTGCCGCTGTTCTGCTTGGGGTGATCGCTGCCCTGGTGTGGTGGCGCCGCGGGAAACTCGAAGAACTCCCCGTTCTCGCCCCTGAAGCCGCTCAGGCTGCGCCAGATGGTCGAGAAGTGATCATTACAGGTCTCGCCGGAGGTGAAACTGGAACGAGCCCGTACACCGGTGCATCTGGCCTCCTGTTCGAGGCTGAAGAGGTCACCGAGTGGACCGAGCCACGCCGAGATGACGAAACCAGCGACCGACAGGAGCGTCGCACTCGCAACCTAGGCACATCAGGGTCGTTGATGTTCATCGAAGAGGCAGGTTCGAGGGTTGAGGTGCGGTCGGGAAGCAACTTCGACATCACCGGCTTTCCTGAGACACGAACCGCAAGTGAGCGCTCAACCAACCTGTCGTTTGGCGGTGACTCGGCGTTCAGCATCTCATCAGGAAACCGCCGGACCTGGGTTGAAGAGCGGGTCGTCCGTTCGAATGATCGTGTCTGGGTCCGCGGAATGCTCCGCGGCGGGGCCCTCGATGGATCAGAAAAGAAACTGCAGGTGTCAGGAACATCTGTTGCTGCGCAACTGCGTCAGCAGTTCATTGCAGTTGTTGTGCTGTCAGTGCTCGCGGTAGCGGCGCTTGCCGGTTCTTTCTTCGTCTGACGAGACGATTACGCAGGCCCAAACTTGCTGCTGAGAACGGCAGTGCCCGGAGGGTCTGTCGCCCACGGTGCTGCCTCGCCCCAGGTGTCAGCAAATACCAGGTTAGAAAGTGGTCGCCTGCGAACGGGCCCGTGGGAGCCGGCGGGAACCCCAAGAGTGATGGTTGCCGAGAGCGCAACCTCATCGGGAATTTCAAGAAATGATCGAAGTTCATCTTCAACGAAACCCTGAAATCCTGTGAGCACCCCGCCGTAGCCGAGGGCCCGGGCTGCAAGCAAGAGGTTCTGGCATGCCGGGTAGACCGACGCACCCTCGGTTGGTGATGGCTCTCGATATCTGATGAGGCATGCGAGCACAAGGACAGGGACCGCGGCGAAATGGTCAACATATTGCTGCATCGTGCGAGCCATACGGGCTTTTGGTGAATCGTCTTGGGTACCTGATCCGCTGTCGTACCCATCGTTTGAGCGTTTTGATTCCCAGAGAGTCTGAGCGCCCTGAGCGATGATCTGTTTGACATGCATCGAACGCTCTGAGTCGGTGAATACCATGAATCTGAACGGCTGCCGGTTCGAACCCGATGGAGCCCGTGTTGCTGCAAACAGCATTTTGTTGAGGTCAGAATCGGGGATTGGCTCGTTCGTGTAGCGACGAATTGCTCGAGTGGTGGCGAGCCCATCAAGTAAGGAGAGTTCTGTCACGAACTCATCGTTACCTGCCACAGCAACTCTGTGTCGAATCGAGTGCGCTCGGTGTTGGCTTCGAGCCAATTGCGTGGAACGCTATAGGAGTGGCACAGCGGTCTGAGAACCTTCGTCGACTTGATGGTGGTTCCTTTGATGTACTCGTCGTTGGTGGTGGCATCAACGGTGCGGTTTCTGCAGCGGCTCTGGCTGGTCGAGGTGCATCGGTCGCACTTGTTGACCGTGGTGACTTCGGAGCATTTACTTCGCAGGAGTCATCCAACTTGGTCTGGGGTGGCTTTAAGTACCTTGAAAATTATGAGCTAGGTCTTGTGTATGGGCTGTGCCGTTCTCGTAATACGCTGATGAGGGCCTACCCAGACAATGTGCGAGAAATTGGTTTTCTCGCCACCCTCGATCGAACCGCTCCATATCGCCCTTGGTTTGCAGGTCTTGGTGCAACTGCGTATTGGGCAATTGGGCGGTTCGGAACAAAACCACCGAAGGTGTTTTCACGTCGGAGGCTTGAGCAGGCTGAACCGGCGATTTCAACCTCAACGGCACGGGGTGCGATTCAGTACCAAGATGCGTACCTCATCGACAACGACTCTCGGTTTGTGTTTTCGTTCATTCGCTCGGCGTTTGAGGCAGGAGCAGTCACCGCTAACTACGTAGAACTCGTCTCAGCGGAGCGTCGAGATGGGTGGTGGCATGTGCAACTCCGTGATGTTGACTCGGGCCGTGAGATGTCAGCGTCAGCCCAAACGTTGGTGAATGCGGCTGGCCCGTTTGTTGACGGTCTTAACGAGTCGTGGGGAACCTCGACCCAGCACCGCATCGTGTACTCCAAGGGAATTCACCTCGTCGTGCCTCGACTGACGACAACCGATCATGACCGTGTTCTTGCGTTCTTTGATGACAGCCAACGCTTGTTCTATGTCATTCCCATGGGTCGTCGGTCCGTGATCGGTACAACCGATACCCGGGTTGACGAGCCGTTCACGGCAGTGAACGATGATGATCGCTCATTCCTACTCGAGCAGATCAACGCCAGAATGAACCTTCCAAAGCCTCTCGAGGTGAGCGACATCATCGCTGAACGAAGCGGTGTGCGGCCTCTCGTTGTCAAGGTTGAAGGTGAAGGTGCCGATGATTGGCGTTCGAAGGAGTGGACCTCGTTAAGCCGCCGTCACGAGGTCGAATGTGATGAGCAGCAGGCAGTAGTCACCGTATTTGGCGGCAAGCTCACCGACTGTCTTAACGTGGGTGCCGAGGTTGCAACTGAAGTTGAATCTCTCGGCGTTGCACTCGAAGCCGACGATCGAAACTGGTTTGGCGAACCTGATGCGGCAAGTCGAGCAGAGTTCTTCCGACAAGCCCATCTCATGCACCTTGACGACATGAGGTCGAAACCCGATACTGAACCGCTCTCAGTGAGATTGTGGCGACGGTACGGTCGTCGTGCATTCGACATGCTTGAGCAGATTCGCGACGACCCATCGATGGCGACAGATGTCATGTCATCTGCTGATTATTTGCGTGTTGAACTTCATAACGCTGCGGAGCACGAAATGATTGTCAAACTCGATGACTTCATGCGCCGGCGCTCAAAAATTGATCTTGTCGTACCTGATGAGGATTTCGTGGGATCAGAAGATCTTGCCGAGGTCGCACGACTTCTCTTCGGTGATGACAGCGACCGTCGCCTCGACGAGTTTTATCGCGAGCGGACTAGCGCACTCACCGACTGACGAGGCTGTTTCCACCGCTTCTGCCGTCGTAGACGCGAACTGGGTCGTCGAGTTCGATGCCAAGTTCGGCATCTAGATGGAGTTCTGCCTGAAGGTCGACGATGAGATGGGTTCGGCCATACGACCATGCGCAGATTTCGCCATTTTCGACCTCAGCCAACGTGAGGTTTGCTGCTGTCGCACCCTTGTTGATATTCACCGTCGATGTCGATGGTGAACCGGTGAGTGCATCAAGGGTTGAGCAACGATCGACCGTGATGAACCCCCACTCAGGTGCTCCAGTTGCAGTGATGTTGACGGCAATAACAGGGGCATCAGTAGCGACGGGAACGCGCAGCACCTGACCACGGTCGACACCGTATGCGCATGGTGGATCAGCGCATGTTCTGGTGTCGAGCAAACGGTTCGGTTCGACAAGAGCCAAGCCGAGCCCCTCACTTTCTGAGGTGAGAGTTGCGAGCACGTCGACGATGAAGTCAGTGTTGCCCTGGGAATACGCACAAGACGCAAACGACTCGTCTGGGCGAATGATCGCAAGGTTGGCTCGGTCTTCTTTTAATCGATAGTTGAGGTTTGACCAATTTGGGACTTGGTTGTCCCTGGTGACAGCCTCGCAACTGCCAGCGCTGATGAATCCAGGTGAAACCGATCGGGTCACCGTGAGGTTTGCAAGGTACGGGACACTTGGTGCGTCTGAGATTACTATCGCCTGTTTATGTCCGACCGGCGCAACAGAGCATGTGCCATCGGTATCGCATAACGCACGTGACCGCGTGTCGACGATTCGCTGCGGATGTTGCGACACGACGCGCAACCCCGTACCTCCTTCGATGGGCGCAAGAAATGCAATGACGTCAACAATTCCGTGGGCGTTAGTCGAGTGGAATAAGCAGAAACGCCCGTCATCATCAAGTGGGATGATTGCGAGGTTTGCAACGTTCTGTCCGGCAGCAAAGTTGACGTTGGAGGTTGCGGGTAATCCGGTTGCCCGTGGTGCGCATGATTCGAGGCTTAAGAAACCTTTGGATTCTGTAGACGTTGCGGTGAGGTTGACGACTGCCGCGGTAGCGGCAACTGGCGCCCCCGGATCGATCGCTACCCGCCAGTTTGGTTCAACAACGAACTCTCGATTACAGATCATTCGTTCGCTGCCGTCGAGACTGACGACGTCGTAACAACCAAGACCTGGATCGTTACGCAAGTTGAATTTGAGGATTTGATCAGCCATCTCAGGCGTGCCTCGAAATTCAAAATGTGGTGGATCTCGATATGCCGCTGTTGCTGGTGTTGAACAACCATCTCCCCAGCCATATCCGCCCCAGTACAGACCCCACTTCTCGGCAGTTTGGACGACCCACTGTGGCATATCGGTTGCCATCGCAACCTCGCAGGCATTCCCACCAGAAGGGTGGCGGTATGTCGTAATGGGGTTTGCGTCAGAATTCATGTCGAAGGCGAGGCCCCATGCATGAAATGACAGGTCTCGGACGTTGCCGCTCGGGCAATCCCACCCTCCTGACGCATTGGTGCAGCGGTATCCGTATCCGATGGCATCCCGCAACTCATAGCCGCGGTCGACAATTTCAGCGAGGAACCCTTCGAAAAGGGCAGCAATTCCTATGTGTGATGAGAAGTCACCTGCATAGATATCACCGATACGTTGCTTGTTTGAGGTGATCTGTTCGGACTCCCAGTCCTCAAGAGCCGGTGAGCCTCGATAGTCATATCCATTCCAGAGCCAATCACCATCAGCGCCTGAACCCGGAGCAGGGGGCATCGGCCAACCGTTGTCTGTTGCGGTGCCATATGTGCGCACTACACACGACCTCACGTCACCCATCTCGAGTTGGGCTTCGTTGCAGATTGGTGGTCGAACTGGATGTTGCCACGGATCGTCGTCTGTGTAGTCAATGGCCGGAGGCGCTGGAACAGTAACAGCGAGGGCCATGTCGGTGGGGGCAGCAGACACGCCGGCCGCAGCAGTTGCGCCGGAGGCAATGAGCAGCGCGCCGAGTAGTGCTCGAGGAGTGGGTGAGGTCATCGTCATGTGAGAATCGGTTCACTGTTGACTGTGTCGCCCACGTAAATCTACTCCAGTGCAGTGGGGACGGGGCGTCGGGTCTAGGTTCGCAGTGTGCCTTCCGCAAAAGTTCGGATTTTGTTTGCCCTATTTGCTGTGGGATTTGGCACAAATGTTGCGACACCACTGTTCCTTATCTATGAGGATCGACTTGGTCTCAGTACGTGGACGCTGACTGCGTTGTTTGCGATCTATCCGATTGGGCTTGCTCCGGCACTCGTCTTTTCCGGGCCAGCATCAGATGTGCTGGGTCGTCGAGTCGTGATCATGCCTGGGGTACTGCTGTCGGGTTTCGCAAGTTTGGTGATGCTCTTCGGAGGCAACACGGTGGTCATGTTGTACATCGGCCGTTTCCTGCTCGGTGTGGTGTCGGGGGTGGTGTTTGTTGTTGCGAGCGCATGGATGCAAGAGGTTGGTAGTGAGAACCCGCTATTGACTTCGCGCCAACTGGGAGCCGTGATGTACATCGGCTTCGGTGCCGGCCCAATGGTGTCTGGTGTGATTGGGCAGTGGGGGCCAGCACCGCTGGTAATTCCGTATGTGGCTCATGTGGTGCTCATCGCAGCGGGTGTGGCGTTGGTACTCGGAGCGCCTGAAACCGTCATGCGTGATACCTCGCGTCGGATCAGACCGAACCTTGGAATGCCTCGTGAGTCGGTGAAAGATTTTGTGACAGTTGTTGCACCAACGGCGCTCGGCGTGTTCGGAATGCCATCGTTGGTCTTTGGTTTGTTCCCAGTTCTCTTAAAGCCGGCGATGCCAGGAATTGCCGTGTTGATCTCTGGAGCGCTCGGCTTCATTGCGACGTGGTCGATTCTTCCGGCGCAGTCACTGGTCGGTCGTGTTGGCCCCTACCGAGGTGCTCCGATTGCCCTCGCCTGCGGAGCCACAGGAACGACACTGGGATCGATCGCATTCGCGACCGATAAGTGGGGGCTGGTTCTTGTTGCTGCAGTTTTCATGGGCTCGGCCTCTGGTCTTGCAATGACATCGGGACTTCGGTTCGTTGACATCATTTGCCGCCCCGAGGACAGGGGAGCATTGAACGGGTCGTTCTATGCCGTTGCGTACGCCGGGATGATGATGCCGCTTGTCGTGAGTTCCCTCAAAAAGTCGGTTGGATCGTATGTTCCAATCCTCGCTGGAGTTGCAATTGTGACTGCAGCAGGGAGTCTGTGGCTCGTTGGCGCAGCGTCGAGGCTTCGTCAGCGTCACGAGACCGTTGCGGCGACCTGAGTTTGTACTCATAAGAGTGCTGTTGTTGTCCTGCCGATGGCAGCAGTGGACGTGTGCCGGCTGAGCGAGTACCTGCGCCTTTAGCGAGGGGTTACCGTGGCCAGAATGTGTCACCCGCAGACTAGGGTTCCAACCGATGGGCACGCTCCGCTTTAGCTTTGGAACGATGGGTTCAGGGAAGAGCACCCTGGCCTTGCAGATTCATCACAACTTGGCCACGCGGGAGTTGTACGGGTTGCTGCTCACATGTCTTGATCGTGAGGGTCAGCAAGTGTCAAGCAGGCTCGGTGTTTCGGCTCCCGCCATTCATGTGTCACCCGAGCTCGATATTCACGAGTTGGCGCTGAAGCAGTGGCCATTGCACTACCTGGTTTGTGACGAGGTGCAGTTCTACACGGTTGAGCAGATTGACCAACTTGCGAAAATTGCTGATGAGATGGAAGTCGATGTGTACGCCTTTGGGCTCATCACTGATTTCCGCGGATTGCTGTTTGACGGCACAAAACGAATGCTCGAAGTGGCTGATGAGCGAGTGCCACTGCAAGTTGAGGCGCGTTGCTGGTGCGGAAGCCGTGCAACCCACAATGCTCGCGTCGTCAACGACTTCATTGTCTATGAAGGTGAAACCGTTGTTGTTGGTGACACGGTCGCTCCGGGCGCACAGAAGATGTTCGGTGACGTGGTTCGATACGAATTGCTGTGTCGCCGTCACTTCATTGCCGGCGATCTAGGAACCTGAGACGCTGCTTGCTATTCAGTTGCGAGCCTGGTGAGTCGAAGGCACGCCACTGCGACCGCGACGCCGGCAATTCGCCCGACCAATGCCCCTAAATCGGCCAGTGGGTCTGCGTATCGAAATGGGATGCCGCCGATGCCTAACAACGCAACTCCGATCACCACGATTGCGACCCCTCCGACCATGGTGGCGAGTCGCTGAAGCGACTGGCGTGGAGGCTTATCGTCGGGGTGGATTCCTGACCACATCATGCTGGCAAGGGCCACACATAGCGCAGCTACGACGAGAACGATGCTGTTCTGGGGAATCGCAACGAATGAGACGGTCTCGACTCGCTGTCCCCACACACCGTCTTCAAAGCTGGAGGTGGTGATCGCAAAGGCCCGTCGAAGTTCGATAGCGACAATTCCGAGATAGGCGAGCCACAAGCACCATCCAGCTGTGGTGAGCGCATCGACCCAGCGGACTCGTGTCGGGTTCGACAGGGAGAGTGTCGTGTCGTCTAGTTCCATGCGCAGGGGAGTCGTTTGATTCCGTTGATGAAGTTGCTTTGAAGGTAGTCGGGTTCACCAGTGCTACGCAGGGTTGGCAGCGATTGGTGCAGTTCTTCGAACGCGATCGTGAGTTCTCGGCGGGCAAGATTTGCCCCGAGACAGAAATGTGGCCCTCCGGCGCCGAAGCCAACTTGCGTCGGTTGGGTTGGCCGAGTCACGACAAAACTGTCGGCCTCATCGAAGACCCGTTCATCCCTGTTTGCACTTGAGTAGAACAGCACCACTTTGTCGCCTGCTGCGAGTTTCTGTCCGCCAAGTTCAGTATCTACGGTCACTGTCCTTCGGAAGTGAATGACCGGGGTTGCGTATCGAACGATTTCTTCAATGGCGGTCTTTGCGTGGGTATCGAAGTCGCTGAACCAGAGGTCGCGCTGGTCTGGGTTGTGCGTGAGTGCGTGCAGCCCGTGCGTGAGAGCGTTACGTGTCGTCTCGTTTCCGGCAACGACGAGGAGAATGAAGAACGATCCGAACTCTTGAGGGGTGAGTCTGTCGCCATCGACTTCAGCGGCCATGAGCGCAGACGTGATGTCGTCACCCGGGTTCGCTCTACTGCGTTCACCGAGTTCTTGAGCGTAGGCAAAAATTTCGAGTGAGACTTCCATCAGGCGTTCGTAGGTGCCCCCGAATTCGGGGTCACTTGCTCCAAGAATCGTGTTCGTCCATTCAAAGATGGATGCGTAATCCGACTCAGGGATTCCCATCATTGAGCAGATGATCTCGAGCGGTAGCGGCCCGGCAAATTGTTCGACGAAATCTGCGGTGCCCGACGGGTTGTTGGTGACCATCCTGTTGATGATCTCTTTGGCTTTTGCCCTGATGATGTCTTCAAGATCGGTGACATGTTTTGGTGTGAATCCTTTTGACACGATCGAACGCAACCGAAAGTGCTTCGGGTCATCCATGTTGATCATCGACCCGTAGAACTCGTTCAGTTCTTGAGGGAGATCGGTGATGTTTGAGCCAAGACCTGAGCAGAACAGTTCAGGGTTTCGACTTGCTGCCCACACGTCTTCGTGGCGGGTGACAGCGTGGTAGCCGGGTCCTGGCGGAAACGGCGAGCCTTCAAGGAACCGCTCTGGGTACTTAGGTAACCCAGGGGTGTTGCGCAGAATCCGAAAGGCCTCTGAGCGCTCGCTTCGTGGCGCTGTCCAGAACTCCATTGTTGAGATGTCGGGAAGTCCGGCTGGCGGTTGAAAGGTGAGCTCGTCCATGGGCGGAGCGTAGATCGGTTCTAGGGTGTGGGTCGTGCTGAGCGTTGACGAGATTGACCGTGCGTTGGTGATTACTGCCCACCCTGATGATGTTGATTTTGGCGGAGCAGGAACAATTGCCAATCTGACTGACCGCGGTGCCAAGGTGACGTATTGCATCGTGACCGACGGCCAGGCCGGTGGGTTTGACGATTCGATTCCCCGTCCAAAGATGGCGTCAATCCGTCGAGAGGAGCAAACGAATGCTGCTCGAGCAGTTGGTGTGACTGATCTCGTTTTCCTCGGCTGGATGGATGGAGCCGTTGAGTCAGGCCTTGGACTTCGTCATGACCTTTCTCGTGTCATTCGTGAATGGCGTCCGCAAGTGGTGCTTACTCAGTCGCCAGCGTTAAATCTGCGTCGAATTTATGCGAGCCATCCCGACCATCTTGCGGTCGCACAGTCTGCGATTGCTGCGGTGTATCCAGATGCACGCAATCCGTATGCCTTCACCGATTTGCTCGCAGACGGACTTGAGCCCTGGTCGGTTGATGAGATTTGGGTGATGGGGCATCCTGAGCCTGACGAGTTTGTCGACATCACTTCTCAAATCGATCGCAAAATTGAGGCCTTGCTGTGTCACGAAAGCCAGCACCGTGACCCATCTGGAATGGTGGAGCGGGTACGCGAGTGGAATTCTGAAACCGCCGAGGTTGCCGGGTTTGGTGCGGATAGGTTCGCCGAAGCATTTACGGTCGTGAATACCCGCTGACGGGTGAGAGTCTCACGCCGCACACGGCAGGCCTGCGGGTATGGCCGAACGGTGTGCTGGTCACTAAGGTGTCGTCATGACTGAAGCAGTGATTGTTGCAACCGCCCGTAGCCCGATCGGCCGTGCCGCGAAAGGCTCGCTCGTATCGATTCGCCCTGATGATCTGTCAGCTCAGATCGTGAAGGCGTTGATGGCCAAAGTTCCGAGTGTGTCCGCATCTGATGTCGAAGACCTCATCATGGGCTGCGGACAGCCTGCAGGTGAAGCAGGGTTCAACATTGCTCGAATCACGGCAGTGCTCGCCGGCCTCGACGATGTTCCTGGTGTAACCGTCAACCGCTATTGCTCCTCATCGTTGCAAACGATCCGCATGGCTGCCCATGCAATCAAGGCTGGCGAAGGTGATTGCTTTATTGCAGCGGGTGTTGAGACGGTGAGCCGATACGCATCAGGTGCGAGCGATACCGCTCCAAACAGCATCTTCTCGTCGGCGGGGGAGCGCACAGCTTCTCGTGCAGGTGGCGGACAGGGCACCTGGACTGCACCATCTGGCCTTCCTGACATGTACATCGCAATGGGTCAAACGGCTGAGAACGTTCGCGAGGTTGAGAACGTCAGCCGTCAAGAGATGGACGAATTTGCGGCACTGTCGCAGCAGCGTGCAGTTGCGAATGTTGAGAACGGTTTCTGGGCCGATGAGATCATCCCGGTCACGCTTCCTGACGGAACTGTCGTGTCGGCTGATGACGGTCCTCGTGCAGGTACAACCGCTGAGGGTCTTGCTGGTCTGAAGCCAGTGTTCCGCCCTGATGGTGAAATCACTGCAGGTAACTCGTGCCCGCTGAACGACGGTGCAGCGGCCGTGATGGTGATGAGCGACCGTAAGGCAGCAGAGCTCGGCCTTACACCTCTCGCCCGCATCGTGTCATCTGGTGTGTCTGGCCTCAACCCAGAGATCATGGGCCTTGGCCCGATTGAGGCAAGCCGTCAAGCGCTTGGTCGTGCAGGAATGACAATGGACGACATTGATCTTGTTGAAATCAACGAGGCATTTGCGGCTCAGGTGGTTCCATCAGCGAAGCACCTTGGCATTCCTTACGAGAAGCTGAATGTGCACGGCGGTGCGATTGCAGTTGGTCACCCATTCGGTATGACTGGTGCGCGCATTATGACGACTCTCATCCACGGCTTGCAGGCGACTGACAAGCAGTACGGGCTTGAGACGATGTGTGTCGGTGGTGGCCAGGGAATGGCCATGATCGTCGAGCGTCTTTCCTGATCACTCAGAACTTCTACAGAGTTTGTTGCTGCGCCGCTGGCCTTCGGGTCAGCGGCGTGGTCGTTCAAAGCGCCGTGGAACATCGGCCCGCACGGTGACATAGGTCGAATCGATCACCGCTCTCAGAACGTAGAGCTCACCAGCGGAATGGAGCTCGGCAAGGGCGTATCCGAGCCCGGTGACGTCGCGGACACCAGTGCCGAGTTGGACCACATTTTCGACGACGAGGCCAGCGAGTTCTGCTTCAGATGACCAGAGGCCAACGAGCGCTTGTCGAAGTGTCGGGTCGTTAAGAAGTTCGACGTCGTCGATGACGAGATCCACCGTCATGATGTTGACGAGTTCGAGTTCGCCAGTGGCGACAACGGTTTCACCTTTCAGTTCACCGTCGAACATCACGACGACTCGGCCGTTCGCGTTTGGTCTCCCGTTGACGAATCCGTAGCGGCGAATGGGCAGCCCGTCGTCACCTGTTGCCTTCCAGCAGATTCGGTCGCCTGCTCGGAAGATGATCGGTCCGATCGTCGTCACGACAGTGCCTCTGCATGCTGTAGGTCGTTAATTACGGCGTCAGAAAGTTCTGACCAGCGAGCGATTGCTTCATCTGCCCATTCGTCGAATTGGCGATCGGTGAGCGCAATGAGACCTGATCTAATCGTTGGGTCGACCCACATCATTGTTCCGGCTCCACCGAAGTGCCCAAATGTCGCGGGGGAGTTGTGTGACCCGGTCCAGTGTGGATGTTTTGTTCCGCGAAGTTCAGCCCCTAAACCCCACGGGCAGGGGTCAAAGCGGCCGAGCCCGGGAATTGTTCCCGAAAGTCCAACGAATTGCTCGGCAATGAAGTCGCGGTGCGTTTCTTGGCTGATGAGTCGTGGCTGGATGAGTTCTCCGAGTAGCAGGGTCATGTCCTTCAGGGTTGACCACATTGCAAATGCTGGGGATCCACGCAACTCTGTCGCCGACATCCCGAGTGGTTCAAAGACAGCTTCACGAAGATATTCGCTAAAGGGAATTCCAGTTGAGGCAGTGATGAGGTCGGCAGCGAGTTCGATGCCGGTATTTGAATAGATCCGCCGGCGACCGAGACCCGCGATTGGTGTCGCCCCATCGAAGGGAAGTCCACTGGCATGCGCAAGGAGGTGTCGCAGCGTGGTTCCATCGTGGATGGTTACCGACGAGGTTGGAAGGTCGACTGGTTCGTCGAGTGATAGCGAGCCTTCTTCAACGGCGATGAGCGCAGTAAGACCAGTGATGGTTTTACTGAGTGACGCAAGGCGAAATTGACGTGACGAATCACCAATTGACGCAATTACGGTTGGGTGGGCTTCACCGTTGGCCGTGACGATGGCGACAGCGCCATTGGGTACCGGCCACGTGGTGACTCGGTCCAAGGCGCTCATGATGATCAGGAGTTCGCTGTGGGAAGTGAATCTCTGATGGATTCAGCTGTTCGGAAGGCGAGTTCGAGTCCCTGGCGGGCGTTCAACCGGGGGTCGCAGATCGTTTCGTAGCGGCTGTCGAGATCGCTATCAACAATGGCGTCGACACCGCCGAGGCATTCGGTGACGTCGTCGCCGGTGAGTTCAACATGGATTCCGCCCGGCCATGTTCCTTCTGCACGGTGGGCTCGGACGAAACCTTCAATTTCTGCGATGACCGCATCGAGGTGACGGGTCTTTCGGCCGTTTTCGGCAGTGAACGTGTTGCCGTGCATTGGGTCGCAGGCCCAGACCACTGGATGGCCGGCCTCTTTCACGGCCCGCAACAATGGGCGAAGGCGCTCTTCAATGATGTCAGCACCCATACGGGTAATGAGGGTGAGGCGTCCAGGGATCATGGCTGGGTTGAGCGCTTCACAGAGCGCAATGACTTCGTCGCCGGTCATCGACGGCCCGACTTTGCAGCCAATTGGGTTGCTTACGCCACGGAGGAACTCAACGTGTGCACCGTCAAGGTCTCGTGTGCGTTCACCAATCCACAGCATGTGCGCTGAACAGTCGTACCAGTTGCCGCTCGTGGAGTCCCGTCGGGTGAGAGCTTCTTCGTATCCGAGTAGGAGTGCCTCGTGGCTTGTCCATACATCGACTTCTCGAAGGTTGCTGTTTGAGTCGGTATCCATTCCGATGGCGCTCATGAATCGGAGTGCCCGGTCGATTTCGGTTGCCATGTTGTCGTAGCGGCGACCTTCTTCGCTGGAAGCGACAAACTCTTGGTTCCAAGCATGAACACGATCGAGTGCAGCAAACCCGCCCTTTGTGAACGCTCGAACGAGGTTGAGCGTCGAGGCTGACTGGTGATACGCCTGAACAAGACGATCGGGGTTTGGTTGGCGTGCCGCTTCTGTGGTGGTTTGGTCGTTCACGATGTGACCACGGAATGATGGCAACTCGAGGTCGCCGACCATCTCGGTGTCAGATGAGCGTGGCTTTGCGAATTGCCCTGCGATACGACCAACTTTGACGACCGGAACTCCCATTGAGTAAGTGAGCACGACCGCCATCTGCAAAATGACCCGCAGTTTTTCGCGAATGTTGTCGGCCGAGAATTCTTCGAAGCTTTCGGCACAGTCGCCGGCCTGCAGAAGGAATGCGTTTCCTGCAGCAACCTTTGCGAGGTTGGCTTGGAGCGACCGGGCCTCGCCAGCAAACACGAGCGGCGGCATAGAAGCGATGTCCTTCAGCGCACGGTCATATGCAGCCTCGTCTGGCCAAGCTGGTTGTTGCTTGATTGGATGGTCTTTCCAAGAGGAGGGGCTCCATTGCTGAGGCATATAAAAAATGCTATCGGTGTCGTGTTGAGTTGAGCCCAGACGCGAAGAAGCGGTCGGCTTTACCGACCGCTTCTTTCAGAGTTGGGTTGCGAAGTGCGCTAGGTGGTCAGACGCTGAGAATGTCGCCTGCCTCGTCACGTAGGCCAGCAACTGCACGGCTGACGAGACGTCGAGCGGCTTCTGCGGTGACTCCGAGGCTCTCGCCAACTTCACGAAAGCTCTTGCGCTCACCGTCGAGGAGTCCGAAACGGGCCTCCACGGCGTAACGAGCACGTGGCTCGAGGGTTCCGAGAAGTTCGCCGAGGAGGTCGCTTTCAACACCGACCATCACGGCATCCTCCGGGGTGGGGTCGCCGTTGGCCATCAGGTCGCCGAGGGTTGCATCGCCATCGTCGCCAACGGTCTTGTCGAGGCTGACCGGGGTGGTGAGGCGGTGCAGTTCTGCATTTGACTGGTCGAGGGTCTCGCCATCGCCTGAGGCCTGGCGGAGTGCTGCGCGCAGGCTTGCTGAGCGATCTCCTGGGATGCGGATGAGGCTTGCCTTCTGGTCAAGTGCACGACCAATTGCCTGGCGGATCCAGAACGTTGCGTAGGTCGAGAACTTGAAGCCACGGCGCCAGTCGAATTTGTCGACGGCGTGTTCGAGGCCGAGGTTGCCCTCTTGGATGAGGTCGAGGAGATCCATGCCCTGTGGAAGCGGGTAGCGGCGGGCGATCGATACGACGAGGCGAAGGTTCGAGCGGATGAAGCGATCTTTTGCGTGGGCTGCTTTTGCAACCTTTGCCTTGAGATCAGCGCTGCGCTTACCGGCATCGAGCTTTTCTTGGGCCTCACGGCCCTCTTCGATGAGGCGCGAGAGTTCGCGCTCGTCTTCTGCAGTGAGCAATGGCACCTTGCCGATGTCGTTCAGGTAGAGACCAATTGAATCATTCATGTTCTTATTCCAACTCGCTATGTTTCGTAGAAATTCCCAGACCAATGACAAGGAAATCCGTGAAATCGGGCCGGATCCATCCGCTCAGGGCCGTGCGAAGCCACATCTGATGACGACGTAGGTCACGAGCGAATGAAGTTAGGGGGTATGTAAGGGCTGTTGAAGCGACATGCGCTCTTGAGCCGAAGATCAAATGTAACACACCTGTCAAGTCCCATTCGAAGCGAAGAGCGCAAAATGCTGGTAAGGGGCTTCTAGGCTCAGAGGGATGTCTCAAATTCCGAATCAGCCACGCCGAGTTGGTGTGTTCGGTGGGACGTTTGACCCTCCTCATGTTGGCCATCTGGTGGTCGCAATCAATGTGATGCACGAGTTGGCGCTCGACGAGGTGTTGTTGATGGTGGCGAATGATCCTTGGCAAAAGCGTGGGACTCGTGAAATCTCGTCTTCTGCTGATCGGCTTGCTCTCGTTGAGGCGGCAGTTCGCGATGTTCCTGGGCTGTCAGCGAGTTCGATGGAAATCGACCTTGGAGGCGCCTCGTATACGGCGAACACTCTTGAGCAGCTTCTGAAAGAAGACTCGAACGTCGAGCTCTTTGTGATTCTTGGTGCTGATGCAGCGAATGGATTGTTGACCTGGGAGCGTCACGAACGGGTGGCTGAGTTGTCAACCTTGGTTGTTGTCGACCGGCCGGGGGTGGTGACTGAGTTACCCGCCCCAGCAGTTGGGCAATGGCATCGGGTGGAGGTTCCACATCTTGAGGTGTCGAGCACTGATCTTCGGGACCGGGCGCGTGACGGGCGGCCGCTCGATTGGTTGGTGACTGCGCCGGTGCTTGACGAGATCGCCGCACGCTCGATGTATCGAGGGGGCGCAAGTTGACGGCATCTGCGGAACTGCGACAGTCATACACCCAGCGGGCGGCAATTGCCGTCGGGTTGTCGTTGATCGTTGTTGTCGTGCTCGGGGTCATTGGAGCTCGCACATTGGCCTCGTCGACGATCGGGTCAGAAGCAGGAAACGGGGATGTTGCTACGGCGGTTGCGGTGCCAGAGACAACCACCGCGTTCATCGGAGTTGTCGATGATGAAGGAACGTTGCAGTCTGCGGCGCTAATGGTTCTGCACCCGTCTGGGGTTGGAGGAGCGATTGTTCCATTTGAAGCGGCGGCTGATATCTCCGCCGGCCGGGCTGAGTTGATCATCCCGCTACGAGATGCCCTTGACGCAGGTGACTCTTCATTGTTCACACTTGATGCTGAATCGATCACTGGGCTTACCTTCGACTTCATTGAAGTGGTTACTCCTTCTGAGTTGACTGAGATGCTTGGGGTTGATGGCAAGGTGACGCTCGATCTTCCCCAGTCGGTGGTGGCGAACAGCGGAGTCGAGTGGTTGCAGGGACGTTCGTCGGTCTCCGCTCAAGAAGCAACTGAATTGTTGTCGGTGGGGGGAGGCGCTCCATTTGAAGTTGGTGCAGATCTTCACAGCGAGGTGTGGCGCGGCTTATCGGCGTTAGCGGCAGGTTCATCTGGTTCGTCGGGCGGGACCGATGCGGTGGCGTTTGCGAGCATCAACGAAGTTGTTTCTGCACTGTTTGCCGGAGTCGTCGAGACACGGACCCTCAATCTGTATGAGGTCGAGGGCAGCGATCGAACGCTGGCTTATTACGACTGGGCAGAGACCTTGCTAGTGGCAGGTCATCTTGCGCCAAGCCGGGTTGCAGCACCGTATTCATCGGCGGTCGTTCGTGTCATTGTGCCGTTTAGCGATGACGATCTTGTTGAGACGGGTTACGGGGTGGGTGATGTTGCAGTGATCGCAGTGCGCCGGCTTTCTGATGTCGGGCTCAATGTGGTGTCGGTATCGACTGGGCCGAACGCTGACGCCGAACAGGCTCCCGAGGTCACCGAAGTTTGGACGGGTGATGACAGCGCCGTGACTGAGGCAGCGAGCGCATTCAGCGAGTTGCTGGGTGAAGTGGTTGCTCGAGAGGGTGACTATGAGGTGGATGGGATTGACATCGTCATCACCCTCGGAACATCGTTCTTGGCCGACCTTGATCGAGAAATCGCCGGCGACCTCACTGCGTGGTCAGCGAGCGCTGTGGATCAATGATGGCGATACGGGGGGATCGTATGAATGATGTTCAAGGCGTTGGAGTTGTGAGTGGCCACTGAAGTTGATGAGTCGCGTGCGCTTGCGCTTGAAACGGCGCGCATTGCTGATGCTCTGAAGGGCAGCAACATCAAGATCCTCCAAGTTGGGGAAGTGCTTGGCGTTACAGAGTACTTCGTGGTGGTCAGCGCCTCGAACCGACGTCTCGTGCGCACCCTTGTCGATGAGATTGAGGTGCAGTGTCGTGATTCGATTGGACGCAGCCCAACACGAACCGAGGGTGTTCGTGAGCAGCAATGGGTGTTGCTCGACTACGGAGATGTCGTCGTTCATGTGTTCTTGGAAGAGATTCGCGAGTTCTACGACATCGAGCGTCTGTACAAGGATGTGGCGGTCATCCCAACCGGGTTTGATGATGCGCAATAGCGGTTGTCGACAGGGATGACCCGTCGCTAGCGTGTCAATGCTTCGGGGCTATAGCTCAGTTGGTAGAGCGCTTCCATGGCATGGAAGAGGTCAGGGGTTCAATTCCCCTTAGCTCCACTCCGAGAGATGCACCTATGTAGTGCGTTTTGAGCACCTAAGTCCCGGCCCCTAGCGATAGGGCCGGGATTTTTGCTGTTTAGGTGACCTCGCGTGTTTGGTGTGGCCAACACTGATCTCGCCTGCAGCACCGAGGAAGCGACTTGAGTCGGAGTAGCCCTCAATCCACGCACTATTGTCATACGATGCCGTTTAGAAAACCGTTATATGTCTTCTTGGTGTTGTCTGCGATGGCGATCGGAGGCGGAGCGATGATTGTTTCTGCGGCGACGTCGATCGCCCAGTTGGGGTCCGACATCGATGGTGAAGCGTCTAGCGAAATGGGGCGAGCCGTGTCGTTGTCAGCTGATGGCACGGTTGTGGCGATCGGAGCTCCATTCGACGCTGGGCAGGTCCGCATCTATCAGTACTCGAATGGTTCATGGTCCCAGTTGGGGTTAGCAATTGCTGGCGAAGATTACAGTGACCAATCTGGGTTCTCGGTGTCGTTGTCATCTGATGGCACGACAGTGGCGATTGGCGCGCCGGGAAACGACGGTAATGGCGAGTCATCGGGTCATGTCCGA
>JBMTDQ010000039.1:0-17457 GCA_049432165.1 Ilumatobacteraceae bacterium
GAGCCTTCTTAGCAACCTTCTTCGCTGCTGCCTTCTTGGCCGGAGCCTTCTTAGCAACCTTCTTCGCTGCTGCCTTCTTGGCCGGAGCCTTCTTAGCAACCTTCTTCGCTGCTGCCTTCTTGGCCGGAGCCTTCTTAGCTGCTGCTTTTTTGGCCGGAGCCTTCTTTACTGCCATTTAGGATCGTTTTCCTCAGTTAAGTGTTGACTTCAGGGTTGATGAGGCGCTGAACTTCATTGCGTTCGATGCCTTGATATTTACTGGCTCACCCGTACGAGGGTTACGGCCAGTGCGAGCAGGGCGCTTGGTGACGCTGAACGCACCAAAGCCTGGCCATGCAACCTTGTCGCCCTTCTTTGCATTCGAGACAACAGTGTCGAAGAATGCACCAATTGTGCGCTCAGCGTCTGCCTTTGAAACGTTGGCGGCGCTTGCCACTGCGTCGATGAGTTCTGACTTAGTCATAATCGTCCTTTTGTTCAAGATTCCGGCGAACGGGATTGTTCTCCGGCCCCTAGGCCAACGTATGCACTCGATATCGCGTGCATCAATAAACCTAGGAACAACACCATCGAAACGACCCAAATAACAACGGTGCAACTAATCATGTTGTTGCATTTGCAAATGAAATCACTCGTTATGCCTTACGTCACAACGCTGGAACGAAAGGTAAACGATTTGTCAGCGCCTTATCCACAAGCATCACCCCTTCAAATCCACCACCATGCCCACCTTGGGAGGTACAAAAGGAACGTTGCTGTACGTAACCATCCGCTTCCAAACGTGCTTCCTTCAGCAGAGGTGATCTGTGACTGACCTTGCCGGAACTGCCAACCATGCTGTTATCGGAAAGGGGGTTCCTGGTGATGTCACACCAACTCGTGTCGTCATCGATACGTCGGTTCTTATTGCTGACCCTGCGTGCCTTCACTCGATGGGAGATGCAGACGTCGTCATTCCACTCACCGTCATTGAGGAACTCGATGGACTCAAAGGTCGATCAGACGACGTTGGCCGTGCGGCTCGGACTGCGCTACGAACCATCGAAGAGTTGCGGCAGCGACACGGCGGCTCGCTAGCCGTTCCGGTTCCACTCGGCGAGGGATCTCTTCGTATCGAAATAAACGGTGTGCAACGTGAAGCACTCGTCGAACACGGACTAGATCCTGCAAAAGCTGATAATCGCATCATCGGAGCAGCACTTGGTCAATCTCACCAAGCACCAACACTGATGGTGTCTAATGATGCGGCGCTTCGGATTAAGGCGGCTCATCTCGGGTTATCGGCGGTTGAACATCAACCGACCGGTGGAGCTCGAGAGATTCGGCAGACCGGATGGCACGTCATCGATACAGATACGCAGATCATTGATGACCTTTATCGAGATGGAACCGTCGGCGTCGACGAGGCGACACACCAGGCCGACTACACCCCAACGGGCATCGAACTTGCGTTCAGCGTCGATGACCCGCCCCTTGTCCGCGAGAACGAGTTCGTGGTGTTCAGAGCAGGTTCGCAATCAGCTCTTGCTCGCCGACGCGGAACTGAATTCCACCTTCTCCCCCACGCCCCGCCACAGCCATGGGGGCTGCACCCTCGCAACAAAGAACAGCGGTTCGCCATCGACCTCTTGCTCGATCCAGAGGTTTCAGTTATTGCCTTAGACGGTCGTGCAGGCACCGGCAAGACCATTCTCGCTATTGCTGCAGCGCTCGAACAGGTGGTTGAGGAGCAACGCTATGAACGCGTCGCCATTTATCGGCCGCTCGTACCTGTCGGCCGAGCCGACGTCGGGTTCCTCCCGGGAGGACTAGACGAGAAACTTGACCCGTGGATGTCAGCCGTGCACGATGCCGTCGTTGCGCTCACCGATCGGCGATCTTCAGGTGATGCTCGCCAACTCATCGATGAACTCACCCAACGGCAACAGCTGTCACTTGAATCAGTGACATTCCTCCGAGGCCGCTCATTGCAACAACAGATGGTTGTCATTGATGAGGCACAAAATCTTGAGCCCACCACCCTCAGAACAATCCTGACGAGAGTCGGTGATGGAACAAAAGTCGTCTTCACCGGCGATACGAGTCAGATAGATGCTCCTTATTTGGGCGAAACCAACAATGCCCTCGCGGTCCTCACAAACGCATTTACTGGGCAGCCATGCTTTGGGCATATCACGCTCCAATCATGTGAGCGATCAAGTGTTGCTTCGCTTGCTGCGGAGCTGCTGTAGCGCATCGCTTTAAAAAATTCTGTGTTCTCGGAATACGGTGGCTTCATTTAGTGTTAAATGAGGTATGAGTGCTGCTGAAAACCTCGTTCTCGAGTCGATTGACGATCTCCCCCGCGACGTCGCTTGGCAAGAATTCGCAATGTGCAAAGGCCGTCTCGAATTGTTCTTTGCCAAGAAAGCCGAGCGCCCTCAAGCCCGCGAACGTCGTGAGGCACGGGCCAACATGCTGTGCACAGCTTGCCCAGTTCGGGTGCCGTGCAAGCAATTTGCCCGAGAAAACCACGAATATGGTTTCTGGGCCGGCGAAAACGAAGAGGATCGTCACCTACTCGGATACACCGTGGCCGCCCCCATTGGCATCCGAGCTCGTAACGCATAGCGAACGTCGTCACACCTCTGGCCTAATCTGGCCACGTGAGTTTCCCCCTCCGCCGTTTTGCGATCATTGATGTAGAAACTGGCGGTCTCAATGGTGCAAGAGATCCCATCTTTCAGGTGGCGGTCGTTTGCGGTGAGCTCGCCAAAGGTGACTCTGCCCTTCAGCACATTTCATCTTGGAGCTCAATGGTTCGGCTCCGTCGGCCCTGGGACCCAATTGGGGCACAACACATTCATCACATTCCCCGAAGAAAGCTCCTCTTCGCTCCGACGGTCGCCCAAGTGCTCGAACGCCTGTTTTCCACGATCGAGTCGCGCGAGGTCGTTGCTCACAACTTTGCGTTCGACTGGAAATTCATCTCAACTGCAGCCCATCAGCACAACTTGCAATTGCCAACCGGGCCGCACCTTTGCACCCTGAAACTTTCCCGACAACTCGATCCCGATCGACAACGCTCCCACCGATTAACCGATATCTGCGAGCGCTACGGCATCGAAATCGCCCACGCCCACGACGCCCATCATGACGCCATGGCAACAGCGCAGATTCTGCCGCTACTCCTTCGTGATCAGCGTTGCGAATAGCGCCGCAAGACGACTGCAGCGGCATCCGATCTCACAGACCGCCAGGTTGAGGGCTCAACCACCTCAACCGAATCACCAAGGCGAAGCAACAAACGGGCGAGCCACTGTTCAGATGTCACCGGCAAACGCACAGTGACCCAATCGTCGCTATCGGGAGCTGACACCTCATCGACCGGGTAACGCTCGTATACCCACCGTCCACGGGGACCCACCCGAAGCGTCACCCGCGCAATATCGGCATCCGCAAACCATGTTCCCGGCTCAGGCATCGACGCGGGCGCAACATGCTCGGCATTTCCAACGATGTCAAGAGACTCAATTCGATCAACCCGAAAGGTACGTAATCCCTCCGAACGAACATCGTGAGCGTGGACATACCAGTTTCCCTGCGATGAAAATACGACAAAGGGCTCCAGTTCTCGGGCAACAGGCTCGACATCGGACGAAGACTGATAACGAACCCGGACACGCTGATGATGCTCAATCGCCCGCGTCAGTTCTTTCACCATCGAGGGCGTCGGATTGAGAACGAGCAAACCAGTGTCATCCTCACCAAGACCAACTGCAATTTTGTGCAAGCCACGCGCAAGCGACCCATCAGGGTCAGCACCAGGCAGCTGCATTGCTGCCCTGCCGGCTGCGAGCAGTTCAAACGCCTCGACCTCACTGAGGCGTAATGGCCGCGTGAAGAGTCGTGGAATACCGACGAAGATCATTCCCTCATCAATGAAGACATCGATCATTTCATCGACATATGGCGGCAGACCACACATCGATACCAACTCAAGATCTCGGATGAGATCGTCGACACCGATGGAGAACCGCTTCGCAGCCTCTTCGACGGACACCTCGCCCTGCTCCATCAACCACGGCAGAATGATGAGTAGCCGCCGAAGTCGATCTGTTGCTGGTCGTTGCGCCATCAGGCCACACTCTCCAACCACTCGATGAGTCGCTGGCGAACATCGCTTGGCTCAAGCAGTTCCGCGTCATCAAGAAATCCGAGTACCCATGATCTCAAGGCGTCTTCGTTTGTAAACGGGAGAACGACAACGATTGATCCGTCGTCTCGCCGATCTCGAATTCGATCTGGTCCAACTTCGCGTTCAACTAGCCACGCACGGCGGCGAGCGATGTGAATTACTGCTTCTCGCTCACCGGGAACTTCGTCGCCGAGCAATAACGGATTTGTGGGCAATGCCCCGGCCAATGCCTCTTCGCCAGGCCGATCAAACTGAACCGAAGAATCGATGGAGATCTCACCATCACAACGGTCGACCCGAAACGTGCGGCGGTCGCTTCGATGATGATCGAAACCGATCACGTACCAAAAACCATCTCGGAGCAACAGCCCCCACGGGTTAAGTTGACGAGGCATGCCGCCGTATTCGAACTTCACCGGATGCCGATTCGCAACCGCAGAACGCAACACCGGTAACGAAGGTAACTCTGGAAGATGCATCCGAACCGGACCGCCGACCCCACCGCCGGCCCCTCCAAGCTTCCACAACGCCTCTTCACCAATAGCTGAATCAGGTCGAGTTGCCGCCAACGCGACTTGTAACGCCCGCACTTCGTCTTCGGTGAGATCAATCTCCGGCAGCTCAAATCCCGACCGGTCAATCCAATACCCCATCTCGCCCGCTCGGTCGCCGCCGAAGGTTTCCGATGAGATGGTGATACCGATATCTCGCAGCGACGCCTTGTCTCTCTCGAATGCCGCGCGACGAGCCTGACCGGCATCGGGATACTGGCCACCAAGTTCAGAGGCAATCTCGTGAAGAGTGAGCGGACGGCGTGTCTCAAGTAACAACGCCAGCAAATTGGTCAGGCGCTCGACGCGATCAGCCATCAGCGTCGATAGTCATAAAAACCGCGCCCTGACTTTCGTCCGAGCAGACCGGCGTCAACCATTCGTGACAGCAAAGGCGGCGGTGCATACAGCGGTTCCTTGAACTCCTCGTAGAGACTTTCGGCAACAGCGAGCGTCGTATCGAGCCCAATGAGGTCGGTGAGGTGCAGCGGTCCCATTGGGTGGCTACATCCCTCCACCATGCCGATGTCAATATCGTCCGCCGAAGCAAACCCAGATTCCATCATCCGGATTGCAGACAGCAAATACGGAATGAGTAACGCGTTGACGACGAAACCTGCGCGGTCCTGAGAACGAATCACCCGCTTGGAAAGAATGTCTGCTGCGAATGACTCGGCTCTTTGCGAGGTCTCCTCCGAGGTCATCAGGCTCTCAACAAGTTCCACCAGCCGGAGTACCGGAACCGGATTGAAAAAGTGAATTCCAATGACCTGCTCTGGTCGAGATGTCGCAGTGCCAAGTTTCATGATCGGAATAGAAGATGTGTTCGACGCGAGGATTGCGTCTGAGCTTGTGAGGACTTGATCAAGATCACGGAACAGTCCCACTTTCATCTCTTCGTCTTCAATGATCGCTTCAACGACGAGATCACGGTCTGACAGGTCACCAATATCAGTGGTGAACGACAGGCGAGCCATCGCTGCGTCACGCTGCTCCTCAGTCATTTTGTTTGCAGACACACCACGATCAAACGAGGTGACGAGGCGCGATCGACCTGCCTCTGCTGCCTCAACAGATGCCTCTCTCACGAGTACATCAAGGCCGGCACGTGCGCAGACCTCTGCGATGCCAGAACCCATTAGCCCGCAGCCGACGACGCCAACTCGTTCAATTGTTTTTCCTTCAGCCATCCCTCAATCATGCCCCATGACAGAGGGTTGTCGGCGTAAACCGGGCAGAATTCTGAGGTGACTCGCCAGGCCCATCCGTCGCTGCACCGCAGGGTGTGGACAGGTGAACCCAATCCGCTTGGAGCATCCTACGACGGGTCAGGCACAAATTTCGCAGTGTTCTCGTCAAGCGCAGAACAGATTGAACTGTGCCTCCTCGGTGGTCCAGGCGAGCAGGCCCATGACGAGCACCGGATTGAACTCACCGAAGTCGATGGACACATCTGGCATGCGTACCTACCTGACGTGGCGCCCGGGCAGCACTACGGATATCGAGTTCACGGCGAGTGGAATCCAGCCACAGGTCTATGGCATAACCCAAACAAACTGCTCCTCGACCCTTACGCAAAGCGAATCGACGGCGCACTCAATTGGAACCCAGCCTGCTTTGCGTACGACCTCGATGATCCCGATGCACTCGACCCCTCGGACTCTGCTCCATTCGTTCAGATCGGAGCCGTTCATGACCCGTCATTCGATTGGGGCGACGATGCACTCCTACGAACACCAACGCATGAAAGCGTCATCTATGAGGCGCATGTTCGCGGCCTCACAATGCGACACCCTGCTGTCGACCCCCAAGAACGAGGAACATTTGCCGCGATCCGCAATCCCGCTGTGCTCGAGCATCTGGTTCGACTCGGAGTAACAGCAATCGAGTTGATGCCCATTCACCAATTCGTTCACGATCATCACCTTGTCGAACAGGGCCGCCGAAACTACTGGGGATATAACACCCTCGGATATTTCAGCGCTCACAATGACTACGGCTCACCAGCCCACGCAGACCCAGCAACTGACTTCCGAGAGACGGTCAAAGCACTTCATTCGGTCGGTATCGAAGTCATTCTCGATGTTGTGTACAACCACACGGCCGAGGGAAATCACCTTGGGCCAAGCCTGTCAATGCGCGGGATCGACAATCACGCGTACTACCGACTGACGGAAGAGAACCCGCGCCATTATCTCGACTTCACTGGCTGCGGGAATTCTCTCAACATGCGTCACCCACACGTGCTGCAACTCATTATGGACAGCCTTCGTTACTGGGTGCTCGACATGCACGTCGACGGTTTTCGTTTTGACCTTGCCTCCGCACTCGCTCGCGAACTTTTCGCAGTCGATCGGCTCTCAGCATTTTTTGACATCATCCATCAAGACCCGGTGCTGTCGCAGGTCAAACTCATCGCCGAACCGTGGGACGTTGGCGAAGGGGGCTACCAGGTCGGAAACTTTCCGCCGAAGTGGTCCGAGTGGAATGCCGATTATCGCGACACGATGCGTGATTTTTGGCGAGGCGAGCATGCCCGACTTGCAACATTTGCCCAACGCTTCACCGGATCATCAGACCTGTATCGGTCAGACACTCGTCGTCCGACGGCGTCGATCAACTTCATCACCTGCCACGATGGCTTCACGCTCAATGATCTCGTGAGTTACAACGAGAAACATAATGAGGAAAACGGCGAAGACAGCCGAGATGGTGAATCGCACAATCGGTCGTGGAATCATGGCGTCGAAGGACCCACCAACGACGAAACGATCAACGAACTTCGTGACCGTCAGCGAAGGAACTTGCTCACAACATTGCTGCTCTCACAAGGGGTGCCAATGTTGCTCAGCGGCGACGAACTCGGTCGCACTCAAGGCGGCAACAACAATGCGTACTGTCACGACAGCGACCTCAGCTGGATTGACTGGGAACGAGTTGACCAGACGACGCTCGATTGGGTTCAACGTCTCCTGACATTCCGGTCAGCGCACCCGATTTTTCGCCGGCGACGGTGGTTCCACGGGCGTCCACTGCGAGACAACGATGACATGACATGGTTCCGCCCAGACGGAACGGAAATGACCCCATCTGACTGGGAACAGGGATTCGCTCAAGCAGTTGGAGTGTTCCTCAACGGAGAAGCAATCTCGATACCTGATCGATATGGGAATCGAATCATCGACAAGAGCTTCCTCTGTGTCTTCTCTGCGAGTGGAATAGATCTTGATTGGAAGATGCCGCCCGCACAGTGGGGCCAATCGTGGATCACACGATTTGATTCATCGCGTCCGTCAATCGGTGTCGCGAATAACGAAGTCATTCGTGCTGCAGAACAATTCATCATCCCGAGTCGCACCACGATGATTTTCGAACGCTCCGACTCTTACGTCACCTCGAGTTAACGCAATTTGTTTGCTCGGTACCACTTCACCGCGGCAAGCGTTGCTGTATCTCCAATACCGTCAAGCGCAACGCTGTCGTCTGACAGGACCGGAGCCAGCGCACCGGCTAATTCCTTGCCAAGTTCAACACCCCACTGGTCAAAACTGTTGATCCCCCACATCACTCCTTGAACAAACACGATGTGCTCATACAACGCAATGAGTTGACCCAGCGTTCTCGCATTGAGTTGCTCAGCGAGGATCAACGTGCTCGGCCTGTTTCCCTCGAACCCTCGGTGCGGTTCATCTATTGAGGGGCGCCCGAATGCAAGAGCCTGAGCCTGAGCAAGAAGGTTCGCAAACAACAGATCATGTTGCTCGACTCGGGAGTGGCGCGGGCGCGCAATTCCGATGAAATCAACAGGCACGATGTCAGTGCCTTGGTGCAATAACTGGAAGAACGCATGCTGCCCGTTGGTTCCTGGTTCACCCCAAATCACCGGACCTGTAGCCGACTCAGCCGCCTCACCATCTGTTGTGACTGACTTTCCATTCGACTCCATGTCGAGTTGCTGCAAGTAGGCAGGGAATCTACGAAGTTCGTGAACGTAAGGAATCACCGCCTTTGTCGGTCGGGCGAGCACATTGCGATGTAGTACTCCGATCAGCGCAAGGGTGACCGGCACATTCTCGTCGAGCCGATCATCACTCACCAGCGTCTCAATCATGTGGGCGTCGACTTCACGGGCGCCTGACAGCAGCTCCTCAAATCGTTGAGCGCCAACCAACAACATCAATGAAAGGCCAACGGCAGACCACAATGAATATCGGCCACCAACCCATTCCCAGAACCCAAACGTCAAGTCAGCACTGATGCCAAACTCCTCGACTTTGTTTCGTGCAGTTGACACGGCAACAAAATGTTCTGGCACCGCGGCTTCGCCGAGTGACTCGACAATCCATTCGCGTGCAGCCATTGCATTTGTCAATGTCTCGAGGGTGGTGAACGTCTTCGAGACAATCACGAACAACGTTGATTCGGGCTGGACGGCCTGAAGCACCGAATCAATATCGGCTCCATCGATATTTGACACGAAGTGGGCGGTGAGTCGCGGATGCACATCGCTGGCAAGCGCTTGGGCAGCCATCGCAGGACCCAAATCTGACCCGCCAATACCGATGTTGACAATGTCAGTGATACGCGAATCTGCTCGAACTACCTCAGAGAATGCTGTCATTCGCTCAAGTTCATGACGAACATCGATCATCACATTTCGGCCATCAACCGCATACGAGTCTGATGGGTCTGCCCTTAATGCCATGTGCAGCACCGCTCGGTCTTCGGTGCCATTGATGTGTTCACCAGCGACGAGAGACCGGAACTGTTCTGGAACACCTGCGGCCCGAGCTGCTGTCCTCAACTCACGAAGAACATCATCGGTGACGGGCTGGCGCGACCAGTCGACCCGAAGTCCAGCCACCTGAGCCACAAAACGCTCTGCTCGAGTTGGATCTGCGTCAAATAACTGTTGAAGAGTTCGGCCGTCAGCGTGAACATCGGTGAGGTATTTCACTGTCATGACACTAGTGAGAACCAATCACCGGCGTAGGTTGTGGCGATGGATTCTCGTTCATCAAGCGGCGTGCGCTCGGCAGTCATCGCGTATGCCATGTGGGGAAGCTTCACCGCTTTCTGGAAACTGCTGAACGAGTTCTCAGCTGTTGACCTCATCGGGTGGCGAGTCGTTGCCGCAGTCGTCGTTCTGTGGATCTTTGCCGCATCACGTGGCCACCTGTCGAATGTGTTGGCTGGAATGCAAGACCCCAAGGTTCGGCGTTTTTTGCTGCTGGCTGCAGGGTTACTCGTGGTGAACTGGTCGACGTATGTGGGTGCCATCATTTCGGGCAGAGTGCTCGAAACCGCTCTCGGATATTTCTTGGCTCCGTTGATCACGATGGCGATCGGGGTAACGATTCTTGGCGAACGCCTTACCCCAATGAGGATGCTGGCCATCGCTCTCGTCATCACGTCGATTGCGATTCTGACAATTTCATATGGCGCAGTTCCCTGGCTCTCCTTTGCCCTTGGAGGGAGCTGGGCATTCTACGGTCTGGTCAAGCGACGGGTGCCCCTCGGACCAATCGACAGCCTCACAGGTGAAGTCACGATGTTGCTTCCGATCGCCGTGGGCGTCGTCATTGTCTCAATCTTCCGCTCGGGCGGTGTGGGCGAGATTGCGTCAGGCGTTCATTGGGTGCTGCTTGGCGCAACAGGCCTCGTGACTGCTGCACCCCTTCTGCTCTTCGCCCACGCTGCCCCACGAGTCCCATTCACGTTGCTTGGCCCAATCGGATGGATGGTACCGATCATCAACTTTTTATTGGGGTGGCTTGCATACAACGAAGCAATGACACCAGCCAGGTTCGTCGGATTCGCAACGGTGTGGCTTGCTCTCGTTGCGGTGGCTGTCGAAACCGTAGTCAAAGCTCGAGGACAGAGATCGCAACCTGACCACAGCGTTGCTGTAACTCGCTAACTGAACCCCGACCTGGTTAGCACATAAGAACCCGGGTCGGTGCTCGCATCGGACTTATTCGTTCTCAACACTCGTCGACGTGGTTGATGTTTCCGTGGCTCCGTCAACGATCTCAACTGTCGTTGTTGTGGTTGGAGCAACCGTCGTCGTTGTGGTTGTTGACGTTGTTGTTGTCGAGGTGGTCGTGGTTGGGTTCGGATTCTGAACACTCCCATCGAAACTCGGGAGACTCTCCTCGTAGGTGACATCTTCAGGCTCGCTTACACCGTTCCATACGAGCACTGAATCACCGAGCTCAATCAGTGACTGAAAATATTCCGAAATGTGTAACGGAATTCGAACACAACCGTGCGAAGCCGGTTCAGCCGGAACTTGAAGTGCTCCATGCACCGCAATCCCGTAGTTGAAGTACACGGGGTTCCACATATCTCCAAGCGGACCACTTCGGGTACCTTCAATAAGTCGACGGTAGGTGAACACCCCACCTGGGGTCTTTGCGTACGCACAGATCTCTCGAGTGATTGGCTCCTCGAGCAATTCGCCATCCGAGTCAGTGTCATAGGTAACGACTTCGCAGTACAGCGCCGGCTCACCAAATTCATCAAGTTCGCCTGATGAAATGTGGGTGATCAGCACGGGTAGGTCTTGGTGGAATACCACAAGAACTTGTTCTTTGAGGTAGATCTCGGTGTGATTGCGCAGCCCTCCCGTTGGTCGACGAGGTTGCACCATCAACGGGTCTTGCATGCGGTCCCACAATGCAGGCGTCACAACTCCGGTTGCATCTGCACGAGGGACACCCATCACAAGTTTCTCGAAGGCCCACACCGCCTGCTTGGTCAACGTGCCAACGACACCATCGATTGGCCCCGGATCAAAACCAAGGTCGAGCAGACGCTGCTGCACCATGACGACGTCATCGCCCGAGGTACCGCGTTCTAGGTTCCGAGTAATGGGGACTTTTGGAATAGTGGTTGATGTCGTCGTCGACTGGAGTGCCACTGTGGTTGAAGGAGGAACTTCAGATGCATCTTCATCACCTGATACCGAACCAGCAACGACAACGACGAGCAATAGCAACGCTGCGAATGCAGCAGGAAACCATCGGCGGTATTGCTCAAGCATCATTGGGGGAAGTGTTGTGTGGAATTGGCATCAAATATGGCTGAGTGGAGGGTATCAAGCCAACTGCAGCAAGAAGATTCATGCACGCCTCGCAGGATCGTGCATGACGAGCGTCAAAGGTCACGTCGCAATGACCACATCTCCGACAGCATCTTGCGAATCACAGCGGGAGAGGACAGCGTCGACTCACCACGAGTCCGCGGGAAATAATCGACACCCATCTGCATGACCTCAAAACCATCGCGCTGGGCACGAATGATGAGCTCAGCGTCGATAAACGATCCCTCACTTTTCAGATCAATGGCATCAAGAACACGCCTGCTCACGAGCTTGCAGGCAAAGTTGATATCGCGCACACGCACCCCAAACGCGGCTTTGATGAGAGTGTTGTACACCGTGGTGTACACGGCTCGCAGCACCCCTTCGCCTGTTCGATCGAACCGGTAGGCGCTCACAATGTCCGCCTCGTATTCGCGAAGCAATCGAACGATGCGCGGCAACTCGTTGAGATCAAACGGCAAATCAGCGTCGGTATACAGCACGATGTCACCGGTCGCGGCAGCAAAGCCCGACCGCATTGAGCCACCAAGCTTTCTATTTACCGGATGATGAATAACCCGCACCCGCGAGTCTTCTGCTGCAAGCCGGTCAGCAATCTCTGCGGTCGCATCGGTTGATGCATCGTTCACAATGATGAGTTCGTAGTCGGCAATATCGCCCGACACGATCATGCGCTCACAAGACCTACGGCCATACGCAATCGCCCGTTCGATGTATTCCTCCTCATTCCACATGGGGTAGAAAATCGACAACATCGGAGGAGATCCGATCGTTGCAGACGGCGTGTTCATAGCGGAATAGGTTACCGAGGATCCCTCGCACCCTCCGCTCGGAGTCGCCTCGTACACTTGGACCGATGACCCGTGCAAACGCCCAGATGCCGCCGCTACCGGGCGACCAACAGTCGGCATTGCGGGGCGGATGGAAAGCAGTTGTCAGCCTGACATGGATCGGCGTTGTGATTGGCTTGGCCTCTGTATGGGCCGCGAGTCGTCAGACCGGGCTCAGCACTTGGTGGCTTGGGCCACCGGGAAACGGTCGCAACTTTGTCGTCACCATCTTGCCGTTCGTAGCTCCATTCATTGCACTTACAACGGCCATCGGGGGTTCTCGACGAACATGGCAGGTCGGAGTGACAGCAGGAGCATTCGTCATCGCCATCGGCCTATTCGACCTCAGTCGTGTCACCAGACTTGGCGTCATTGAAATTGTCCTTGGGTGCGCCGGGGCGGGCTCCTCACTTGCCTCATGGGTGGGAACCCCACTGACAAAACGGCCTGAGCAAGAACGACGATAGGTTCAGTTGACATGTCGAACGTGTTGATGTCGCTTCCTGTAGGTGAGCGTGTCGGAATCGCCTTCTCTGGCGGGCTTGATACCTCTGCTGCCGTCGCGTGGATGCGAGAAGGCGGCGCCACTCCGTATTGCTATACAGCAGACCTCGGCCAGTACGACGAGCCAGATCTGTCCGGTGTCCCTGATCGCGCACTGCAGTACGGCGCAGAAGCTGCTCGGCTTATCGACTGCCGTGATGAACTCGTTCGAGAGGGTCTCATGGCGTTGCAGTGTGGGGCATTTCATATCCGCACGGCCGGACGAACGTATTTCAACACCACCCCAATTGGTCGGGCTGTGACTGGCACGCTGCTCGTTCAGGCAATGCAAGATGATGATGTTGACATTTGGGGTGACGGCTCGACGTACAAGGGAAATGACATTGAGCGGTTTTACCGCTATGGACTCATGGTGAACCCGAAGTTGCGGATCTACAAGCCATGGCTTGATGCAGCATTTGTAGACCAGCTCGGTGGGCGAACTGGAATGAGTGAATTTCTCACCACCCGAAACCTCCCCTATCGAGATTCTGTTGAGAAGGCCTATTCAACAGATGCGAATATCTGGGGTGCGACACACGAGGCGAAGGCACTCGAAGAGTTGTCAACCGGGATGGAAATTGTTGCCCCAATCATGGGTGTTGCACATTGGGATCCAGCAGTTGACATCGCTACAGAAGATGTCACCATCACCTTCGAAGAGGGTTGGCCTATCGAAATCAATGGCAAAACATTCGCAAATCACGTCGAACTCGTCCTTGAGGCAAATGCAATTGGTGGTCGGCACGGGCTCGGAATGAGTGACCAAATCGAAAACCGGATCATCGAAGCAAAATCTCGCGGAATTTACGAGGCTCCCGCACTTGCGTTGCTTCACATTGCGTACGAACGACTCGTTTCTGCCATCCACAATGAGAACACCATCGAGAACTACCACACAATGGGTCGTCGACTCGGCCGATTGCTGTACGAAGGACGTTGGTTTGATCCGCAAAGCCTGATGCTTCGTCAACCACTTCTCAATTGGGTCGGTTCAGCGATCACTGGTTCAGTGACATTGCGCCTTCGTCGCGGCGATGACTACTCAATCATCGATACGACCGGCCCCGATCTCACCTATGAACCTGACCGCCTTTCAATGGAGCGGGTTGAGGATGCAGCCTTTGGACCGCTTGACCGAATCGGTCAGTTAACGATGCGCAATCTTGACATTGCCGACTCTCGAGACAAGCTCGACGTCTATCGACGTGTTGGGGCGCTCGGTCAAGGTGGCGCCCTCGAGCTTGACCCAACTCGGGACTAATGCCTGAGATCAGTTCATTCGAGCTTCGATTATTGCTGCGAGAAGTTCAGCACGGCCTGGCATCGTGTCGACCTCAATGTATTCGTGGTCGGCGTGCGCTCCCCCGCCGACAGCACCAAGACCATCGAGGGTGGGCACACCACGTGCTGCGGTAAAGTTGCCATCGCTGCCGCCTCCTACTGCAACCCCAACAATCGTGCTGTCGTGAGCCAAGGCAAGCGGCATCAGTTCGGCTGACGCTGATTCTGGCATCGGAGGCCTTCCGACCTTCCCGTTCACCACGATTGATGCCTCTGGGTTGACCGGAGTAAGACCTGCGAATGCGGTTTCAATACGATGCGCCTCTTCAGCCGAGGTCACCCGGACGTCAACCCGGACTCGTGTCTCAGCCGGAACAACATTGTCGGCGGTGCCTGCATGAGCAACGGTTGGCGTCACGGTGGTGCCTTGGGAGTCATCAGCAAATGACGCAATCTGCAACACCTGATGAGCTGCCTCAATGAGGGAATTCACTCCTCGATGGGGCTCAAGTCCGGCATGGGCTGCTCGGCCACCGATGACCACCTCAAATGTTCCGGTTCCCTTTCGCCCTGTTTTCAGAGCGCCACCATCGCCGCTTGGTTCAAGAACGAGCACTGTTCCACATGCCAATGCACGCTCTTCGAGAAGTTCACGCGACGTCAATGATCCAATCTCTTCATCACAGGAGAGCAAAATTTCAACCCCCGATCGATCGCCTAACGAAGCGACAGCATGGATGGCTTGGACAATCCCGGCCTTCATGTCAAATACACCGGGACCGGTGGCCCGACCATTCTCTACTGCAAACGGGCGCTGCGAGAGTGTCCCGGCAGGGAAGACAGTGTCGTGATGCCCGAGTATCAGCACCTTCGGAGTACCTCCCCCGCTCCAATGCACGTGAGGACCTGCTCCACCTTCGATAAGAGTCGGGCGGGTTCCCAGGCATCGTTCCATCAGGGCAGCAACGGTCTCAGCCGACTGTGCCAATAGTTGAGGATCATGCGATGGCGATTCTGCTTCAACGAGTTGTCGAAGGTCGTCGATCATTGTGTCGAGCAGATCACTCATGACTATCACGCTAGCCGTGATGGAAGTAACTGGACATCTCAGCGCCACAGGTCGTCATCGAGTTCGCTTCGATATGGCGGATCTGCACCCCTGCGACCAACAGTGAGAGTCGAGGCATGAACTCCAGTGGTCACTGCCCGAGTCACAAGATCAAGGTCGGTGAGTGATGCAATATCAACATCGTGATTCATACCGTGATGAACCCACCAGGCAAGAAAACCTGCTCCAAACGTATCCCCAGCGCCAACTGTGTCGACAACGTCTACCGAGGGGACCTCAACCATCAATGACCCGCTCGCGGTTATGGCTTGAACCGGATCTGACCCAGCCGTGAGAAGCACGAGGCTCGGGCCGCTCTCGAGCACCTTGCGTGCGGCATCGTTTGCTGAAACTTCGGGGTACAGGTAGGCGAGATCTTCGTCACTCACTTTCACAACATCGACCAATGACAGCACCTTGCCAAGACGCTTGCGGTACTCATCGGGTCGTGTAATGACGAGTGGCCGACAATTGATGTCGATCATCGCTCGAGTGGTTGCTGGTCGCTCTGCGATACAAGGCACAATACGATCGGCCAACGGGTTCAACACCAGCCCTAAACCCCCGGTCATCAGCCATCCGCCGTCTTGATGAGGAAGGTCCTCAAATGACTCGCTGGCTGAGGTTCCATCGACATAGAACCTGTACGCAGCACTACCGTTTGTTGAAAGCTCAGCAAGAGCGAGGGTTGTAGGTGAGTTCGTGCGGTGCACATGAGCAACATCAACCTCATCGGCAACAAGCTGAGCAACGAGTCGATCACCGAAGCGGTCCTGCGCAATAGAGCCGATGAATGCGGTCGCCACACCGAGTCGTCCGAGCGCGCGTGCCGTATTGAATGGCGCTCCACCCGCTACCGCATGAACCTCCCCCTCCTCGGGAACGATGAGATCAATCAGCGCTTCACCAAACACTGATACTTGCGGGACCGCCGACATATCCCAATAGTCGCAGACATTGCGAGAAAGTTCCGACATTCTTGATTACGACGAGGCAAGTCGATTTTCCTCTGCGAAGATGAAGGCAATGTCGCTTTTCACCGTTCTGGCCTTCATCATCGGCACAGCTGTGCTGATTTATGGTGCCGACATCATGGTTCGCGGAGCGGCTCGAATTGCGGCGAGCAGTGGTCTTTCGCCGGTCGTGATCGGCCTCACGGTGGTTGCGTTTGGGACCAGCGCCCCCGAACTTGCTGTGAGCTTGGGAGCCGCAGCGCAAGGAACGAGCGACCTCGCTCTCGGCAATGTCGTGGGAAGCAACATTGCCAACATTCTTCTCGTGCTTGGACTCTCGGCCGTCGTTGGCTCAGGGCTTGTGGTTGCGTTCAGAATTGTTCGCATCGATGTCCCGATCATGATTGGGGCTTCGGCCGCCGTCATTGTGCTCGGTCTTGACGGGTCGCTCGGGCGAGTAGACGGGTCGCTGTTTGTCGCCGCTCTCATCGCGTACCTCTACCGAACAGTGTCGTCAACAAAGGCACCATCAAGCGATGGCGACGGAGTCATAATCAAAAAGCAATACCAGCAGGGACTCGCTTCAGATTTGTCTGGGGCACACCCGTTATGGCAAAGCCTGGGTCTCGTCATTGCAGGTATCGCCCTGCTGGTCATTGGCGCGCAATTACTCGTTACGGCAGCAACAGACCTTGCAACCGCATTAGGCGCTAGCGAACTCCTGATCGGACTCACCGTTGTTGCTGTTGGAACATCACTTCCCGAAATCGCAACGTCAATTGTTGCAGCAGCGAAAGGCCAACGAGATCTCGCTGTTGGTAATGCGGTCGGATCAAACCTGTTCAACATTCTTGCCGTGCTCGGGTTCACATCACTCGTTGCGCCAATTTCCATCGGAGACACCGC
>JBMTDQ010000040.1:0-17156 GCA_049432165.1 Ilumatobacteraceae bacterium
CAAACTTTGAGTGTCACCGGCTTGTTGCATCCGCCGAGCATTTGATTTCGTTTGTAATGACCCCGCCAGTTTCGCGTCTGCTACAGATTGCTCATGAGATGGAAGGCCTCGGCGGCAGGCATTCCATATGGCTCCCCGATGTCGGCGAGCCGCATTCTCATCCGAGATCGAAACTCTTCTAATCCAGCCTCATCGACTGCCTTCATTGTCGATTCAAATTGGCTGACATGACATTCAAGAGCACGCAATTTGATCTCGATCGAGACGGTGACGTCCTCAATATGGTTCACCTCGTCGGCTTCCCACAGCAAGAGATGTTCGGGGCGGTGGGGCTCTAGACCGTGCTCAGGATTGAAGTGGGGGTCGCGTGCGGCGACGATCGCATCGCAGACAAGCCGCCCAGTTTCTCGATGATCTGGGTGGAGGCGATATCGCTTCCAGGGGTCATGAGACAGTACGACGTCGGGTTTGACCATTCGGATCACTCGGGCGACCTCTGATCGACCATCGACATCAGCAATTAACTCGCCGTCAACCCGCCCCAACCAAAGCACATGATCATTGCCTTGCCCTCCAAGGCAGGTGTGAGCGTCGATCTGTTCGCCACGTCGACGCTCGACGAGGAGCTGAGTGTCTGCGGTCGCATCCCAGGTGCCCTTTGAGCCGTCGGTCATCACAAAGTGATGGATTTCGCAACCAAGTTGCGCCCACTTTGCCAGAGTGCCACCACATCCAAACTCGACATCATCGGGGTGGGCGCCGATTGCAAGAGCAACTTTCGGCACGTTGAGGTTGCTCGTCGACTTCACTTGATGAGCTGAAATCGGAGGCTGTCCAGGGTCGTTGGCATTCATGGTGTGAGGTCCTTTACGGCGAAGGAAGCAAGAGGGTGGGCAAGATCGGTTGGTGTGTCAAGGTCTAGACCTAATTCGTGATGATGAATGACTCGGAGCGAACAACGGTTGGTTTTCGCAATTGCAGCCGCCTGGTGGACGTGACGTGCGAATGAGTGCACTCCGTAACTGAACTCAAAATCGAGATGCACTGGTAGCGAAAGAACATTGGTGCCATCCCTTTGATGGTCGGGCACGATCGTGATGCCTTCATGTTCGCAAATACGTGTGAGGGAGCGGGGCTGGGGCACATCAGAGTGGACGATGGTGAGTTGGGTTCGGTGATTTCGTGCGGCCCATGCGAGTGCGGTCCCGGCGGCGGCGTTGAGCCCAGTTGAGCTGGGATGGATCACCTCGACGTCTCGGTGAAGGGCCCACTGTTCAACCTCGGTGTCATTGGTGACAACAACAACGTGGAAGGAACCAATGGCATCGATGAGATTGTTCGACACACGCCGCGCAAGATCGCCCCGCTCGTGTGCAGATAATGCTGAAGACATTCGTTCTTTGCCGCCCGCAAATGAACGAATTGGCACTGCAATGGTGAGTGCTCGCTTCGCAATTGACTCCGGCATGATGACAGCGTAAGGCGAATTCAACTGTGTACGCCTGCTGAAGTTCCTGTTGACTGGAGGAGTGGACATCCTCCGACAGTTTCTCGCTGGCCCCGTGACAATCGGCGTAGCCGGAATGCCATGGTGGGGTGAGGTCTCGCCCAACGGAACTATTGCAGTATCAGGTGATGGTCGAACCCTTGGCTTCCATGTTGCAGCTGAAGATCGCTGGCATCACGGAGCGAATGAACCGGGAGTTCGACAAATGCGTCGAGAAGGTGTCCCAGTTGTTGAGACTCGAATGAGGGTGCCAAGCGGTGACATTGTGCAAACCACTTTCGCCACCGCACATCGGGGCGGAATGATCGTTATTGACTTCTACAACGATTCTGCGCTTCCGGTGGCAATTGGTATCGACCGGGGTGACGTGCTTGTCGAGTCATCAGCAGCGGTCGGGTCAGTTGCAGGCGCTGATCTTGGCCCAGATGCATTCTCGATCTCACTTGGCCATCACACGAACACTCGGATCGCGCTCGTCGCGACAGACGCAGTACCCGACGACACCTGGTTTGAGGGCGTTCCAGCAGCTGATGCTGTGATTTCTGGTTGGAGGTCGATTGTCGATCGTGCTGGCCGAATGGAACTTCCCCCGGGTGTCTCCGGCTCATCGATATCAGACGCAATCGTGGCCGCCCGCTGTTCGTGGTTGCTTGGTGACCTAGCCGATCCAGAACGTGACCCGGTGAGCGCTCTGATCGAGTGGGACGAACTCTGTCGTATGGGTGAACGGCCTGAACCTCTTGTTGATGATGTTGCCCGTGCCGTTGAACTTGTGGCCCGCCGGCAACTGCCGGGAGCAGAGATGGCCCTTCAGGCTGCGGAGAGAATCCTCACGCAGGCGAATGAAGATCGCGGTGCAAATGATGTACGCAGCATCATCGCCCGATTGGCAGATCGCAGTGATACCCGAAACGATTCACTGGCATTAGCGGTGCGCACATTCGAAGAGCGCCTCGTCGCGCCTCGCGGCTCAACGACCGAAATCCTTTCCGGTGGAATGCCGTCGGATTGGTCTCTGCAGCCCATTGAGATCTTTGACTTGCCAGCGTCCGCTACGGCATCAGTGTCGTACGCAGTCAGGTGGCATGGGCTCCGTCCTGCGATTGTTTGGGAAGTCGAGGGTGGAGAGGTCACCTTGTGTTCTCCATCGCTTGATATCAATTGGTCGTCGAGCGAGCTGAAGGGCGAGATGTTGCTCGCTCACACCGCTGAACCCGCCGAGTCCTAAGATCGAATTATGAGTTCTCTGAGCGATCTCAGTTCGTTGCGCCTGACAGAGTGGACCTCGTGCGGAGGCTGTGCAGCAAAGTGGGGAGCCTCGTTACTCTCTGACCTCGTAGCTGACCTTCCACGCTCGAATGATCCGTTACTCGTCGTCGGACTTGCTCCATTTGACGATGCAGCGGTCTACAGAGTGAGCGACGATGTGGCAATGGTGTCAACCACCGATTTTTTCCCACCACTCGTTGACGACCCTGCAGATTTTGGAGCAATAGCAGCTGCTAATGCCTGTAGTGATGTCTTCGCGATGGGAGCCTCAGTGGTGATGGCAATCAATGTGGCTGCATTTCCTGAGGACTTTCCAAAAGAAGCAATCGCCGCGATTTTTGCTGCCGGAGCAGAGATCGTTGCTGAGGCTGGTGGGACGGTTGCTGGTGGTCACACCATCAGAAATCCTGAGCCGATCTACGGACTCGCAGTGCAAGGAGTTGTGCACCCCGACCGAATTCTTCGAAAGTCTGGCGCGAGACCAGGGGACGTTGTCGTTCTCTCGAAGCCATTAGGAACGGGTCTGACGTTGGCGGCCGGCTCAGAGGCTGAGAAGGCGGCAGCAATTTCCGGCATGAAGACCGTCAATCGAAGGGCGTCGGAGTTGTTGGTGGCTGCAGGTAGCTCAGTTCACGCCGTTACTGACGTGACGGGCTATGGCCTTGCGGGGCATGGATGGGAAGTTGCGCAACGTTCTGAGGTTCGACTCATTGTCGACACAAGTTCACTCGAGATGTACCCGGGGGCACTTCGGATTGCCGAGGACGGCGGCCGCACAGGTGGCGACCCGCGTAACCGTGAGTATGTCGAAGGTCACGTAGAGATAACCGCTGATGACGCTCGCGCTGCGATTTGCTACGACCCGCAAACCTCAGGCGGGCTGTTAGCTTCCGTTGAACCTGATCTGGCTGATGATCTTGTTGGTCAGGGGTTTTGGCGTGTCGGCGAAGTAGAGGCTGGTGCCGCAGGCATTGTGCTTGCATGAGTGACCGACGTTCTTCCGATGGACCGGGACTTCATCTTGAAACACCGTTCCTTAACGAGGGACTGGTTGTGGCAGGGGTTGATGAAGTTGGGAAGGGCTCCTGGGCTGGGCCGTTAGTGATTGGCATAGCGGTGCTTGGTGCATCGGCGGCGTCTGGCAACTTGCCCGAAGGGATGCGTGATTCGAAAGCGCTCAATGAGCGGACACGTGAACGGGTCTTCGATGGAATTGTCGAGGCCTGCGCACATTGGTCAACCGGGTGGGCATCTGCTCGTGAATGTGACGAACTTGGAATGTCGGAGGCGCAACGCTTGGCATGCAGGCGTGCATTCGATGCGTTGGGTATTGCTGCTGATGTCGCAATTGTCGATGGTCGCTGGGATTTCGTCTCGCCAGTCGTTGAAGAAGTGGTGATGCAGGTGAAAGCGGATCGTGAATGTGCAAGTGTCGCTGCTGCTTCGGTTCTCGCGAAAGTGACCCGTGATCGCCATATGCGTGAGCTTGCTGAACATCACTCGCATTGGGCGTTCGCGTCAAATAAGGGCTACCCATGTGCGCAACATCGGGCCGGGCTTCATGCATGGGGTCCATCTGTGGAGCACCGAACTTCGTGGGCATTCATGGAGAATCACATGCCGTGGGACGGCGCTCCTCGACGGCAGCGTCAAGGAGAACAGGGTTCACTGTTCTGATTTCAGCCAGCAGGGTGCGCATAGCGCATGCATTGATGTCAGTTGAGCGGAGTTTGAGAGCGTTGTTTGATGGCTATCGAACGAATGGCGATGCCGATAAAAAACATCACGATGTTGGTAAGCGCCATCGTTGCTGAAGCGGCACTGCGCTGGTGGTAGCTGATGATGAGACCAATGTAAGAACTCGCAACACCAATGAGAATTGCTGACAACATGATGCTGATCACTCGACGCGAAAAGAGTGAAGCGGTAGCCGGTGGCGCAATAAGAAATGCGAACACCAAGAGGCTGCCGACAGTTTCGAATGAGGCAACGACGACCACGGCAATGAGAGTGAGCAGGGCAAGGTGGACGAGCCGTGGATGAAATCCCGCAAGTGATGCTTGATCTGCATCGAACGTTCCAGTGAGCAGTGCTCGATGTAACACGGTGATCGTGATGATGGTGATCGCGGCGACAACTGCGAGCGATGCGACGTCGCTCTGGTTAACAGAGGTGATCGACCCAAACAAGAATCGGTTGAGATCCCCCGAACCACCTGAGGCCGACATGATGACGACGGCGAGGGACAAAAAGCCAACAAATAAAATTCCGATTGAGGCATCGTCGGGTAGTGGCGACGATGACTTGACCAAGTTGACTCCACCCACCATTGCAAGTGCAGCGATAAGTGCTCCAATCGATGTGTTTGCGCCGATGATCCAAGCAATTGCAATTCCGGGGAGCACGCCATGGGCAAGTGCATCCCCAAGAAATGAGAGGCCGCGCAGCACAATCCACGTGCCAACAGTCGCTGAACAGAGCACAACCAGACTTGCCGCCAGAACTGCATCACGCATGAAGGCGTGATCGACTAGCGGGCTGATCCACCACTCCCACGGACTGGTCAACCAGGTCATGAGTTTTCCGTCTGTTTGTTCAATGCATCACTGATTGCTTGCGCATTGGTCAGCATGAGGTCGAGATATGAACGCCCGCTATCAACGCCCGAGGTAAGCGATGACGTCAGCAGTGGCACGATGTCGATGCCAAGACGGTCGGCAAGAGCGCGAGCATCGACATCTGTACTTTCGGCGTCGGTGAAGATCGTGGCTATTTCAAGTTCAACCAACATGTTGGAAAGTTTTGCGAGGTCGGCAGCATTGGCCTCAACCGAAGTATCTGATCCGGGTAGCACAGTTCCAATTACCGAAAGGCCATAACGTTCTGCAAAGTAACCGAGTGAGTCGTGGTTAGTGACGATGACGCGTTGCTTGTCGCTCAGTGATGACAGCATTTCATCGATATCTCGATCTGCGGTTCGCAGGGATGTGACGTATTGCTCCGCACATGGCGTGATTGTCGAGCGGTCAAAACCCGCTGCTGTTGCGGCATCGACAATTGCTGGAATCGCTTCGATGACACGTGTTGGATCAAGCCAGATGTGGGCATCAAACTGCGAATCATGGTCGTGATCGCCAACTTCATCGGAATGATCATCTTCATGCTCGCTTGCACTGACGCCGCCAACAGATCCAATCGATATGAGATCGACGACGTCGGTCATCTCGACCACAGTCTTGCCATCTGATTCGGCCGCGCCCAACAGGTTGGAGAGGCCGCTTTCGAGGTTGAGGCCATTAGCGATGATCACCCTCGCCTCATCGATGTCAGCGCGTGTTGCAATTGAAGGCTCCCAGGTGTGCGGGTCACTTCCGATAGGCATGAGGGAGGGGACATACTCGCCACAGACAACAGACGAGGTGATATCCGCCCAGATGCTTGTTGTCGCAAGTAACTGGGCGGGTTGTGTGCTGTTTTCGGGCGTTGTTGAACCGGAGCAACCGGCTCCCCAAAGGCCGAACATTCCCACTGCGATGGCTACTGAGCCGAGCCGTGCACATTTAGGAATGAGAATCATTCTCAAGATGTTATCATGAGGACAGTGAGGACAACACAAGCAGTTTCCCCGGTCGCTGGTGAAGCGGCATCGCCGATGAACCTCATACGGCTGCGTGATACGTGCATGCACTTTGGATCACGTGTTGCCCTTGCACCGACCGACCTCGTCTGCACACGATCAGAGTCAGTGGCAGTGATTGGAGCAAACGGCAGCGGCAAGAGCACCCTGCTCAATCTCATCGCCGGATTGATCAAGCCAACAGATGGCAAGGTTGAAGTTGATGGGGCAGTGGCGTTCGTTGGCCAACATCAACATCATCACCAATGGATGCCGCTCTCTGTCGAGGAGGTATTGCGAATGGGTCGCTATCGGTCTTGGATCGGTCGCATGGGTCGAGCCGATCGAATTGCCATCGACCGAGCCGCGGAGCAACTTGAGATTGCTGACCTGTTAAAGCGGTCGTTCGGTGTGCTGTCTGGCGGGCAACGACAGCGTGTGCTTGTTGCAAAGGCAGTTGCCACCGAGTCAGATGTGCTGTTGCTCGATGAACCGATCACCGGACTCGACTTACCGAGTCAGCAGATCATTCTTGATGTCATCGAAGATCATTCGGCTCGAGGTGGCACTGCAGTCTTTACCACCCATCATCTAGGTGAAGCTCGACGAGCTGATCGTGTGCTGTTGCTTGCGGGATGTGTACTCGCCGACGGCTCCCCAGAGGAGGTACTCGTTCCCGAACTGCTTGCAGAAGCCTTCGGTGGACGAATGGTTGCTGGTGAAGCGGTTGTTGTCGACGAGCACCATCATCACGACCTTGAGCAGCACGCTGGTGCAACGGACCTTTCTGCGCACCTCGACTCGCATCATCACCATCATGAGCACGACCATGATCACCGCGGTTCGCGCGGAGACGGTCACGGAGAGTCATTGTGAGCGGCAACGGCAACGCTGTTCTTCATGAAGCAGTTCGGGACTTGTTATCGCGGGAGGGCAACCTCTACACCTCAAATTTGAGGGCGATGGTTGACACCCTTGCCGGTGATGGGCCGCTCACTCTTCCTGAACTCCTCGACCGGAGGGAGGAACTTGCGCAGAGTTCCGCCTACAGGGGTCTCGGAGTGCTCATTGACGCGGGAGCGGTTCGACGAATCATCCATGACAGCGACCACGCCCGCTACGAACTAGATGAGCGGCTCACCGGCCACCACCATCACCACCTTGTCTGCACAGCATGCGGTGTGGTTGTTGATGTCGAACTGCCGATGGAGATAGAGCGTGTGCTCGACGAGTCACTCGATGCCATCGCCCAATCAGAGGGTTTCGTTCTGGATGGTCACGACCTTGATATCCGCGGTCGTTGCCTGCATTGTGCACACAAGGCGGCAGGCGGGGTGAATGAAAACTAGCGATGAGCGACTAGTGCGACGGCAACAGATGAGGAGCGTTCTTCGCTAAGTACTCCTCGACAACTTTCGCTGATGGATTAACAAATCCGGTATCGCCAATGACAACCGTCGGGACGGTTTCGTTTCCGTTTGCGAACTGCCGAACGATGGCCGCAGCATTCGGATCTGACCAGATGTCATGATCGACGGTGGTGATCCCTCGCTTGTCGAGCCCGCGCCGCAACATTGTGCAGAACGGACAACCGGGTCGCCAGTAAAAGTGAATTACGTCAGACATTTGATTGGTTGTTGAACAAGTCTCGGAGCCGCTGAAGAGTGTTCACAATTGCCTGTCGATTTCTCGATGGATAATTCATCAATTCAAGAAACTTCGGAATTTTCGCCGTCGACCAATCGAAGGATTCGGTGACGAGAGTGCCATCGCCGTCGGGTTCAATTTGATAGCGCCAGCGGTGACCGCCGACGTGCGCCCATGCGATGAGTCTGTTCTGCTCGAACTCAACCACCGTGTTATTCGTTCGGTAGGGGATAGGGCCAAGTTTCATGTTCATCCCGAACTTCGAACCCAACTCAACCGTCGTACCGCTGCCGCGGCTTGATTGCACCATCCCTGAGCCGTCGAAACGATGATGCTGAGAAGGATCGCTCAAGAGCTCGAAGACGTCAGCTGGCGCCGCCGGAACGTGAATTGACTCAGAGACGCATTGCTCAACGGTTGACATTGTTGAGAAGGTACTTGCGCGATGAAAGTAGTGCCCACTCCTGTGAGTGATCAGTCTGACCTGGCGAAGCGTTCAACGTCATCTGGATGTCCCGCCACAACAATGTGGTCTTGGGGCCCGAGGATGGTGTCAGCCTCGGCATAGGTGAACTTGCCGCCATCGGGCTGGATGCACACCACAGTGACTTTGAACTCTCCTCGGATACCTGCCTCGCCGAGGGTCTTCCCTGCGACATGCGTTGGCACCATCATTTGGCTAATCACAAATTCGTTATCGGGATCGATCGGGGTTCCAACTTCGTCTGCTGCATTGAGCCTGACAAATTCTTCGAGTTTGCCGGTGACAAGGTGAGCGACGCGTTCACCCATTTCAGCCTCAGGGTACACCACATGGTGGGCGCCAACTTTCGACAAGATTCGCCCGTGATCTGAGGTAATCGCTTTTGCCCAGATGTTCTTGACTTCAAGTTCAACAAGTAGCGCTGTTGTGAGAACACTTGCTTCGATACCGCTACCGATACAGACGGCAACCGTGAGAGCCTCATGAACTCCGAGTGCTCTCAGTGCACGTTCACTTGTCGTGTCGGCCTCAGCGACTTCAGTGAGTTGTCCTTTGTGTTCATCAACTCGGCCCGCATCTTGGTCGATGCCGAGCACGGGATGCCCTAAGCGCATGAGTTCGTTTGCAAGGGCACTGCCGAAGCGGCCGAGACCAATTACAACGATCTCACCGGAGTGCTCGAAGCGGTTGCCGCGCATGCCATCGAGCATGCTCTGCATATTGCGTGTAATTCTCTCAGCCAATGATCGGTCTCTCCTCGGGATAACGATAGGGCAGGTCTCGATTTTTTAGTGCGATAGCGGTCACGAAGGTCATTGGACCAATTCGCCCAGCAAGCATGACGATGACGAGTAGTGCTCGCGAAATGCTGTTGAGTTCTCCGGTAAGCCCGGTTGATAATCCAACGGTACCGAAAGCTGATGTTGCTTCGAACAGTGCCGGAGTAAGCGTGACATCCATAGTTCCGACGAGAACGAGTGCGGTTCCGACGACCAGCCCAACCGAGAGCAACGCGATGGTGATCGCCTGGCGGACAACACCGCGACTGAGCCGCCTGCCGAAGACGTTCACGTCATTTCGCCCCCGAACCTCGGCCCAAATGACGAATGCGAGTACAGCGAATGTCGTGACCTTAATACCGCCACTTGTCGATGCTGGGCCAGCGCCGATGAACATCAGTGTGGTGACAAACAACAGTGTTGGCTCCTGAAGACCGCCGATATCGATGGTGTTGAAGCCAGCAGTGCGAGGGGTTGTGCCCTGGAACCATGAGGCAAGAATTCGTTCACCGACGTCGAGGGAGCCGAGGGTTAACGGGTTCCTCCATTCGAGGACTGCGAATGTGAGCGGTCCGATGACAACCAACGCGATGGTTGCCGTCACAGTGATCTTTGCGTGCAGGCTCCATCGCTTTGGATCAATGCGTGCCAGGCCGCGCCGATTCGAACGCTGTCCTACAGGTCCTGTGCCGCGAACTTGCCGTAACACTTCGATGATGATGGGAAATCCGAAGCCACCGAGGATGAATGCCAGCGACAGCGGTATCAACAAGTAGGGGTCGCCGTGGAATTGTTCGAGTGAGTCTGAGTACAGCGAGATACCTGCGTTATTGAATGCTGATATTGAGTGGAACAAGCCGGAGTACAGCGATCGGGTAACACTCTCGTAGCCCCCAAGCCATAGTCGCAAAAAAAGAATGAACCCAAGGGTGAGCTCAACGAGAAGGGTGATCTCTGCAACTCGCCGCAGAATGCCGCGTAGATCGACCTCGGCGAGCACACCGTTATCGAGGGTTCCAAATTCAGCGGCTGCAAGTTTGCGCTGGCTGAGCCCCATTCGGTGTGAGGCGACGACGCTCAGAATTGCTCCAAGCGCCATAATCCCGAATCCGCCAACCTGAATCAGCAGCAAAATGATGAGTTCGCCAAATGCGCTAAATCCAGAGATATCGAGAGTGGCGAGGCCGGTCACGGTTGTTGCTGACGTCGATGTGAACAACGAATCAAGAATCGGAGGCTGTGGACCGTCGAACGCGGCAGGGATACGTAACAGGATGGTGCCAATCACGATGAGTGACGCGAACGCAGTGAGCACGAGCCGAGCAGGGTTCTCGGTGGCGCGTAGAAGTCGCCATTTGGGCACAGGGTCACGTTATCCCCGATTGGGTGTTGCTGAGGTGCCTTCGATGTCCACCGGGAGAGGTTTATCCGATGGGCAAGGTTGCGGAGCCTTCGCTGCGATAGTTTGAGAACCGTATGGGACAACTTGTAGGCGTCACAGAAAAGGCAACGAATCAGCCGGGAACATTACGGTTTGAACTCAATCGAACATTGTCGGGTCAGGGCCATGAACGATTCAGCACGGCACAAGAAGCGCGTGGTGACCGTCCAAGTGCGGTGTTGGCCCGTCGGTTGATCGACCATGGTGGTGTCGACACCGTTCACGTCTTTTCAAACATCGTGACCGTCGAGCTTGCACGAGGAAGTACTGGCGAAGGCCTCGCTGACATCGTCTCTAATCTGTATCAATACTGGTTGCCCGGTGTTGAACCCCCTTCATTCGAAGACCTTCAGCCTGAAGAGGCGGCCGCTCCAGCTGCAACAGGAGATGGTGGGGAAGAACTTTCCGCAGCTGCGCAACGCGTGCCCGCTCACCTCCTTGAGCGAAGCAAATCAGCAAAAGAGCGATGGGCAGCAAAAAACGGCTGACCTCAAAGCCCTGCACAGTCACGCAGGGTCCCTGAAACATTTCTAACGTCATCTTCGTGGGGAAAGATGTCACGTTACATGAGGCGGCTGAGCGCCTCGGCGTGCACTACATGACGGCGTATCGATACGTGCGTCAAGGCCAATTGCCTGCTTTGCGAACTTCTGCGGGGTGGCGTGTGGCGCTCAAAGATCTTGACCAATTTTCTCGTCGCGAAGAGACAGCGAACGGCGACTCGACAAGAACTCGTTCACGGCGACAGGCTCCTTGGTCTTCACGACTCGAAGCGCGCCTCATTGCGGGCGACGTTGAAGGAGCGTGGGGCGTCATCGAGTCGGCGATGGCCGCAGGTTCAACGGTCGACCGTGTGTATACGGAGTACATCGCTGGTGCGATGGAATCTATTGGGGCCCGATGGGCGGCTGGCGAGCTTGAGGTAGCTGACGAACATCGAGCAACTGTTGTCGTCCAGCGTCTTCTGGGGCGATTAGGACCGCAACTGAACCGCCGTGGACGCTCCCGCGGAACAGTGGTAGTGGGTTCGCCATCTGGAGAGCAGCACTCAATTCCGAGCGCAGTTCTCTCCGACCTTGTTCGTGCTGACGGGTGGTCCGTCATCGATTTGGGTGCTGACTGCCCCGCCAGTTCTTTCATTCAAGTTGTCAAAGAGTCAGATGCAGTTGCGGTTCTGTTGTCGATTTCACATGAGGATTCGATGCCGGCTGCGGTGGCCGTCACAGCAGAACTGGGCAAGGTTCTTCCTGAGGTACTTGTGGTGACGGGGGGTCGAGCGGTGATGAACTCGACTCAGGCTGATATTGGTGATGGTGTGGTGTTGGGTCAGGACATCAATCAAGTGCTCGACATGGTTCGTCAACATGCGATTCGCAGGCGAACTGCCTGACGTCTTCTAACTCTCGTTACGTAAGTTCCAAACGGCACCATCGACGGTGTCTTTGACTTCGATGTCTGCCGCATCAAGACGGTCACGGATGAGATCTGAAAGATCAAATCTCTTTTCGCCTTTCGCCAGTGCTCGAATCTCAAGCAAAGCTTCAACCAGTGGCGCTCGAACCAGAGTTGGGTCGCCGAGCCCCTTTTCTGCTGCATCACCAAGGCGAGTGATCATTGATCGAAGTGTCGAGCGTGCCCGGTCAGCCTCATCACTTTGCAATGTGTCAGCTGACCATGCGGTAATTGCTTCTTCAAGCGTAAGTACCGCTCCGAGTGCTTGATCGGCATTTGCGTTGGCCATTGCCTCGTCGAAGTCTCGAATGCAGCGGTCAGTCGTGGCCCCTAAGGAGGTGTCTGCGGGTGGGTCGTCCGATGGTGTGGCGGTTGATGCTGCCGCAGCAGCGGTCGTTCCCTTGGCTGACGAGGTTGGATCGCTTTCAGGGTTTGCAAGGAAGGCAAGGTCGATGGTGGTTCCAGAATTGAATGTTCGCGACTCGCCGTTCATGCGGACGGTGAGCATGCCATTCCCCACCACTTCGGCGGAACCCTCGTCAAGGTTCAAGATCACCCCGGTGTGCTCGTCGATTCCGAGGACGTAGTGATCGGTTGGGAGCTCTTGTTCCATAAGCCGGAGTCGACGTTCACCGAGATAGCAGAACCTCGTGTCGTGGTGCCCACCTTCGGCATTGTCGTAGTGGGGGATGACCACAGCATTAATTCCAATGTCGCCGAGCACGTTCAGGCCATCAAGCCAGTACGGGTCATGACCGCATTTATAAATCTCGTAGACAGGAACAGTTTTGGCACCGATAGTGAGCGCCGCTGCAGAAGCAAAGACAACGATCCCGCCATGTTCAAGTTTGTTGGAAATAATTGTGGGCACGTCGGTCTGTGCCCATTCACGGAGTGCGTAGGTCGGTGAACCTGGGCCGGCAAAGAGATAGTCGCTGGTTCGAAGAAGTTCAAGCCCTCGTTCGCGTGCCACTGGGTCTGCGGTGCGCAGTGAGGTCAAGCCGCTCACTCGAAGATTGACATCGACAGATTCGGAGAAGTAGTTGACTGCCCGCTCAGCTAGTTCTGAGGCATTTTCTTGAAAGCCGTACGGAGTGTCTAGTAAGGCGGCATTCACCATTGAACGAACGGTTGCGGGGCCGTTGGCGAGTGATCCTGCAAGTCGACGGTGAGTGCTGACCATGGTTGGAGCGGTTTCCCCAGAGCCCATCAATGTGAGGATGCGAGGTGGCTGATAGGGGTTGGTACTCACTCTTACAGTTTGCCCGGAAGGCACGCTTTGAGGGAAGCCGACTTCAAAAGTCGATGGATCCGCCGACAAATCATAATCGAACACCTGTTCGATACAGTGGATATCGATGTCTATTGCTCTTGAGTCGACTCATCTCCGTTCTGCTTCGTCGTTGACGAAATCTGACAGTGCCTTACCGCTGTCAGAGATGTATGCAGAGGTGCTGCCTGCCGGGCTTTTACGCGGGCAAGTGGTGACCTGTCGTGGACCAGCCGCATATTCAATTGCGCTTGGTTTGGTTGCGAGAGCGGTTGCAGTTGGTTCATGGCTTGCAATGGTTGATCTCGACCAGGTCTCCCCTGAGGCACTTGTCGAATTTGATATCCCTTTACATCGAGTGGTCGGCGTGTCAGCTGGTGACGATCTCGCGAATGTGTTGTCAGCAGTATTCGATGGATTTGATGCCGTCATGATTCCTGCTTCTCGCTATCGCGGAGCCTTGGCTCGTCGGATTGCGCAACGTATTCGAGCAAAAGGTGTCACTCTCGTCGTTATTGATGACACCAATGAGATGCGAGCGCACGACACGACATCTCTTGGCGACATTGAACTTGCTGGCACCGACATTCGTTGGGAAGGAATTGGTTGGGGTTCAGGCCGACTTCTTGCTCGATATCTCACTGTCACATCAACGGGTCGGCGTTCTCCTCGGCCGTTGCAATCAGCAATGCAGTTGCCACCTCAAGGTGATGTGTATGGGGGGTGGCCTCACGATGATGAAACAGATGGGGCGGTCGACGAACTGATCGACGTAGCTATCGATAGTGAGGAACTGCGATGGCGGCTTCGGGTGGTGTGAGTTCATCGGTGCCGCGGGTGCTGACCTTGTGGTGTCCGGAGTGGCCAGTACATGTAGTTCCACCAGTGCAAGAGCCACTCATTGTTCTCGACCAACATCGAGTGATCGCTGCCTGCCCCAGCGCCCGCGACGCTGGGGTTCGTACTGGAGACCGCCGCCGAACAGCATTGCGTGCCTGCCCAAACGCAACGGTTGTTTCACGCGATTACTCAGCTGAAGTACAGGCATTTGAGCGGGTGGTGTCGGCGGTGGCTGAGATCATTCCTCTTGTCGAGTTATTGGAACCCGGCAGTTTGTGTCTGGATATGCGTGGGCCAACTCGGTATTTCGGGGGTGAACATTCTGTTGTCGACCATGTGCGGTCGGTTATCGAGAACCAATTAGCAGCAGAAGTTCCCATTGGTATTGGAGTTGCAGATGGCCGGGCTGCATCGGCGATAGCTGCTCGCCGTTCGGGGGCGGTTCACCGGCCTGTGATTGTTGAGCCGGGACGAACCGCTGCAGCATTCACCACGATGAGTTTGCGTTGGCTGCATGCCATTGGTGAAATGTCAATCGAGCTCGTTGAACTTCTTGATCGACTTGGCATCCGAGCAGTTGGTGATCTCGCTGCTCTTGATGAACGAGATGTACTTACTCGTTTTGGTCTGCCAGGGGTGCGGGCGTATCGAGTTGCGACAGGTGCTGATGAACGTCCGCTCTCATCTGTGGCTCCATCGCAACTGCCAGAACGCGAACGTCGTTTTGAAGAACCAGTTCTTTCGGTCACCCCGGTGGTGTTTACCGCTCGCGAACTTGCATCAGAGCTTGTTCAAGAACTGGCGATCGAAGGTCTCGTATCTACTCGCATCACAGTGGCTGCCGAAACCGAACATTCTGAGCGCACTGAGCGGCACTGGTATCGATCAGAAGGGTTCACGGCCGCTGCAATTGTCGATCGTGTGCGATGGCAGCTTGATGCATGGATTAACGAATCATCTGCAGTGAGCGCAGGAGTAATTGTTCTTCGGATTTCGGTCACTGCAGTTCGCCCTGATGATGGCGTGCAACAGGGGTTCTGGGGTGGAGCAAGTGAAGCCGATGGCCGTGCAGCTCGGGCGGTTGCTCGGTTGGTGACGTTGTGTGGTTCAGAAGGCGTTCGAGTTCCAATGCCCATTGGTGGTCGCCTGCCAGAAGATCGTTATGGGTGGGTGTCGACCACGGTTGTCGATACCGATCATCACGTCGATGCACTTGCCCCGTGGCCTGGGTCGGTTGTTCGCCCAGCACCGGTCATCGTGCCACCAGATGAAATCACTGTCGAAGTATTGAATGATCGGGGTGAGTCAGTTGGTGTGAGCGGACGAGGTGAAATGACGTCAGATCCGGTTTGTGTTGTGATTGGAGGTCGGTCTTGTCGTGTGGTGGCATGGGCCGGTCCGTGGCCACTTATTGAGAGATGGTGGGATGACCGCCGCCGTCGCCGGCTCGCACGACTTCAAGTCGTGCTCGAAGATGGCAGCGCACATTTGCTTGCTGTCGAGCGTCAACAGTGGCACCTCATGGGTACGCACAGTTAATGAGCGGTACGGTACCTGAGATGTCAGAAGCGCTCATCGATCAAGTGCTCGCAGTAGTGAATGTGCATCCGGTTGCGGATGCTGATGAAGAACGATCAGTTGCAACATTGATCGCAGAGGTCGACCGTATTCGGCGTGCTGGCGGCAACCCCTTTGATGAGCGGAGTGATCTGGTTCATATCACTGGTTCAGCGATTGTGGTCGGGCCTCGTGGAACAGTGTTGCTCGAACATAAACGTCTTGGCATGTGGCTTCAGCCAGGTGGCCATGTTGACCCAGGTGAGTCTCCGTGGGATGCGGCACTTCGTGAGGCTCGTGAAGAAACCGGCCTTGATGTGCGTTTTACGAATGATCCGCCTCGACTTGTTCATGTTGATGCCCATCAAGGGGGGAGGGGACACACTCACCTTGACCTCCGATATTTGCTCGATGGGGGAGACGCCGATCCTGCTCCGCCACCTGATGAAAGTCAACGTGTCGAATGGTTCGGTTGGGCTGCGGCGGTGAAGCGCGCTGGTGATGAACGGCTCGCTGCACTACTTGCCCGCTTAGGACAAGAGTTCTCCAGCGAGGCCTGATACGCCATTTGCAAGTATCGAACATATGTTCGATACTTGGTGTTGTGGGATTCACGAACCCTCAGTGGACATGGAATGAACTTGAAGCCCGATTATCGGGTCGGGTGCCGCAACGAGGTCGTGATGGGCGCGCCCCTAGCAGCCCTGCATGGAACGCCGGTGGTGATGCTCCAGCCTGGAGCCGACAACGTCAACCGTTTGAGCCACCGTCTGATCAGGCATCACCAAGAGGGATTCGAATTCCCTATGCCGAGTTGCATGCGCGGTCTCACTTTTCATTCCTAGAAGGTGCGAGTCACCCCGAAGCACTTGCTGTTGAAGCTGCTCGGCTTGGTCTTGATGCTCTTGGTTTGTGCGACCGAGACGGGTTGTACGGCATCATTCGGTTTGCTGAGGCGGCACGGTCATTGCACCTTCCAACGGTTATTGGCACAGAACTCACATTGTCGAACGGCACAAATCGCGAACATGGGAATCGCATTGTCGTTCTCGCTGATGGACCATCGGGGTATGGCGGTCTTTCGCGTGCGCTTTCTCTTGGCCTTCTCGCCGGCTCGAAAGGGGCTCCTCGTCATGATCTCAATGTCGTAGCGGAGCAGGTCAAAGGGATGTCGTGGGTACTGACTGGAGATCACACTGGCGTTGTTCCGGCAGCCTTGTGCACGCAGGGGCCGCGAGCAGCTCGTCGTGAACTTGATCGTCTGATTGATCTATTTGGCCGTGATCGTGTTGTG
>JBMTDQ010000041.1:0-16767 GCA_049432165.1 Ilumatobacteraceae bacterium
CACCCCCGGTTGCATAAGAGTGAGAGATTGGAGCGGATCTGATTTGAACGCTGATATTTCATCATCCGACAACGAGCCTTCTGGAAGCTTCAGCTCTTCAAGAACAGAGTCAACTAGTCTCCGCCGCGAACTGTCTGCAACCTCCGGCTCAATTGCTTTGGCGATGCGATCTGACAGCGAATCGAATAGCTCAATTTTCAGCGTTGAGGCAATCTTCTCGGATGTTAGAGATCGGCTATCCAAAACAATGGCCTGTCGAATGGATGTACGGATCGACAAGTCAAATGCACCCAAAACTGCCTCTACGGCTACATCCGACCCCAAATCATTGCCTGACTGTCTCCGCTGAAGAACGAGGGACCCGGCCACAACGATTCCGATAAGGATCAACCCAGCAACCAAACGACGACCCCAAAATTTTGGCCGACGTGATTCCCTCACCAATGTTGACGGTTGCTCTTTCAGTCGATGATCCGGCGATGACCCTTGCCTGATCTCGGGCGAGGTTTGTCGTGCCGACAGAATCTTCTCACGTTCGGCGTCGAATTCTTCTTCTGTCAGGAGACCTTCGTCGCGTAGCTGTGCAATCGCCTGTAGGTCTTCTAGCCACTTTTCCATGGACGCTCCTAAGGTTTTGCGTTTCCACAGCATTTTCATCCTAACTTTAGACACATACGTACACCGTTGGAGGGTCCCATAAGCCGGCCGATGGGCCAACATGACTCTCATTGCGACCCTCATCACTTACTTGCGATCAATCGCTCACAACGGTGCGAAACAGAGGACGCTAAACCGGCGTGTTCACCGGTCTCATCTGCCGACGTTTACTGCCGCATCACCAAGTGAGCACACCTCACCCGTCTTTGAGACGTTCATCCAAAAAGGCGTCAAACAACTCTTGTGTTGCGGCTGCGATTGGCGAGCGCCGTTCGGTCGGGTCAGGGGTGAACAAATCCCGGCCAAACACGTCACCAACAACAGCCCCGACCTCCATACACACCAGCGCCGACGCCGCGTAGTCCCACAGCCCATGGCCGCCACGATGCATATCGCACCAAGCATCAAGGACACCCGAGGCGACAAGGCAAAGGTCCGGTGCCGACGCACCCAGCACACGAAACTGCCCCCACCCATAGTGGTGGCGCGGCAAACCCGACATTGCGACGACAGCCGACCTCAGATTCGTGCATCCTGAGTGCTGAATGCGCTCACCGTTGAGAAACGCCCCGCCACCGGCCACAGCAGTCCACCGCTGACCGGTTGCATGATTGGCAACGAGTGACACCTTCGGCTGACCCTCTTCAAGAAGGCATAGGGCCGTCGCAAACCAAGGCACCCCACGAGACGCATTCGTTGAACCATCAACAGGGTCAACCACCACCAACGGTGCAGCCGCATCACCCGTAATTCCACTCTCTTCACTAAACACCGCAAAACCTGCGTCATACAGCACCTTGAGACAGGCATCATCGGCGGTCACATCGAACGCATATTGACTGTCGCGCTGTCCAGATGGCCCCCAATCGGAGGTCCTCCCCAGCACATCAGCCACAACATCGGCAGCACTGTTGAACACTCCGAGAACAGCATCGACATCATCAAAGGAACTTCGCTGAGGAACAGTCATCGGCATTCACGGTAGTGTGCAAAACGTGGCAGTCATCGATGTCGCCGGATTTGTTGCCGATCTGAAAAGTGAGGCAATCGACCACGGCTTTCACGTTCATGATGAACGACACTTTGTGGAGACCTATTCACTGCGCCAATTGTGGGAAGTTGATCTTCATCCTGAAGAGGCCTGCGCTGGCCCAATCGACCTTCATCTCTCGCTTGACGTTGACCCCCGTGCACTACTCGGCTTCGAGGACGAAGTCATGAAGCTTGACGACCTCGACGACACCCCACCACAGGGGTTTACATTCCCACTCATTTACACGTGGACCTTGCCACCACTCCCCAGCCCCCCAGACCTGCTGGTGCTCGCCACCGAGATCGCAGGAATTGGCGGCGTCACCCTGCCGATTGAAGTCTCAGCCATCGACTCGTTCCCCAGCGTTACCGATGCACCCGAACGCTCACTTTCCATCGTCGCCAAAATTTCACTTGAACTTTCCGATGTGTACATGAACAACGACACTGCGGTTGCCCAAACACTTGAACGTTGCAAGGCCGTCAGCCTGTACCTACTCGACCGGGCCGACCGTTGGCTCGCCGAAACCTAAACGAGGTCAACCATGCGTGTGAGCGAACTCATCGACATCCTCAGGGACAAGCCGAGTGATGCAGAAATTGAAATTGCGTTTGTCACGCCAGTTGACGACGATGCAAATGAAATCGTCGTCAACCACTTTGAGGTATCCGCCATCTTCTCCCCCACTGATGACAGCGTCCTGCTCATCTCTGGCGAAGATGCTGACGTCGACGAACTCATCGACGCCCTTGAAGCTGGCGATGAACTCGACAATGACGACAACTAACTAGCCGAGTGGCGGAAGTGCCGCTGCGGAGTTTCGTTTCCACACCACCCAGTACTCGTTACTGAAGTATTCGTCGAAGGCGTCGTCGATAACCGCAAAATCAGCTGCAGCTTCGGCTGAGAGATCTTTCTGTAGAACAAGGAATTCAACACGCTCGGCTCGCTCATCAAGTCGAGTGCCTTCAAGTTCTAGTCCCACGCCGTACAGGACCGCCCGAAACGGCGTCGGGAACTGGTAAATCTCATCTCGATACGCGAGGTGAGGGGCGATCCGATAATGCGCTGCAACCACCGCTTCGTCGGGGACAACATCAACTACCTCACGAGCCGCCACCGCAACCGGGTGCGAAGGCGGCCAGTACGACGGCATTGCACGACCCTTCGGAATTGGCGACCACAACAATGCCGACAACGCGGTACACACCATCACACACACCAGCGCCACACGCCGGCCACCCAAGCCCGAGGCTGGCAACTGCTGAATCGCCCACACCGTTCCAAACACCAACGCCGGCACCGCAACAATGCTGTAGTGGTACTGCACGTGGAACTGGTACCAGTAGGTGCTCAGCACATTCGTGAACAATACGAGGGCACTAATCGCAGCCAATCCTGGCCTACGAACGAACTGAAAACCCATTGGCAGCATCATCTGCCACAGGTACCAGGGCCGATCTTCAGAGGTGAAGTAGGTAACAACATCTCGAGGCTGAGTAAACACTGCCGAGAGAAACCCGGTCTGACCGCCAAACGGAATGCGCCAAGCATTTCTGGTCGGGATGCCAATGAGCGAACGCATCACCACGAACATTGCAATCAACGTTGTCGCTACCGCGGCGCCAATCGTGATGAGCCCAATACGTTTCTGTCGATTCAGCGCCACCCACACCCCGAGTGGAACGATGACCAGTGCGACATCTTCCTTCACAAGAAGAGCGCCAACGACGCCAACGACGTACCACCCCCAACGACTCGAGAGCGCCGCCCACAGCGCAAGCGGAACAAACAGGCCAAGGAAACTATCTGGGTGGTAGTTCTCGAAGACGGCACCGAGTACCGCCGGGTGCACAAGGTACGCCACAGCGAAAAAGAGTCCGATCTTCGACGACTGCAGTGAATCCCGGGCATAGAGATAGACCGGAACAGCGCCCAAACCAATCACTGCGACCTGAGACCAGAACAGAATCCATGCCCCTGGCGCAACCCAGTAGAACGGCACGAGAACAAACAGGATGAAAGAGGTGTGATCTCCGAGAAGATTGCGACCCATCGTCGTAACAAATGGCGCCCGAAACCGCGACATCATCCATAGGCCCTGGTCGTAAAGACCCGAGTCGTAGGCGGCGGTGCCCAACCCGTGATGGATATTGAGGGTCACCGACCCGTAGTACACAGTGAACAGAACGATGACCCCGCCGAGTGCGAGGAGGCCCGGATCGCGACTCCGGAGCCACGACTTCATCCGTTCCGCACCTCTGAAGCGATCGCCGCGAGCACTCCGTTGACAAACCGCCCGCTGTCGTCGGTTGAGAACCGTTTCGCGAGATCAACCGCCTCGTCAAGAACAACAGCAGTCGGCACCTCTGAACGCTCAAGCAGTTCAAATAACGCCATTCGCATAATCGCCAAGTCAAGAATCGGCATCCGCTTCAACGTCCATCCACGAGATTTGCTCTCAATGAGAACATCGGCTTGACCAGATGACGACTCGGCGCCACGAGCAAGCAACAGTACGAGGTCGTCAGGCACGACGACTTGGGCATCAATCACCTCATTGATCGAAATACCCTTCGACTGCGCTTCATACAGCAGGTGCAGTGCGCGTTCTCGAGCGTCAGACCGCTCGTCAATGTTCGTCATCAATTAGACCCGAGTGATGTAGTCGCCGTTACGGGTGTCAACCTTGACCCGGTCGCCGATTTCGACGAAAAGCGGAACCTGAATCACTCGACCTGTCTCAAGCGTTGCTGGCTTGCGGGCCCCTGACACTCGGTCACCCTGCACACCCGGCTCGGTATCTGAAATGGTCAATTCGACAGACGCAGGAATTTCAACAGAGATGATCTCGTCGTTGTAAAACGCAACCTGAGCGGTCATACCTTCAACAATGAAATCGGCGGCGTCACCAAGTGCAACTGGGGCAACATTCATCTGCTCGTATGACTCGTTGTTCATGAACACGTACTCGTCACCGTCACGGTAGAGAAACTGCATTTCTTCACGGCGAATGATCGCTTGTTCAACGCGAACACCGGCGTTGAACGTCTTGTCGAACACATTTCCGGTACGGACGTTGCGGAGCTTCGTGCGAACAAATGCACCACCCTTACCTGGCTTGACATGTTGGAACTCGAGCACCTGGAACAGCGCGTTGTCGAGTTCGAGAGTGATACCGGTCTTCAGGTCGTTCGTCGTGATGGCAGGCATGGGGAGTCCTTCGGATGAGTAGTGAGATTTCGGTGGCCTTCAGAAGTGACGACCACAAGATCCTCAATCCGAACGCCTCCGGTTCCGACACGATAGAGGCCAGGTTCGACAGTCACCACGTCTCCCGCAACGAGTTCTGTTTGGCCGGAAGCGCCAAGAAATGGCTCCTCGTGAATGTCGAGCCCGACACCATGCCCGGTGCCATGCACAAACAGGTCGGAAAGCCCAGCAGATTCGAAGACCGAACGACATGCTCGATCAACATCACTCACCCGAACGCCTGCTGCAACCGCTTCTAAACCGGCCATCTGCGATTCGAGCACCAACTCATACCAGCGCCTCTGCTCAACAGTCGGCTCACCCACAACAAACGTTCTTGTCATGTCAGAGTGATACCCACTAACCAGCGCACCAACGTCGATGACCACCGTGTCACCCTCAACAAACTGCCGAGTCGTCGGACGGGCGTGCGGTAGCGCTGCGTTTGTTGGCCCCGACGCAACAATCGTCTCGTAGCTCGGTCCGTCTGCACCTAATTTGCGCATCCGATATTCGAGCTCGTCACGAATCTCACGTTCAGAAACACCAACGGCGATGATCGGTGCAACGTCAGCGAGCGCTCGAGATGCAATGTCGGCCGCCTGCGCAATGAGTTCAACTTCCGCGTCATCCTTTGACCGGCGCAAGTCGCTGATCACCCCGTCGACCCCAACGAGATCAATCTGAGCGGCGAAGCTCGACCATGTGCCGTGCGAGACGACCGAGGCCTCAGCCCCGATCTTCGTTCCCCCTGTCGCCGCAATGATCGCACTGTGCTGATCACTCAACGTTCGAGCCGACACCACTTCAACATCAGTCGCTCCTGCCGCATCGAGTTGATCTCGAGCCTGCTCGGTATAACGACCATCGGTCACCAAGACATGTCCGCGCGCTGAGATGATGAGCACCCCCGCCGAACCGGTAAACCCTGACAGCCATCGAATATTGCTGCGGTCGCTCACCATCATCTGATCAAGGTCGCGCTCACCTAGAACGTTCAAGAGTCGCTCAGCGCGACCACCTACACCAACGGCTGTCATTTCAATCTGGCAGCGACCGCCCGAACCGCTAGTTCGTAGCCAATTCCGCCAAATCCTGAAATCGAACCCGTTGCCACCGGAGCGACAACACTCGTACGTCGCCACGGCTCACGAGCATCCGGGTTCGAGAGATGGACTTCGATCACGATTCCGTCATAAGCCGCAAGAGCGTCATGAAGTGCCCACGATGAGTGAGTGAACGCCCCCGGGTTAATGATGATCGCATCACAACGACCACGCGCACCGTGGACGGCCTCAATGAGTTCTCCCTCGTAATTGCTCTGAACATCCTCCACATCACAGCCGAATTCGCCTGCCAACGAACGCGTTCGTGAGACGTGATCTTCGAGCGTGTCATGCCCGTACACGTCGGGTTCACGTTGTCCAAGAAGATTGAGGTTTGGTCCATGAAGGAGCAATATGAGGCTCACGACATAGAACCGTATCGCCCAACAGGCAGTTGGTACAGCACATGTGGTCGTAACGGACTCGACTCGGGTACCCCAGGGTGATCAAAATCCCCGTGAGCAACTCGACTCATACCGATTGCCTCCATCACCCATTGCGAGCGTGTATTCGTTGCCGCCGTGAATGAAATGACCTCTTCGAACCCAAGCCCATCGGGTTTTTCGGCAAAGGCATACGCAAGAACACACCTGGCCGCCTCACTCGCAAATCCGTTTCCCCACCATTGCGATCGCAGTCGCCAACCAATTTCGACACCATCACGAAACCACGGAACCATCAGCCCACAGAACCCGATTGCTTCCCCACCGACATCGACACACCACAACCCGAATCCATGGTCGTCGAAGTGGCGGTCGATTCGTTTAAGAAAGTGTGCAGATGCCTCCCGGTCCATCACTGGCCCGATCGTGGCCATTACCTGCGGGTCGCCATTCAGATCAGCGAACGCATCGAGATCTTCCTCAGTCCAGCGCCGCAGCACAACACGACGACCTGCCGGCGGCCCTGCCATCACTATGAACTGAGCGCCTCGTTCAACACATCAAGCACGATTGCCGAATCGACACCCACCACTGGTTCAACGCCGTTCGGACCATCGAGCACAAAGGTCAGCCCGTCAATGGCCTTCTTGTCACGAAACATCAACGCCAGAAGTTCCTCCGCCGATCCAACGCGCGGAACATCGGTCTCAAGCCCATAGAGTCCACCGACCACCTCAAGATGTTGAGCAACTCGATCTGCATTGATTCGCCCGAGTCGTTCGGCCAGACGTGCTGCGAACACGAGGCCAATTGACACCGCTTCACCGTGAGCAATCTCGTGATCAGAAGCGATTTCGAGCGCATGAGCCAAGGTATGGCCATAATTCAAAATCGCTCGACGACCCGACTCACGCTCATCGGACGCAACAACGTCAGCCTTAATCTCGACACATCGAGCCACACGATCCTCAAGATCAAGAGCAGCGAGATCATCACCCGTCAAAAAGTGATACTTCGCCATTTCGCCGTTACCGCAACGAATTTCACGATCGGGAAGGGAGCCAAGAGTGTCAAGATCGCACAACACCGCCGATGGCTGCCAGAAGGCTCCAACCAAATTCTTGCCCTGCGGCAAGTTCACACCGGTCTTTCCACCAATTGCAGCATCGATCATGCCAAGCAAGGTGGTTGGCACATGAACCACAGGGATACCGCGGTGGTATGACGCAGCGGCGAATCCGGCAACGTCGGTCACCATGCCCCCACCAACTCCGACGACGACATCACCACGAGTGAGGCCAGCCTCTGCGAAACCCTCACATAGTTCCTGGATGGTCGCCATCGATTTGAATTGCTCACCAACACCGATCTCAAACTGGTGCGTCGGAAGAGATGTTGAGACCTCGACACCGATGCCGGGCTGAGTCACAACAGCAACTCGACGAGGGGCAGGCATCAAGCCGCGCAACACTTCGTCGAGTCGACCGATCACACCATGCCCAACAGTCACTTCGTATGAGCGGTCTTGCGAGACACCTGAGAGCGGAACCGTCACCTGACGCATCAGTCAGCCCATCTGCTCAGCGACCGCAGCAGCAGACGCCTCAGCATTACGGACGAATTCAGCCACAGAGTCACCGCCAAATTTGCGCTGTGCCTCGTCGGCGAGAACGAGTGCAACCATCGTCTCAGCGACAACACCCATGGCAGGCACTGCAGTGACGTCGGTGCGTTCTTTAAACGACACTGACGACTCTTTGGTCGCAATATCGACTGTCTCTAACGTCGGAACATTCAAGGTTGCGAGTGGTTTCATCGCCGCTCGAGCAACGAGCAGCTCACCCGAGGTGATGCCGCCTTCAACTCCCCCTGCGAGCGAACTCCGGCGACGGAAGGATGCCGAATCGGCATCCCAGTGAATTGCATCGTGAGCGGCGCTTCCCCGACGGCCGGCAACTTCGAAACCGTCACCGATCTCGACACCCTTCACCGCCTGAATCGACATCAATGCCTGAGCCAGCAAGCCATCAATTTTGCGGTCCCAATGAACGTGAGAGCCGAGACCAACTGGGGCGCCGAATGCGAGCACCTCGACAACACCACCGAGCGAATCGCCATCTTTTGCTGCAGCCTTAATTTCTTCAACCATGGCATCAGCGCTCACTGGATCGAAGCAACGCACTGGCGAGTCATCGATCGCTGCAAGATCAGCCATCGTAGGTACAGATTCGAGGGAGGCGCGCGCCGACCCCATCTGGATGACGTGCGACATGATCTCAACACCAATATGTGACAGCAGCTTCTTCGCTACTGCACCTGCTGCAACCCGTGCCGCGGTCTCGCGAGCCGATGCCCGCTCCAGCACGTCACGAGCGTCACTAAACCCGTACTTCTGCATCCCAGCGAGATCAGCGTGCCCTGGCCGGACCTTCGTCAACGGATCTTTCGTTGCTCCCGGAGCAGGCGACATCTCTTCATGCCACTTGTCGCTTCGGAACCACTCCGTGTTCTTAATTTCAATTGCGAGAGGCGAGCCGAGGGTTCGACCATGCCGGACGCCACCGATCAAAGTGAGTTCGTCTACCTCGAAACGCTGACGTGGACCGCGGCCATAACCCAGGCGACGACGACCCATCTCTGCCTGGATCTCTTCAACAGTTAACTCGAGGCCGGCAGGCAGCCCTTCGAGCACGACAACGAGAGCCTGTCCATGAGATTCACCAGCAGTCAACAAGCGGAGCACGAGATGAGGCTACCCGGAGCGTCGTGCGAGTTCTGCTTCTGCTGCTGACCGCATTGCGACCGGGTCGGGAGAAAACCCTGTCCACGCCTCACATTGCAGCACTGCCTGATGGACCAACATCCCCAGCCCGTCAACGGTGTGAGCACCTCGTGCCGCAGCGCCGGCGAGGAGCCCTGTTGTAAGGGGGTGATACACGATGTCGGCGACCACCTGATGCGAATCGATGAGTTCAATCGCCAGTGGTAGAGCAGCAACACCGCTGTCACTTCCCATTCCGACCGAGGTGGTATTCACCACCACTTGTGCGGCTTTCACAGCATCAGCAGTTTCTTCGACACCCACCGCTTGCGCCGACTCTGAGAGTGCAGCAGCCTCAACAGCGGCCGAAAATGTTCGATTCGAAATCGTGATCGAGCAGCCGTCGATTGCCCCGAGGGCAGCGACAATTGAACGAGCGGCTCCACCTGCGCCAACGATGTGCACTCTGGTGCCGACAAGACCAACGCCGTGCACACGGAGTGAATTTACGAACCCGTTTCCATCGGTGCTCAAACCGCGAACACTCCCACCGGGAAGTCCGACTGCAGTGTTCACCGAGCGCAGCCGTGCAGATGCCGGGTCGAGCTCGTCGACAGCCGCAGCCGCTTCCTCTTTGAGCGGCATCGTGATCGCAAGACCCGCAAACTCACCTGAACGAACTCGATCGATAATCCCGGCTCCACCGCCACTTGGAACCTGCACGCGCACCATCTCCCAATCGAGTCCGGCCGAAGCGAACGCTGCGTGCTGCATGACAGGCGACAAGGAATGTTCGACAGGATCCCCAACGATGGCAACCCGAGTCTGACCGTTACTCATCCGAGTAACCCCTTCACCCGCGCGATCTCAACATTCGCCTGATGCTGATCGAATGTCACTGCAAACGCATGGGAACCATCATCATCGGCGAGCACGTAGTAAAGGTAGTTACACCCAACCGTCGGGTCATCAAGCACTTCACACAACTCATTCCCCGACGAAGGATTCGGTGCAGGATTCAACGCCGCCCGAATCGATGCACGACCCGGGTTCGCAATAGGAGTCGGCGGCAACCCACCGTACTTATAGGTGTTGTATGGAAAATCTCTCGCTTTCAACAACGCGAACGGCGTGTCGGTTGACGAGCCGTAGTACAGCGTCGCATCAATCTCAAGGTTCATTCCCAGTTCAAGACGGTTGTAGATGACTCGTGCGATCAACGCCCTGTCTCCATCAACCTTCGCTTCTCGCTCAATCATCGAGGCAACGATCAACGCCTCATAAGGAGTCACACCCAACGCGCTCGAACGAAGCTCAAGTTCTTCTTGAAGCGCAACGCGTTCCATCAGCTCAATCATTCGTTCAATGATCTGACCCTCATTGTCAGCATTTGACACTTGATATGTGTCGGGGAAGAGCAGTCCCTCAAGACTCGATGTGTCGGCAGGCCGCCATGGCACCCGGCGCGTTGGATCACCAGCGAGCGAGAGAAACTCTTCTTGAGACAAATTGTCGATCTCTGATTCGAGCCGCTCGGCAATCTGTTCGACTGTGAATCCTTCCGGGAACGTCACCCGGCGATAGGTCTCACTCGGTGACGTCCTTAACGCTCCGAGCACATCACCCAGATGTGCTCCGGGCACAACCCGGTACAAGCCGGGTTCGGGCTCGAGGCCGCCTTTTTCGTTCACGTACCACGTGAAGACGCCAGCATCAGCAATCACTCCGGCTGCTTCAAGACGAACACCGATGTCACTCACCGATTCACCCTCAGAAACAGTGAAGGTCAGCGACTCTCCGACCACCTCCTGCTCGGTGATTCGTTGAACCAACCACCAGCCCGCAGAACCAGCGGCAAGGATCACAAGGATCACGAACCATAGGACTCCCCACACCAGCCAGCGCACACGATCTCCTCGACCTGGTGCTCGGTCAACGTGTGGAACCTCGTCGGGGAGGTCCCACTGGTCGTCATCCCAGCGTGTCCGGGCCCGCTGGTCGTCCGAGAGCAGATCAGATCGCATCGCCAGGCGCTCCGGCATCGAGCCACGACTGCAGCATGATCGCTGCCGCAATCTTGTCGACATGCCGGCGACGTTCCTCAGCGCGCAATCCTGCATCAAGCATCACTCGATCAGCACTCACTGTGGTCAAGCGTTCGTCATGCAACATCACTGGCACATCAATGAAATTAGCCAGTGCGTGCGCAAACTTTCGGGCAGCCTTCGACGATGAGCCCTCAGAACCGTCGAGATGAATCGGCAAGCCAACAACGACTGCTGAAGCTTCTTCTTCTGCGATGAGTCTTGCTAAGCGTTCGACGGTGAGATCAAGGGTTTTTTCTCGTTGAACAACCGTCAGCGGTGACGCAACACCCGACACACCGATAGCGACACCAAAACGCCTCGAACCAGGGTCAATTCCGATGACGCGATCTACGGTGCGTGCAGATGTCACAAGCTTGTGGCGGCCGCCCGAGCGACCTCTAAGGCCTCATCGATCGCTGCGACATTCTTTCCGCCTGCCGTTGCGACATCGCCTTTGCCGCCTCCACCGCCACCAGCGGTCTTTGCAGCGTCTTTGATGAGCGATGCAGCCTCCACACCTTCGCCTGACATGACTGCTGCGGCAAGACCCACTCCGCCCGTGTTGGTTTCGCCAATCAGCACGCAGCGTCGAACACCCTCTGCCTGTCGAACAGCGATCGCCAATTCTCGAAGGTCACCGGACGCAAGCCCATCGACCCGTGCCACGACAATCCCATCGACCGCGGTTGCAATAAGTTCTGACGCTCTTCCGACCGCAATTTGAAGACGCATCGCCTTCAGTTCGTCTTGCAGTGCCTTGATTTCGTCGAGACGCCGCTGAACACCCTCAACTACGTCATTCGTGGTCGAGCCAACTAGACCCGCAACCGTAGACAGCGTTGCTTCATCTCGCTGCAACAATGCAACGCTCGATGAACCAGTGATGGCCTCAATACGACGGAGGTTCGACCCGATTGATGACTCGGCAACAATCTTGATCGTGCCGATATCGCCAGTCGCGCGCACATGCGTGCCGCCACACGACTCCGTCGACTTGCCTGCCTCAAGCACGCGCACAACGTCACCATATTTGTCACCAAAAAAGGCGATTGCACCAAGTGACTCGGCTTCGTCCTTTGTCGTTTCAAATGCACGAACTGGCGAGTTCTCGAGGGTTTCGATATTCGCGAGACGCTCAATCTCGGCAATTTCATCATTGGTGACAGCGGCATAATGAGAGAAGTCAAATCTCAAACGATCCGGGCCAACATGTGAACCCGCCTGCTTCACGTGGTCACCAAGAACGTGACGCAATGCCCAGTGCAACACGTGTGTGCCGGTGTGATTCCGTCGAATTGCCGACCGGCGATCAACGTCGATCGCTGCCGTCACAGTGACACCAACCTCAAACGAACCAGATGTCACCTTCACGAGGTGGCGACGGAGATTCGGCAGGGCAAATGTTGTGTCAAGTACTTCGGCCGTTCCGGTCAATCCTGAAATTGTTCCGGTGTCACCGATCTGGCCACCAGCTTCGGCGTAGAACGGTGTCCGATCCAAAAAGATCTCGAGCGCATCGTCACCTTCAGCATCAACGGTCGGAATAACCGCAACAACGCGTGATTCACAGACGTCATCTGTGTAGCCAACGAACTCGGTCGTACCGAATTGATCGAGCACCTCTCGGTACAGATCGACTCGTCCGTCATCAGCTGCACCGTCACGGCGGGCTGCCTTCGCGCGTTCACGTTGAGCTTCCATCTCCACCCGGAAACCGTCGAGATCAACATCGATCGAACGCTCGGCGGCAATTTCTTCGGTCAGTTCAAGTGGGAACCCGTAGGTGTCGTGCAACAAGAACGCTGTTGAACCGGAAAGCTGCGCACCCGAATCAAGTTCGCCATCGAGAATGCCAAGGCCGGTCTTCAACGTATGCCGGAAGCGCTCTTCCTCTTTCTCCATCACTCCCTCAATGAAGTCGCGATTTTTCACAACATCTGGATACGCGTCACCCATGACGTCGACTGCCGATGACACCAGCGACGGCATGACGAGACGATCAGTCCCCAGCATGAAGGCGTAACGAACAGCACGACGAAGAATGCGGCGAAGCACGTATCCGCGGCCCTCATTCGACGGGAACACCCCGTCGCTGACGAGCATTGTTGCTGAGCGAGCATGCTCGGCAAGAACTCGCATCGCAAACGAATCGCGATCTTCGTAATCGCCCGGACGGTAGGTCTTGCCGGTGAGCGAGCAGGCTGTATCGAGCAGCGGCTGCATGAGATCGGTCTCCCACACCGAATCAACCCCCTGCAGCAACGCAAGAATTCTCTCAAGCCCGGCACCGGTATCGACCGATGGTTTCGGCAGCGGTGTGCGCGATCCATCTGGGGCTTGATCGAATTGCATGAAGACGAGGTTCCAGAACTCCATGAAGCGATCGCCATGAGGGTCATTAAGCGGCCCGCCGTCAGGCCCAAAAGCAGGACCCCGGTCAATGTGGATCTCGCTGCACGGCCCGCATGGGCCGGTATCGCCCATCTGCCAGAAGTTGTCTTTGTCACCAAGGCGCTGAATGCGATTCATGGGAACCCCGACACCCTCATGCCACAGCGCTTCGGCTTCGTCATCTGATTCGTGCACCGTGATCCACAGTCGGTCACCGTCGAATCCCCACTTCTCAGTGACGAGTTCCCAACTCCAAGGAATGATCTCAGACTTGAAGTAGTCACCAAACGAGAAGTTCCCCAACATCTCAAAGAACACAAGGTGGCGCTTGGTACGACCCACGTCATCAAGGTCGTTGTGCTTTCCACCGGCGCGGGCACACTTCTGCGAGCTCGCTGCCCGCATATAAGGAGGCGTCTCATCACCGACGAAATAGGGCTTAAACGGCACCATTCCGGCAACGGTGAACATCAACGATGGGTCATGAGGAATGAGGCTCGCAGATGGCACCACTGCGTGGTCCTTTGCCGCAAAGAAGTCAAGAAATGACTTCCTTAAGTCATCGGCTGACATAGACGATCCCGAGGACAAGCCGGATTGACGATTCTCATTACTCATAAGACCTCAGATTCTACCGACCCCGGTACCGTGGTACCCGTGGCAAAGAAAGGTTCGTCAACTCAGCGGGAATCTTCAGCAGGGGCAAAGCCACCTAAGGCCCGAGAGATTCACGAGTGGATCTCATTTGCGGATCCCACCGAAGACCGCACCTGGACATTCGACGCGACGTACCTGATGTCAAACCACCAATGCATCTTCGGTGAAGGCTGCAAGGGAGTACTTGATGCCGATGCAACAGAAATGATGCAGGGCTGCTGCAGTTACGGGGCACATTTCGTTGACGAAGATGATGTTCAAACAGTGGTGAAAGCATTCATAAATGTCAAGCCGCAACATATGCAGTTCTACGACAAAGCCGTAAAAAAGGGCTTCCTCGACGCTGGAGAACCCGACAGCGACGGCACTCCCGTCACCACCACCCGACTGGTCGACGACGCGTGCATTTTTCTTAACCGTCCAGGATTTGGAGGTGGCGCAGGATGTGCACTGCACATTGCTGCTTTAGAAGCTGGCGCACGACCACTCGATTGGAAACCAAATGTGTGCTGGCAAGTCCCAATGCGGCTCGAGCACGCCACCGATGAAACAGGTCATGTTGTCTCACAGTTGCGTGAATGGAAACGCCGAGACTGGGGCGACGGCGGAGCCGAGTTCCACTGGTGGTGCACCGAGGCGCCGGAGGCATTCACACACCGACTACCGGTGTATAAATCGTTGCGCGACGAAATCGTCGAACTAGTTGGCGAAGAGATCTATGACCTGATGGTCGAAGCGCTCGAGCGTCCTAAATGGATCCCGCTGCCTCACCCTGTGGTTCGTTTGAAGAAACGTTGACCGAGGCCGTCAGTACTCTTCTTCGTCGTCATCATCAAAGGTGACGCCGTATTTTTCGGCGAGCGCGGCATATTCATCGTCCTCGTCAGAGTCTGACCGATGACGGTCGCCAAATCCCAGATCAAAGGCTCCAGGGCCAGCCTGCTTCAATTTTCGCGCTTCTTCAAAGCGACGATGTCGACCCTTCTTCACAGTAGGGCTCCCAAGTAAGTCGATATACGGATACGGGCAGGGCGAACCACTGCAGTTCTCTACTGTACCTGATCAGAGCGCAAGAGACGTAGACCAGCCGGACGAGAATGTTCCGATGGCACGAACGTCAAGGAGGCGCTTCCGCTCACCAACGCCTGAATGTCATCTCCGAGCAGTTCTGCGCGCCAGCCTGACGCCAAACGGGCAGCAGGATCTCCTGAAAGCAGCGCAATGAGATCTGCTCGAGTCGCAAGCATTGCGGTATCAACACCCTCAGATTTTGCAACCTGTGAAACCCAGGCCGAAATAAGTGTCACCGCCGGCCGGAGGTCACGATCAACGTCATCGCCTCCGCTCGGAACTTCCGGGACAGGGCCTGCCAGCCCCTCGGCAACAGCAGCAAGAATTTCCGAAGCGGTTGACCCGCGTTGGGCTCGACCATCCACTCCTCGGGCTTGGGATAACTCAGTCTCAGTTTTGGGCTGGCGCTGGGCAATCCCAAGAATTGCCAAGTCTGGGAGCACTTGCCGCACCGGAACGTCAAGGTGCATCGCTCGCCGCTCACGCCACTGCGCAACCGCTCGTGCCACGCCTCGACCCTTCCCCTTCAAACCACGGGCATCCTTCAGTCGAAGCCAGGCATCTTCAGGACGAACCGGAGACTGGCCCTTTTTACGCAACTCGTCACAGGCCTCGGTCACCCATTCGGTTCGACCTGCGTCTGCAAGCTTCGCCATGAGGCGATCTTGGATTTCAATGAGATACGCAACATCAATCGCTGCATACCGCTTCTGCGCATCGGTAAGAGGTCGATGCAACCAATCGGTCAGCCGGTCACCCTTCGCCAGGGAAATCTTGAGTTCCGAGTTCACCAACGATGCAAGCGACGGGGTTCCGTAACCAACGAATCCGCCGGCAATTTGCGTATCAAAGAGTTGCCGCGGAATCGAGCCCACGGCATGGGTCAGTACATCGAGATCTTGCTGTGCTGCGTGGAACACGGCCTCAACATCAGACTCAAACAGTTTCTTGAGTGGTGCCAAATCGACAGCCAACGGGTCAATGAGCGCGATATTTCCGTCACCCCAGCCGAGTTGCACAAGCGCTAGCGCAGGAAAGTAGGTGCGTTCGCGATGAAATTCGGTGTCAATCGCGTATCGGTCGCACGCCAACAATTCTTGGACGATGCTGTCAAATACCGACGTCGAGTCAACCCAGGTGAACCCGATGTCGTCAGCGTTACTCACTGCGCGAATTCCGCCTCAAACCCCGCCTGGAGCCATGACATCATTCCTCCACTGACGTTCGTCGCCTCGATACCAACTGACGCCATGAACTCACAGGCCATCGCGCTACGACCACCCGATTTACAGATGACAAAAACCGGCCCTACACCAACAGAGCCAACTGTTTCGGCCAGCTTTGACAACGGCATCAGTTCAGAACCGAC
>JBMTDQ010000042.1:0-16714 GCA_049432165.1 Ilumatobacteraceae bacterium
CCGCAGATTCCGTCCTATGACGACTGCCCGATTGACGTCAACGGCGATGACCCCAATGCTCAACCCGTCCCAGAGTTGCAACAGCGGCTTTCAGTGCGCCTTGCCCCAGATTCAGTTGGATTCCGTTCAGGTCAGCCTCGAGGGGTTGGTGAGGTGTCCGGTTGGTTTGATTTTGCCGATGGCCAGACCATTGATGAGTACGGCCTGATTCTCGCATCAGATTCATTTCCTCCTGCGGTGTTCAACAGTGGCTTGCCCGTGAGTTGGGTGCCGACGGTCGAACTCACCGTTCATCTGCGCGGCTTGCCTGTTCCGGGTCCTCTCGCAGTTGTGTTTAGAACACGGTTTGTGTCAGGAGGAGTGCTTGAGGAAGACGGTGAGGTCTGGGACTCAGCTGGAAATTTGGTTGCTCAGTCGCGTCAGCTGGCGCTAACACCTCGACCGATCTGAACTGCACGGCGCGCTCCTGCAGTAGCACCGAGAGCGAAAGCGCCGACTGCAAGCCCAACTCCTGCGGTAATGATGAGACCTCGGCGCGCCACGGTTCGTGTTTGCTGCCGGAAGTGAACAACAGGCCACCCGTGCTGGCGAGCGTGACGCTCCAGACGAGAATCTGGATTTACGACAACGGGGTGTCCAACAGCGGACAACATAGGTAGATCGCTTGAGGAATCGCTATACGCGTAGCATTGGGAAAGGTCAAGATTGTCCCAGCGGGCGAGTTCGTTAATTGCCTCGACCTTTCCATCTCCGTAACAGAACGGTCCATCAAGTTCACCGGTGTACACACCATCGATGACTCTTCCTCGGGTACCGATACCACCGGTCATGCCGAGTGAGAGTGCGAGAGGTTCGACGATTTCTGTCGGAGCGGCCGAAACAATGAAGGTGCCTCGACCTGCTTGGCGGTGAAGGTCAAGAAGGCGGCGCGCCTCGGGTCGAATCTTTCCGAGGAGAGTTGGGATCACGCGCTCATTTAGTGATTGGAGATCATCCTGCCGTTGGCCTCTGATGAACCCGAGGATTCGGTCGCGAGCTTCATCTGCGACGTTATTGCCGTGATCGCCACGAAGTTTGAACAGTGCAGCGGTGACAGCATCTCGAATGAGCTCTGTTGTCGGCATGAGGTGGGCTGCTCGACCGGCGAGCGCAAGGGTGAACGCTGACGACCCGCTGATGAGTGTCCGATCGAGATCAAAAAAAGCAGCACTAGGCCCTGGTGTTGCGAGGTGGAGGTATTCACTCATTGCGTGTCTGCTTCGTTTATGGGAGCCGTCTGTATAACGAGATCGTATGCCTGTCGACGTGGAATCCCGAGTCGTCGTGAAACCTCGGCTGCGGCATCACGTCGACTTAACCCGTTCGCAAGCGCTTTGTGTAGAGCGTCGCGGATTGAATCTTCGGTGACCGGTTGATTGTTCTGCTGGCGACCCGCAATCACAATGACATACTCGCCACGTGGCTCTCCGAGTTCAAGTTCAGCCATCGTTGACCGAATGGTTTCTTCATGCATTTTTGTGAGTTCTCTGCTGACGCTGATCTGACGCTCGCCACCACATACTTCAGCGAGGTCGGCGAGTGTTCTGGCAATTCGATGAGGGGCCTCGTAGAGCACGATCGTTCGATGTTCTACTGCAATGTCGGTTAGTCGATCTGTTCGCTCTTGTCCTCGACGAGGAAGAAACCCTTCCATCACGAAACGCTCGGTTGGAAGTCCGCTCGTAATCAGCGCACTGATCGCTGCGCAGGCTCCTGGAATTGCACTGACGGTGGCGCCAAGGTCGATTGCAGCTCGCACGAGGCGTTCGCCGGGGTCAGAAATTCCTGGTGTTCCGGCATCGGACACGACGGCAACATCGAGACCTGCGGACAGTTCATCGATGACTCGATGCGTGAGTCGATGCTCTGTGTGCTCGTTGCAGACAGCGAGTGCTTGCGCAGAGATGCCGAGGTGTTGCAGGAGCCTTCCGGTTCGACGGGTGTCCTCGCAGCACACGAGTGCGACGCCATCGAGGGTTTCGCGAGCACGTGGAGAGATATCGCCAAGGTTGCCGATTGGTGTTGCGACAAGCCAGAGGGTTCCTGTCACATTGCCCCCACGTCGTCTGGTTGTTGACCCCGATACTCAAGCTCATCGCCCACGTGAAGGCCCCAGCGCGCAAATGCCCCTGCTTCGGCCTCAACGACATATGCGGCACCGAACACTGGCAGACCGAGGCGGTTGCGTTGCATTCGTTGGGTTTTGATGACGCTTCCATCTCGGCTGATGAATGCAACATCAATTGCGAATTTCATTCCGATTGTGTGTACCCAGTTGCAGGGTTCGATGATGAGCGCACCTTCGAACGAAGTTTGGCCGAGCAGCCCCTTGCGGCGGGATCGCTGATCGTTGGCGACCTCGGCTGAGGCGAGCACACGCGAGCCGCTAACAATCCATCCCACGCCTCCAGTGTGGCAGGCGATGATGTGCGATGTGATGGATTAGACGTTGAAACGAAACTCCATGACGTCACCGTCACTTGCTACGTAATCTTTTCCTTCGAGTCGCAGTTTGCCGACGTCTTTAGCGGCGTTCCATGAGCCAAGTTCAAGTAACTGCTCCCACTCGATGACCTCGGCGCGAATGAATCCGCGTTGGAAATCTGTATGAATTCGACCGGCGCACACCGGCGCTGTTGAACCGTTGCGGAATGTCCATGCACGCGATTCTTTGTCGCCGGTGGTGAAGAAGGTGCGCAGACCAAGTAGGTGGTAGGCAGAGCGAACCATGCGGAAGAGTGCACCTTCGCCTAGCCCCAACCCATCGAGCATTTCTGCCCGTTCGGACGGGTCTGAGATAGCCGCTGCCTCGGCCTCCAGTTGAACACACATTCCGATGACTTCAACGTTGTCGCCTGCGTCGTTGAACGCTTCTGCGACGTTTTGTTCTTTGGCAGCGATGTTGTCAAGTTCGTCCTCTCCAACGTTGACCACGGCGAGCACCCTGCGATTGGTCAGCAGGAAATACGGCTCGAGGGTCTCGCGGATCGACTTCGTTAAACCAGCGCGGTAGAGCGGGCGACCATCTGAGAGGGCTTCGTTCGCCGCACGAAGTGCTTCGAGCTCATCCCCAAGACCCTTGTCGAGTTTGGAGCGACGTTCGACATCTGCGAGACGCTTCTCAACTGTTTCGAGGTCAGCAAGTGCTAATTCGAGTTCGACGACACGAAGGTGTTCGAGCGGATCGGATGGTCCTGGCACATCGTCATCAGCAAATGCGCGAAGTACAAAAACGATGGCATCAACTTCACGAATGTTGGCAAGGAACTTGTTGCCGAGCCCTTCGCCTTTGCTTGCACCTTCGACGAGGCCGCCAATGTCTACGACCTCGACGGACGCGTGGATCGTGTTTTTCGATTGCGACATTGCAGCGAGCCGGTCGAGTCGATCGTCAGGAACTTTGGCGACGCCGATGTTCGGGTCTTTGGTTGCAAATGCATATGGGGCGGCGAGAGCACCGCCTCCAGTGAGTGCGTTGTACAGCGAACTTTTGCCTGCATTTGGCAGACCGACTAATCCAAATCGTTCCATTGATCGTTGACGCTATCGCTCGAACAAAAAGGTTGAAGGGAGTAGCGGCCATTCGCCGACTGACACGGTGGGTACGGAGATCAAGAGATTGAGAGGGCAGACTCTTACTGTGGATTGGTCAGTCAACCTCATGGCAAAGGCGCCCATTGGCGAGATTGTGGAACTTGCGGTGCTGGCCGAGCAGTTGGGCTACGAACGTTGTTGGTTGTTTGACGAAGGGATGATGACCCGTGACGTTTTTGTGACTCTTACAGCGATAGCGCAGCACACTTCGACCATCAAGATTGGTCCGGGAATCACAAATCCGTATACACGGCATCCTGGTACCACAGCGGCCGCCATCGCATCCCTTGACGAGATGAGTGGCGGACGGGCATTTGTGGGTATCGGAGCTGGTGGGGGACTTGCGCTGGGTCCGTTGGCGGTCGATCGAATCCAACCCCTCAAAGTGGTGGCTGACGCAGTGTTCGCCATGAGAAAACTGTTCGCCGGCGAAGCCGTGACCATGGTGAGCGAGACCTTTGCGCTCAGCAATGCTCGATTGGGATATTCCCGGCCGGATATTGAGATCATCATGGCGGGCCGAGGGCCTCGTATGACCGAGCTTGGTGGCCGCATTGCAGACGGGTTCTATTTGAGTTATCCGTATCTTCCAGGCCTCGGTGATCAATCGAGAGCAATTCGAGATGCTGCTAACGGGGCCGATCGACACATTGCATGGTCAACAGGTATTGCTCGAGACGAGCACGAAGTTCAGCAAATGCGCGCCCAGTTGACGTTTCGACTGGTTGATTCTCCTGAGGCGGTTCGCGAAGCGTTGGGACTTGGTCCGAACGATCGAGAGGCGATTCGTTCTGCCCTTGTCGCCGGTGGCCCACCTGCAGCGGCCCATCTTGTCCGCGAGGAATGGCTGGGAAGTTTTGGAGTCGTGGGGACGACCAGTGAATGTCGGGATCAGATACGTGCTATCGCTTCGAACTATGGCGTGAGTGAATTCATTGTGCCGGTTCAAGATCTCGGCTCTGCTGAAGATCTCATTACCTCCTTCGCTCCAGTTGCGATCTGAAACGAGTGGCTCTTCGAAGCTGAAAAACACGACACCCGGAACAAGCGGGGGGATGCTCGTTCCGGGTGTCAATAACGGTGTCTGTGGGGGGATTTGACACCGTGGCAGGGTGGGGGGAACCCCGCCAGACCTATGTAGAGAGATCAGTCGCCAGTCGACTCGCTTTCCTCTGCGAGTTGCGCTCTGATGTCATCCATATTGAGGTTGCGAACCTGGCCGAGCAGGTCTTCAAGCGCCGCCTTGGGAAGCGCGCCCGGCTGGGCAAACAACTGGATGCCATCACGGAAAATCATGACCGTGGGAATCGACATGATTCCGAGAGACCCCGCAAGTTGCTGCTCAGCCTCGGTGTCTACCTTTGCGAAGGTGACATCTGGATTGCTGTCTGAAACTTCTTCGAAAATTGGCCCAAACATTTTGCAAGGTCCGCACCACTCGGCCCAAAAGTCAACAATTGTGATGCCCTCGGAGGTGACCGTTGACTCAAATGAGTCGAGAGTGAGGTTGGTTGTTGACATGAGATTCTCCGTTCGGCCTGCTTAGCGAGCCACTTGAGACAACGCCGATGTTGTGCATTTCATTCCGAAATCTTGAGATTTCTTCTTTGTCGTCCGACACAGAAGAAATGTTCCAGCCCGGATTAAGGCCTTTTGCAGGTGGATCGGGTGGAGGTTCTCGACATCAGCCGTAGGATCACTTCCCTATGTCAAAGAAGACGAAGAAGCGCAAGGCTCGCCTGCGTCGCTCAAAAGCGAACCACGGCAAGCGTCCCAACATGGGTCGTGGCTGACGCATCTCGGTGCGTGCCGTCCAACTGATTCTCGGAGGCTCCCCCTCGCCGTGGGGTCTCACTGGCGTATCTATTCAGACGTCGGGTGCGTATTCGTACGCCCATACCACTAATGCTTCTCTGGTTTGGCCGGTGAACGAACTGCCGCCGGGAGAGTTGCACATTGCGATGAGTGGTGTGCCGATGGGGGCTGACATCGATGGAATTCAATGTGTTGAGCACATTGAACTTCCGGAGGCCACCGAGTCGAGCGGATACCACGTCGATCACGTCGTATTGATGACAAACGACCTTGATCGAACCTGTCATGCGGTGGCCGAGGTCTCGGGGTACCCGCTGAAACGGGTTCGGGAAGTTGGCGAGATCCGTCAGGGGTTTCATAGAATCGGTCAAGGTGGAGTCATTCTTGAAGTCGTCGAGCGCGCTGATGTTTCGCAGACGTCGTTGTGGGGGCTTGTTCTGGCAACAGAGTCGTTCGATGACATTGTTGATCACGCTGGCGATCTCGTGACGACGCCGAAAGCGGCTGTTCAACCGGGTCGTCGAATCTCGACAGTAAAGAACAGTGCTGGTCTTGGTGTTGCTGTTGCGTTGATGTCGGTGTGAACGACTTCTGGCACTGATCGACAATGACGTTTACACCGCTGACCCACACTGCGAGGCGTTGGCAATTACGGTATTGCTTGATGCCTACCAGAGTTATGCGCCGAACATGGTTTGCAGTTGCTAGCGCTGCTATTTATTTGGCCGGTTGTGCGGGTTCATCGACGAATGAGTCGCTGGCGACAACAACGGTTGAAGAGGTTGTCGTAACGACAACAGAAACACCTTCGACGACGACCACGACCACAACAACGTTGCCGGTGGTCGCCGGAGACTGCACCGTCTCCTCCATCCTTGAAGTTGGAGCAACCTCCGATGAAGTCATGTGTCTCGAACGCCACCTCAACGACCGTGGGTGGCTGATCGAGAGCCCCAACGAAGAGTTCGACGAGGCAACTCGGGTTGCGGTCAGAACCTTTCAGGCAAATCATGATCCAAAACTCGAGATCGTCATTGACGGAATTGCGGGCCAGCAAACCCTCGAGATGCTTGGTTTGTGGCTCGAGCCACCGCCCCCAGAGCCCGATGTGGCAACGTGCGAAGGCCTTGGTGATGCAGCCGTGCTCGACCGCGAGTTTCAGCGGGCGTGGCTTTGTGCCGATGACGCAATTATTCATGTCTTTCCGGTGACGACAGCGTGGGATCAGCCCGACCCCGGTGACTACGAGGTCGAGCAGCGCAGTCTTGAGGCCTCATCGATCCTGACCGGCTCTTATTCAGAGATGTCGCACTTTGTTGTCTTCACCTACGGCAAGTTCCAAGGGGCACGGGTTGGATTCCATTCAGTGCCGATCTACCCAGGTGGGGAATATGTCCAACCTCTCGAATCGGTTGGCACACCCGAGTTACGCGGTGACTCCAATGGCTGTATCAGAGCGTTGCCTGAAGACGCCGAGAAGGTGTGGGATCACCTTGGCTTTGGGGCGATCGTTCGAGTCATTTCGTAACAAGGTTGCGTGCAAGTAATCGTTAATCGCGTTCTGCCGATTGCTCCTCTAGCCACGATCGACCCTCTTCACATTCGCCAGAGAGCGGACACCATCTGCACGAAGATTGCGGTCGCCGTACTGCCTGCCGACCTTCGAGAAGTTCTACCGCACGCCCAATTCCGTCGAGCGTTCTGCGCATTGCCGCCCCGAGTGTCTCGATCGTGACATGTTCGGGTACCGCTCGTCCGGCATCGAGGTAAAAGCCAGCGATGAGTCGTGGGGGAATGCCGGTTCTCAGAGTTTCGAGGAGGGCATAAAAGCGGAGCTCGTCCATATGGTTGGGCCAAGCCCCGCCGGTTTTGAGATCGATAATGACCTTGCGGCTCTCTCCATGTTCGGCACGGCCGAGCGTGAGGTCGCTTTTGCCACCAAGCACAATGGTTCCACTTTCAGGCCAGCGAATCGATGACTCGGCAACAGGAATAAAGCTTTGCTGTAGCGGCGGAAAACTCTCGGTGAATTTCACCACCCGATCTGTCGCAGCGTTGGTGAGGTCAGCCCGGTCGCCATCTGTCATTGATGTAAGGAAGTCACCAAGACTGTTTGGCTTCTCGCTGAGTCGAGCGATCGATTCATCAACGAGCGTCGCCGGGTACGGTGCGCCGCGCCAGCCCGTCAGCAACTCGATTGCTCGGTGAGCAACGGTGCCGATCACTGTGGTGACATTCCACCTGAATTCCTCTTTTTGTTGAAAGTGGGTTTCGCAACCGAGCACCGAGGTCAGCATTCCCTTACTGATGAAGATCGATTCTCCGATCGCGTCGAGTCGTTCAACGAAATGATCGAGTGCGTCAGAGAAATCTGAGGTGAATGCGGCGATCTGGTCGCTGTCGAAGATGACTGGCTCTGAGGGTCGACGAAGCAAGTCAAGGGTGCGTTCTTGGGTTGGGCTTAGTCGCGAAGCTGCGCTCGTGCTCTCCACGGGTCTGACGTTAGCGATTGGCTGTTACACCCTGCTGGCAAGGTGTCGGTATGTCATCGTCAATCCCATCCGACCGTTCAGCGGCTCTCGATCTTGCAAGCGCGGTTCGTGTCATTGGGTCGACGTTGCAACGCATGGGTCTCTCTACGCCAGTGTTTAGGTCTCCTCCTCGAATAGTCGGCGTTGATCGATCAATCCGCCGCCGTGATCGTGAGGGTTCAGGTTCATTTGCTGTGATCTCTGTACGAGTAAAAGATCGTCCGTGGCCTGCGGTTGTTGCCGACCTCGTCGAAGGAGCCGTTGTCGTGCATTCTCTCGATTCCCCAGAGGCCGACCGGGTACGCCGTGAACTCTGGGCTGACCTCGAACCGCTGGTGACATCGGGTGCGGTCGCAGATCGACGCGTTGCGTAGGTCGTGATTCCCGCTCGGTGGCCTATTCTTGAAGTGGCGCCCGGGTGGCGGAATTGGCAGACGCGGGGGGCTTAAACCCCCCTGGCTCGTAAGAGCCGTGCGGGTTCAAGTCCCGCCCCGGGCACCAACTTGTCTACGAAGCTCGATCAGCTCGAAGTGCGTTTCGCCGCACCTTGCCCGCATCATCACGAAGAGGTTCGTCAACGTATTCGACTGACCGAGGCAATTTGTATTTCGCAAGGCGTTCAGCAGCAAACGTCAACAAATCTTCGGTGCTTACGACAGCCGGATCAGCCTCAACGATCGCATGCACCGAGTTACCGCGGTCGTCGTCGGGTAGCCCAATGACGACAACTGACTTCACGTCGGGATGTTCCTGGAGCGCCGACTCAACCTCTGCCGGATACACATTCGACCCACCGGTGAGAATCATGTCGGCCAAGCGATCACCGAGATACAGATACCCATCGGCATCGAACCAGCCGACATCGCCCAGCGATTCCCAGCCACCGTCAAGCTGCTTAGCCTCCGCACCCAAATACAGATAGGTCGGTGTCTCACGATGGCTTGATCGCATCCACACCTCTCCCTGTTCGCCCGCAGGCAATTCGTTTCCGTCAGCGTCACAGATCTTGATCTCGCCCTGGTCGACACGCCCGACCGATCCTCGATGCTCAAGCCACTCGCTGCCGGTGATGATCGTCACCGCTTGGGCTTCAGTGCCGGCATACAACTCGACAATTCGTTCGGGGCCGAGCCAGTCGATCCAAGCCTGCTTCAACCACTGTGGGCACGGCTCGGCAAGATGCCAGACGACTCGCAAACTTGACAGGTCGTACTTGAAACGCACATCGTCATCAAGGCGAAGAATTCGCTTCATCATCGTCGGCACCATGTAGACCACATCGGCGCTGTGCTCTTCAATCGCCGCCAGGGTTGCTTCAGCATCAAAACGTTCAAGCAACACCACCGTTGAACCGCATAACAACGCCTGGCACGACCAGACCGCTGGCCCGTTGTGGTAGAGAGGCCCAGGCATGACGAGGCAACCGTCGTGGCTCATCAACATTGCGGGGTCAGCATCGGTGTCCACGATTGCCGGGTCGCCCGAGACAATGAGTTTTGGCCTTCCCGTTGAACCACCCGAGGTGGGGGCCTTCCAAGCGGGTGAGGTTGCATCGGGAAGTGACTCATCTGAGTATTCATCTGACGGCTCGTAACCCTTTGGTAAACAGTGCACTCCGTCAGGGAGCAGAGCGGCCATCTCGCTGCCAGGGTCAACACCGACAACAACCTTTGGGGAGGCCAGTTCAACAATCGCGGCGAGCTCTCGTGGCGGCAGCTTTGCTGAAACTGGTTGTGGTGTCGCACCCAACTTCCAGACGGCAACATACGTGATGAACCAGTCGATTGAGTTCGGCAGCGCGACGGTCACAAAGTCGCCATAGCCGACCCCTCGATCGGCAAGATCGCGGGCAAGCCGGTTACCGGCCCGTTCAAGTTCTGACCGAGAAACTGATCGACCATTGCACACGACTGCAGGGCGGTCGGGAATTGCTTCAGCGAGGTCAGAAAGTCGTTGAGGAAACGAGATAAGCGGCACGTTGCCGTTGTAGCAGGCGGAGGGGTTGTTATTCGAGCAGTAGACATCGGTTAGCCACACGAAGTATTTCAACTCGGCTTCGCTTGTGGTTGGGCTTGCGACAACAATGTGAGACATGTCGAGTCCCATATCTGAAAACGCCATCGCACAGCTGTTTGCAGAAGCCCACACTGCCAAAACATTTCTCGATGATCCGGTGACTGATGCGCAGATTGAGACCCTTTACGACATGTTGAAGTGGGCTCCAACAACGATGAATATCCAGCCTCTGCGCCTGATCGTGGGGCGAAGCGATGAGACGCGTGCGCAAATTCTTCAACACCTCAGCGGTTCGAATTTGGAACAGGCCGAAGCGGCGCCGCTCGTCACTGTGGTCTGCGCTGATACGAATTTCCACGACACGCTGGATGAAGTTGTCCCGCATATTGCGAATGCTCGAGAATTCTTTTTGGATGACGCTCGACGTGAAGCAACCGCTCGACATCAGACCTGGCTGCAGTCGGGGTATCTCATCTTGGCGATCAGAGCTCTTGGCTTGGGGTGCGGACCAATGCTCGGATACGACGCTGCAGGTCTCGATGAGTCAATGTTGAAGGGCTCAGGATTGGTCTCCACCATGGTCATGACAATCGGAGTGCCCGACCCCACTGGTTACGGGGTTCGGAGACCACGTCTCGATCTCGACCGCGTGATGCTCGAGAGATAACCTTCATCTCGCCGGTTCAACGACGTCGGGGGGCGTCGCCGGAAGAGGGGGTTTTGCCATGGGTAATTGGAACTACGCCGACATTTGGGAGCGTGTTGCTGATCAAATTCCTCAAGAAGATTGCTTGATCCATGGTGATCGGCGCCTTACCTGGGGTGAAGTTGACCGGCGAGCCGATGGCATCGCACAGCACCTCATTGACGCCGGGCTAGAACGCCAACAAGCCGTCGCCCAATACCTCTACAACGGCCCCGAATATATGGAGTCGATGTTTGCTGCATTCAAGGCGGCTTACGTCCCGGTGAATACGAATTATCGCTACACCGCTGACGAACTTCGCTACCTATGGGATAACGCCGATGCCGGTGCTGTCGTGTTCCATGGAACATTTGTTGATCTCATCGACTCGATTCGAGATTCTCTTCCGAAGATCAAAGTGTGGCTATGGGTTGACGATGGCAGTAACCCATGCCCTGATTGGGCAGAGGATTACCAAGCAGTCGCCAACTCAGGTGCCTCGCGAGTTGTACCGCCGTGGGGTCGGACCGGAGACGACCTCAACATGTTGTACACCGGTGGTACTACCGGGATGCCGAAAGGCGTGATGTGGCGTCAAGACGATCTCATCGTTGTGCTGTCTGGCGCACTTGCAACTCCGTACCCAGATGAAGGTGATGTGGCAGATCTCGTGTTTGCAGGCCCAGGACCAAAGTTCTGCCCGGCATGCCCACAAATGCATGGCACTGGAAACTTTCCTGGACTCTCAGCAATGTCGCTCGGTGGTTCCATCGTGACCCTGACCCAACGCAGTTTCGATGCATCGGAACTACTCGATGCGATTGAGCGTGAAGGCATCAACCTCATGTCGATGGTCGGTGATGCATTCGGAAAACCGATTCTGAAAGCACTCGACGCCCAGCCGGGCAAGTGGAATCTGTCGAGCCTCGTCGGAGTCACCTCATCCGGGGTGATGTGGTCAGAAGAGGTCAAGCAACGAATGCTTGAACACCACCCAAACATGGTGCTGAACGATGCGTTCTCTTCATCAGAGGCTCTCGGAATGGGAACTTCTCAATCTGGTGGAGGGTCAACGGCAAAGACCGCAAGGTTCCAACTTGGTGAGCATTGTGTGGTGATTGGTGACGACAACACCATTCTTCAGCCAGGCGGCCGCCCACAGGGCCGACTAGCTGTCGGCGGACGTCAACCACTGGGCTACTACAAAGACGAAGCGAAGACCGCAAGCACATTCCTCGTCATCGAAGGAAAGCGATACTCGTGTCCGGGTGACTTCGCAATCGTCGAAGATGACGGTTCGATCACCCTGCTTGGTCGTGGCTCGGTGTGTATCAACACCGGTGGAGAGAAGGTGTTCCCCGAAGAGGTTGAAGAAGCACTCAAGACCCACCCTTCGGTGCTTGACGCGGTTGCAGTCGGTGTTCCAGATGAGAAGTTCGGTGAGGCGGTGACCGCGGTAATCGAGCCACGTGATGGCGCCGTGGTCAATGGCCCTGCGTTGATTGCCCATGTGAAGCAAACCCTTGCCGCATACAAGGCACCAAAACACGTGATCGAAGTCGACACGATCGGCCGTGCAGCGAACGGCAAAGTTGACTACAAGCGGCTGAAGGGCCACGCCTCTGACGTGTTGGGGTTGAGTTCGTAATCTGTCGACATGCCCGCAACAATCACCGCATACGACTGGATCGCTCACCACAACGCTCACCGCGCCTCACGCCAAGCAATTGTTGACCTTGACTCGGGTCGAACACTGTCATACGGCGATCTTCACCATCGCATTGACGCCCTTGCCGCTCACTTGCAGTCAGTCGGAGTGAAGAAGGGTGACCGTGTTGCGTTATTGGCCCATAACGGCCCTGAATACTTTGACATTCAATTTGCAGGCCAGCGGATCGGCTCGATAGCGGTCTTGTTGAACTGGCGGCTCACGGTGCCCGAACTTGAGTTCATTGTCGGTGACTGTTCGCCGAGTGTGTTGATCTACTCACCAGAGTTTGCTGAGACGGCAAACGAAATTGCCGCTCGCTGTGGAGTCGAAACACTCATTCCGATCGATGATGATTATGAAGCCATTGTTGGTTCAGGAGCTCAACCGGAAACGTGCCTGGTTGAACACGATGACCCGAGCACCATCATGTACACCTCGGGTACCACTGGCCACCCAAAGGGCGCAATCATTACTCATGGAATGACCTTTTGGAACTGTGTCAACCTTGGCATTCCCGCGTTGATTACCCCCAATACGGTTCAGCTTGTTGTGTTGCCGTTGTTTCACACTGGAGGGCTGAACTGCTACGCCAACCCGGTGTTGCACGCAGGTGGACGAATTGTGATTGCTCGTACCTTTGATCCGGGTGAAGCGCTTCGGATCATCGGCGATCCTTCGTACGAAGTAACTCACTTTTTTGCGGTGCCTGCGCCCTACCAATTCATGATGCAACACCCAGATTTTGAAACGACCGATCTCTCGCGATTGCAAGTTGCTGGCGTTGGTGGAGCACCGTGCGCACTTCCGATTATGGAGCGGTGGGCTGAACGCGGAATTGAAGTCGCCCAGGGCTTTGGAATGACTGAGACCAGCCCGGCTGCGATCTTCCTTGACCCGGCTGATGCGATGCGCAAGATCGGTTCCACCGGGAAAGAACTGATGCACACCGAGGCTCGAATCGTCACCGATGACGGTGAAGAAGCCGGGCCGAACGAAGTTGGAGAGCTGTGGGTTCGCGGACCGCATATCACCCCGGGCTACTGGAACAGACCTGATGCCACGGCGGACGCATTCTCAGAGGACTGGCTGCGGACCGGTGATGCCGCCAAGCGAGATGACGAGGGCTACTACTACATCGTTGACCGTTGGAAAGACATGTACATCTCCGGTGGAGAGAACGTCTACCCGGCTGAGGTTGAGAACGTGATCTACCAATTGCCGGGAATCGTTGAGGCAGCAATTGTTGGCGTTCCCGATCCTAAGTGGGGTGAATCAGGGGTTGCTGTTGTTGTACTTGAACCGAATTCCGAACTCGACCAAGCAACATTGATTCAGCACTGTGTTGAACGGCTCGCAAAGTTCAAGGTGCCAGCGCGTATGCACGTCATGGATGTGCTTCCACGCAATGCGACGGGCAAGGTGTTGAAGCGTGAGCTACGCATCATGCTTGCGGGTGAAGACTCTCCGGCGATTAGTTGAGGTTTACGGCAATAGCGGTGGGGCTTTGTAGCCACCCGTAACCGATTCGACGAGGCGCCCAAATTCGAGCGTCGTCCGGTCGCCCATGAACGGTCCAACAATCTGAAGGCCGACAGGTAGGCCCGATGGCGTCCGCCCAGCAGGCACGACAGTTGCGGGAAGGTAGACGTATCCAAATTGCGTTGTCCATGCGATGAGGTCGGCGTACGGGCGAGTGGCACCGTCGACTTCAAGGGTGCGTGTGTAAAGGTTGCCCCCATCAATATGTTCGAACGCCGGAATAAACGCAGTTGGTGCGAGAACGATGTCGTAATCGTTGAAGAATTTGCCCCAATTTCGACGCCGCAGTTCGCGTTGTTCAGACATGAGCAACCAGTCACGATGGCGAATGGTGCTCGCCCGTGCTCGCATCGCCATGGTTGGGTCGGCATCATCGCTGCGTTCGAGAAGTCGTTCGTATTCCTCGTCGGTACGACCAGGAGAGGTTGCAGCTGAGACCAGCGGCATGCCAATCGAATAGACGTCATCGAACGCGTGGGCGGGTCGTGCAGTGCGATCGATCTTGATCCCCTCGGCTTCAAGCGCACCGACGGCGGCATCGAGCACGGCCGCAACATCGTTTGAGACTGGGCATGCAGGATCATCAAGCCAGGCCGCGACCCTCAAGTCACGCGCTTGACCACGTGTTGCGAGCAGTCGATCGGGGTGATCGGCGATCACATTCATCATGAGTTCAAGGTCATTGACAGTTCGTGCGAGCGGGCCAACAACATTGACGTCAGCATCGAGCGCGCCGTATGTCATGTGGTCGATATAGCCGCGCTGTGGCACGACGCCGAATGATGGCTTATGGCCACATACCCCTGAGAAATGGGCAGGCAGTCGAACTGAGCCACCGATATCGGTGCCGATTTCGACGGGGGTAAGACAAGTTGCTACCGCAGCCGCCGCGCCCCCCGATGATCCTCCTGGTGTTCGACCGAGATCCCACGGGTTGCCCGTTCGGCCAAACATTTCATTGACAGCTTGGATGTCACCTGACCAACGCGGCAGGTTCGATTTTCCCCAAATAATTGCGCCTGCGTTCCGGGCGTGAGCGACAGCGGCAGCATCTTCGGTTGGGACGTGGTCGGTGAGTTCAATTGCGCCGCCAGTTGATCTCATTCCCGCTGTGGCGAGAGCATCTTTCACGGTCATTGGAAGTCCGGCTAGCGGCCCGAGGTCGACACCGTTGCTCCGGGCATCATCGATCTTGGCTGCCTGTTGCCTGGCGCGTTCGATGTCGGTGGTGACGACTGCGTTAAGTCGGCTGTGCAGCATCTTGTGACGCTCGACATGCTCGTCGAGCAGCTCGACCGCAGAGATTTCTCGGCTCTGCAGCGCAGTGAGCTGGTCGGTCGCCGACTTGCGTGAGATGTCACTTGTTCCCATCAGTCGATCGTACGCGCAAACGGACGACCTGTCTGCAGTTGACGCCGACAGATCGTCCGTTTCGAGTGGATCTAGCTACCCGGTTGTGGCACTACCCGCAGATACGGCTTCACAGTGGTCCAGCCGCCAGGGAAGAGTTCAGCTGCTTCTTCATCTGACACAGCCGAACCGATGATGACGTCGTTGCCGTCAGTCCAGTTTGCTGGGGTCGCCACTTTGTAATTAGCAGTCAGCTGCAGTGAGTCAATGACGCGGAGAAGCTCATCGAAGTTTCGTCCAGTCGATGCCGGATAGGTGAGCGACAGTTTGATTTTTTTATCTGGCCCGATGACGAACACTGAGCGAACCGTCAGCGTGTCATTTGCGTTCGGGTGAATCATGTCGTACAAATCCGAAACCGTTCGATCGCTGTCGCCAATCATTGGGAAGTTGACCGGGGTGCCTTGAGTTTCGGCGATGTCGTTCTCCCACTCCACGTGGCTGTCGACCGGGTCAACTGACAGGCCAATGACTTTGACGTTTCGGCGGTCGAACTCTGGCTTCAGCCGAGCAACCGTTCCGAGTTCGGTCGTGCACACTGGGGTGAAGTCTTTCGGGTGGCTGAAGAGCACCCCCCATGAGTCGCCGAGCCACTCATGGAAGTCAATGTCGCCTTGGGTTGTGGGGGCTGTGAAGTTTGGGGCGGTGTCGCCAATTCGAACGCTCATGGTGCTCCTTTGTTGAGCTGTTGTGTAATTCTTGACAAATATAGTCGGGTTTTATCAATTGCGCCACATCGGCGAGTGAATTGTTGGCGATCTACGATCAGCACATGGCAGACGACTCAATCATGTTGCGCACCGCTTCTGAACTTGCGGCGATGGTTCGCCGGGGCGATATCGCACCAAGCGAACTACTCGAACACGCGATCATTCGATATGAGCGCCACAACCCGGCGGTCAACGCTGTCATCGTCACCCGTATTGAAGAAGCTCGCGCCCACGCTGCAGTGCTCGATGCTGAGGCGGCAGCGGGAACATTCCGTGGCCCGTTACACGGTGTTCCAATGACGATCAAGGAGGCGTATGACTGGGCGGATACTCCGTCGACGTGGGGCAATGTCGAATGGCGTGACAACGTCCCCGGAACCGACGCCGTGACTGTTGAGCGGCTCATCGACGCCGGAGCAGTGATCTATGGCAAAACAAATGTGCCCTTCATGCTTGGCGACTGGCAGAGCTTCAACGAGATCTACGGCACGACAAATAATCCATGGGATCTCAGCCGGGTGCCCGGTGGATCTTCTGGAGGTTCCGCGGTTGCCCTTGCAACGGGCATGGCGGCACTCGAGTTAGGCAGCGATATTGGTGCCTCGATTCGCAACCCGGCGCACTACTGCGGTGTGTTTGGCCACAAACCCACCATGTCGCTCGT
>JBMTDQ010000043.1:0-16379 GCA_049432165.1 Ilumatobacteraceae bacterium
GTGCTTGCTCCCTCAAACGCCGATGAACTTGAACAGATGCTCAATGATGCTGTTGAACTTGCCGATGACGGCCCCCTCGTCATTCGCTACCCACGAGGCGGTGCGCCACGGGCAGCAGATGGTGTTGGTTCAGGTCTTCATGCCCGCAAAGTCGTCACACCTACCGAGCCAGCATCGGTTGTGATCTGTGCGATTGGCCGGATGGTTGCAACAGCAGAAACTGCGGCTGGGAAACTTGCGGCTGACGGAATCAACTGCACGGTCTGGGACGTCCGCTCTTGTGTGCCGCTTGACCCTGCGATGCTTGATGATGCCGGTCAACATCAACTTGTTGTCACCATCGAAGACGGCATTGTCGAAGGCGGTATCGGTTCGATGCTGACTAGGTCGGTCAGCGATCGCTTGTCATCATCAGACGGTCAGCCAACATTTGTCAATCTCGGACTTCCAACGGTGTTCATTCCGCACGGCGCACCCGATGACCTCTTTGAGAAGTTTAATCTCGATGCCGACAACATCGCCTCACGTATACGCCTAGCCCTCGGCTGAGACCACCGCAGTCGGCCTAGGATCGAACTATGAGTTCATCCGCTGAGTGGAGAAGCCGTTACACCCGTCTTGAGTTCACCGATCACGACAACGGTGTTGTGCTGGTTACGTTGAACAATCCCGGAAAGTTGAATGCAACCGATGAGGTGATGCACGCCGAACTCGCCACAGTGTTCGTCGACCTTGACCGAGACCCAGATGTGCGTGTCGTCGTTGTTACCGGAGAAGGCAAGGCGTTCTCAGCGGGCGGCGACCTCGACTGGATCACAAAGCAAGTTGGCAATTACTCGCAAACGATGACGGTGATGAAGGAAGCGGGCGACATTGTTCGCACACTCATCGAATGTGACACTCCAGTCGTTTCAGCCATTAATGGGGTCGCTGTCGGGGCAGGGCTCGCCGTTGCGCTGATGTCGGACATCAGCGTGATCGATCGCAATGCCAAATTCACTGACGGCCACATCCGACTTGGTGTTGCGGCTGGTGATCACGCTGTCGCGATTTGGCCACTGCTGTGCGGAATGGCCAAAGCCAAGTACTACCTCATGACCGCAGATTTCATCGATGGCGCTGAGGCCGAGCGCATCGGACTCGTCTCAAAAGCCGTCGACGGCGATGAGGTGCTGCCTGAGGCAATGCGGATCGCGCAAACTCTTGCGACCGGACCGAACGACGCCATCAAGTTCACTAAGCGGGCGCTCAATCACTGGCTACGACAAGCACTCCCCGCTTTTGAAGCATCGCTTGCATACGAGATGCTGAACTTCCTTGGCGGCGACGCTGCAGAGGGACTCGCAGCCTTACGAGACCGTCGCTCCCCCGAATTCGGGTGACCACTGTGCCAACCGCCGATACACCATTCGAAGCGGATCTGAAGTTGGCGTTTGAACTCGCCGATATCTGCGATGCAGTGACACTGCCGGCGTTCAACAACCGTTCGTTCAGTATCGAGTACAAATCTGATCGATCAGAAGTCACAGAAGCAGACCGCGAGGCAGAGCGCCAACTCACGGAGCGCTTGCTTGCGGCCCGCCCACATCACAGCTTGTTCGGTGAAGAACACGGGATAACGGGAGATGCGTCGTCGGAGTGGCAGTGGATCGTTGATCCCATCGACGGCACTTCGGGTTTCACCCGGGGAATCCCCATCTGGGCGACGCTCATCGCTCTGAACCATTCCACTGACGGACTATGCGTATCGGTGGTGTCAGCGCCTGCGCTCGGTCGACGCTGGTGGGCGACGAAGGGTGGTGGCACCTACGCCGACGGCCGTAGGTGCTCCGTTTCAGGAGTCGCCAACATCGCTGATGCGCAGGTGAATATCACCTTGAACGAAGGCTGGACCACACTCGGTCACGCCGATGCTCTCGTCGAACTCACCACATCTGCTCGCCGATCACGAGGCGTAGGAGATTTCTGGCAGCACTGCCTCGTTGCTGAAGGCGCAATGGACGTTGCGATTGATGCCGTCGGCGTACAGCCCTATGACCTTGCAGCAGTGCGACTCCTGGTTGAAGAAGCCGGCGGCATATTCACCAACCACCTCGGTGAGCCGAGTCACGCAGGGCCGACCGCAATCAGCACCAACGGAGTCCTTCACGCCGACGTGCTTGAGCGCCTGTAACCGCCGGTACCGTACTTCTGGTGAGCGATAACTCTTCACATGATCAGTCAACTCGCGCAATCTCGAGTGGCCGACGAGCAAACGAACGCGGCCTGGCCGTTCCGATTTGGGCGACTGCGGTGTGGGAGTCCGATTCTGCCGAACACGCATATGACATGGCCCACTCGGTCGGACCAGATGACTTTTATTCGCGCCACGGAAACCCGACCGTATCGGCCTTTGCAGACTCGATTGCTGATCTTGAAGGAGCCGAGTCTGCCCTCGCATTTGCCTCCGGTATGGGCGCACTCGCAAGTGTGGTGTTCGGCTTGTGCTCTGCAGGAAGCCACATAGTCGCCACGAAACAGATTTACGGCACCACAGCGACATTCCTCAATGGCCCGGCTGCTCGGATGGGTATTGAGACCACCTGGGTGAACGGCAGTGAACCTGGAGCAATGGCCGCTGCGGTAATCCCCGGCCGGACAATGCTCGTTATCGCTGAAACACCGTCGAATCCGTTGCTCGACATCGTTGACCTCGATGAACTCGGTGCCATCAAAGGCCCGTTCACCATGGTCGACTCGACGTTTGCCACCCCGTTCGGCCAGCAGCCGATTCGTCATGGCGTCGACCTTGTCCTGCACTCTGCAACTAAAGGAATTGCTGGACACAACGACGCAACCCTTGGGGTCGTTGCGGGCGAACGGGAACTGCTCGATGACATTTGGCGTTACGGAATTCTGCACGGCGCCACCGCTTCGCCCTTCGATGCGATGCTCGCACTTCGTGGAGTTCGATCGCTTGATGTTCGTCATGATCGTCAGTGCTCAACTGCGCTTGAGATTGCTCAACGGCTACAAGGTCACGCCGCCGTCGCTGCAATTCATTACCCGGGACTGGCTGATCATCATCACCATGAGCTTGCCGCTCGGCAGATGAACCGTTTTGGTTCGGTCGTGTCGCTGCAACTTGCAAATGGTGACGGCTATGCAGCGTTGGTCGAGCAGCTTCAACTTGTCCGTTGTGCAACCTCGCTGGGTGGTCCTGAAACGCTGATCTGTGAGTCATGGACGACCACGCATTCAGGTCTTGATGAGGATGCGCGCCGGGAAATCGGCATCAACCCTGGGTTTGTTCGAATGTCACTGGGACTTGAGGCTGTTGAGGATCTTTGGGACGATCTCGACCGGGCGCTCTCAAACCTCTGAGCACCTCAGAAGGTCAACGAGTCTCGAACTAGTTGTAGTACGGGTTCGAGCCAGTTGAGTGATCGGTAAGGTCACGAACGCCAGTGATTGCGGGAACTGCTTCAACCAGCATTGTTTGCACACCATCAAGCATCGTTGCCTTGCTCATTGAGCATCCGTGGCAGCCACCGCCCATCGTGAGATATGCCATTCCTTCACCGTCGTGGCCGACGTAGGTGACGAATCCACCGTGGCCGGCAAGAGCGGGATTCACGTCGCTCGCAAGCACTGCTTCGACCTCGGCCGATAATTCATCATCGCTGGTAAGGCCCTCGACCATTGGAGCAGCGGGGCGATTGGGGTTTCGGATAACGAGCCCCTGCGCCTCGTTGTGGTCAAGTACCGCACCCTTCAAGAACTCGACGGAGTCTGCAGGAATGATCACCTTCATGTCGCCGATGGTTCGCACCTCGTCGGTGAATGCTGCGGTGAGAAACTCCTCAAAGCTGAGGTCATAACGAAAATCTTCGCCAGGGGCCGATGCGATCGCCAGTCGAAGACCGAGTGAGTCCGCATCAGACTCCGATGAACGCAGGTCGCGGATCATCTCGAGAGCACTTTCGGTGATCTCAACAATCGTGTCGTCAGTTGCTGCAGCCGCAGCATCAGCAAATGGACTCTTGATGTCGTCGTTCTGACCCATGCCCGCAGGCTACCGTCGTCGTACATGACGGTCGATTCCTACGTATTCTGCCCGCAGCAGCCAAGCGCATACCTTGCACGGCTCACCGACGACAGCACCACGTTCGGGCAACTGCTCGAAAGCCAGCCGCTCGACACGCCGGTTGCAACTTGTGGGGACTGGGATCTCGCTGCGCTCGCAACTCATGTCGGATGGGTGTATCGCTGGGCAACGGTGGCGATGCAAACAGCGGCCATGCCTGACCGAGGTGCAGTCGAGCGCCCTTCCTCCCCTGACGAACTGCACGAGTGGTTCACCACCGGAACCGCAGACATGCTCAACACGCTGACTGAGATCGACCCAAACGGACCGACATGGCATCCGTTCGCCCCTCCGCAACTCGCCGGCCTGTGGCCTCGCCGCCTGGCCCATGAAACCACCATTCACCTTCTTGATGCCCAACTTGCGTGTTCAGACCAACAAGACGTCGATGCGGTAATGGCATCTGATGGCATCGATGAATATCTCACCGTTGCCCTCCCCCGCGTGCTCGCTGGCGAAGGTGTAACTACCCCGACAACAACCCTGCATATCCACTGCACCGACGTTGAGGGGGAATGGCTCATCGTCCCATCTCCCGATGGACTCATCATCACTCGCGAACACGCAAAAGGTGATGCCGCCTTACGTGGCCCTGCGGGTGCACTCCTCGCCGATCTTTGGGGGCGTCGAGGAGCGCTCGGCGACATTGACATCGCAGGCGATGCCGATGTTGCTGCATCTTGGCTCGCCATCGGGGGCAATTAGCCCTTGTCTGAGACCTCTCATAATGAGGCCAACGCTCGTCGCTCGGCGACGTTGATCGGTCCTCTCGCTGTCCTCGGAGCGTCCACCTGTTTTGCGTTGTCATATGTGGTCATCAAATGGCCCGGCACGCCAGGATCGGTCATCGCATGGTGGCGACTCGCAGTTGCGACAGTGTTTTGGTGGGTGTTCCTGGGCTATCGCCGTGTTGCGAAAGGTGTGCCACTCCCTTCGCTGACCACATGGAAATACGTGACCCCAGCGGCGCTGCTCTTCGGAGCGAATATCGCAGTGATGTTCACTGGAGCAACCAAAACGAGTGTCGCTCACCTCGAATTCATCAACGCCCTCGCTCCAATCGTGCTCGCCCCTCTCGGATTTCTCTTTTTCAAAGAGCACCCTCAGTGGAAAGCGCTCCGCTGGGGAATCTTCTCATTTGCGGGAATCGCCATCGTGCTGTCATTTGGACCCGCGAACGGTGTCGCCACTCTCGAAGGTGACCTGTTAGTCGCCACGGCATTCTGCGCGTTTCTCGGCTACTTGCTGCTCACCAAACGAGCCCGAGCCCACGGCGTCACCACCGTTGACTTCATGGCAGTCATGATGCCGGTCGCGATGGTCGCTGCAACTCCAGTTGCGCTCCTCATCGCATATGACTCATTCATCCCAGATAACCCGACAACATGGGCGTCCATTTTCATCCTCGCAGTGCTCACTGGTGTTGTCGCTCACGGTCTGCTGGTGTTCGCACAGAAGATCGTTCCAATTGCGACCATCAGCATGATTCAAGCTGGCCAGCCCGCAACCTCGACCTTCCTAGCCTGGGTTTTCCTCGGAGAAACCATCTCGATCAACCAAGCACCCGGCATGGCACTGGTCATCATCGGCTCCATTCTTGTCGTCACCACCGGCCAGCGATCGCTGTCGAATTCAAGAAAATTGACCTCGTAGTTGTCGTTGCGACACCTTCATCAACTAGGAAGAAGGGGTGCGCATTCTTGTGACCAACGATGACGGCATCGACTCGATCGGGCTTCACTACCTCTCTCGGGCGATGACAACTCTCGGAGATGTCGTGGTTGCCGCCCCCGATGTCGACCAGTCAGGGGCAGGAGCGGCGATTTCTGCGATTTACCGCAATAAGCCCCAGGTGAAGAAGGCCAACATCGATGGAGTTCCTGAATCGTGGGCGGTGTCTGGCCCGCCAGGACTTTGCGCATTTATGGGCCGGCTCGGAGCCTTCGGTGACTCGTTCGACCTAGTGGTGTCAGGTATCAACCCCGGGGCGAACGTCGGCAGATCGGTCTACCACTCAGGAACCATCGGTGCATGCCTCACTGCTCGCAATGGTGGAATCAGCGGAGTCGCCGTCAGCCAGGCAGTCTCTGGTTGGGGCGTCGAGGGCCAAGCATGGGATGACATCGTTCTCAACCAAATTTGGGAAACGCCAGCGACGGTTGCGCAGCACTTCGTGAAAGGTCTGCTCGAAGATGGTCTGCCAGAAGAGCCGATCATCGCGAACATCAACGTTCCGAATGTCGACCTCGCGGACCTCAAAGGCTGGAAAAGAACCACCATTGACTACCGCACCATTCGGAGTATGTCGACCGCGTCATTGAAGCCAATCGGCGGCACCAGCGGCACCTACGAAGTTGAATTCACCTATGGGGACGCAATTGCGCTGCCCGATCACACCGACGGCGGAGCGGTTGAAGCCGGGTACGTCTCAGTGAGTTATCTCTCAAGAATCATCGATGTTGAGCGCAACGACGCACCCTGTGCAGAACAGGCGCTCAACTCGCTGCTCAGCCAGTAACTCGCTACGCTCACGAACAGCACATAGGGGGAGCTCGCATGAGGCGGGCTGAGAGGGTGGCCAACTGCCACCGACCCAACAACCTGATCCGGGTAATGCCGGCGGAGGGAAATGATGAGTTCTGAAACAACCGATATCGACGAAACAGTCGTTGTTGTTCTTGGCGCCGAGCGGCTGCATCCGCAGTCAATAGCCGACATTCCCTCCGACGCTTACGTCATCGCCGCCGACTCAGGTGTTGATCACGCACGCTCGGCAGGTCTCTTGCCAAGAGAGGTCGTTGGAGACTTCGATTCGATCTCTCGACGCGGACTGAAATGGGCTCGCCAACATGCAATCGTCCACGAACATTCCCCAGACAAAGACGACACCGACACCCAACTCGCCATCACTCTTGCGGCTGCACGTGTACCTGCTCGCCTCATCGTGGTGTCTGGTGGAGGCGATCGCCTTGATCACACCCTTGCGGTCATCGGCGCACTCGTCACAGACGATGTGACGAGTATTCCTGATGTGTCACTGCGTTGGGGCGGCAACGCGGCAACCATCGTTCATGGTCCTGGCCGAGCAACGATCGATGCACCACACGGAAGCACCCTGTCAGTCATCGGTCTCTCGCCGCCATGCAGTGGAATCACGTTGACAGGTACGAAGTGGACACTCACGGATGAATCACTCGAAGTGCTGAGTGGACGAGGGGTAAGCAACATCGTCGAGGACACCGTCTCCATCACACTCCGAGAAGGTGTCGTAGCCGTATTTCACGAACTCCCGAGCAAAGGGTCATAGATGATTGCCCGTATCACCACTATCTCATTGATGGGTCTCCTCGCAGGACTGACTGCAGGATGCTCAAACAACACCGATGAGCTCACTCTCGTGACCTACTCGTCCTTTCCGGCATCTGACACCGATCTCAACGATGCGCTCGCAACGTTTTCCGACCAAACCGGGATTGAAGTGACCATCCTCAACGCTGGCGATACGGGAACAATGGTCACCAAAGCAGTACTGGCAAGCGGCAACCCTGAGGGTGACGTGATGTGGGGAGTCGACAACACACTCCTCAGCAGAGCGACCGCAGCCGATGTGTTTGAACCCTACGTCTCGCCGGCCGCGACGTCGTTCGACGCTCAACTGGTCGAACTCGGTGGTGAGATGGTGACCCCGGTCGACTTCGGCGATGTCTGCGTGAACTATGACCGCGAATGGTTTGACAACAGCGATCTTGAACCTCCAGCAAGCCTTGATGAACTCGTCGACCCAACGTATGCAGACTTGCTCGCCGTGCAACATCCCGGAACGTCGTCACCAGGCCTCGCATTCTTACTCAGCACCATCGTGCGCGTTGGGGACCATTGGACCAATTACTGGCAGGACCTCGTCGCCAACGGAGTCCTCATCACCAACGATTGGGAAGAGGCCTACTACGGGGCATTCACACGAGCTGGTGGCGATCGCCCACTCGTGGTGAGCTATGGCTCAAGCCCCCCATTTGAGGTGCTCTACGGCGACGACCCGAACGCCACGGTCGCACCAACCGGAGTCATAGAAGACACGTGTTATCGGCAGGTCGAATTCGCTGGAGTTCTTCGAGGAACAGACTCCCCCGACGAAGCACGTCAACTTGTTGATTTCTTAGTCAGCAATGAGTTCCAGCAACACATTCCCCTCAACCTCTATGTATTCCCGGTTGCCGATGTCGAACTCGAAAAGGTCTTCGTCGACCACGCAGTTATCCCCGAAAACCCTCCTGCGCTCACCCCAACCGAAATTGATGACGGCCGGGCGACATGGGTTGAACTATGGGCCGACATCACCGGCTAAACCGGCCTCCTCGTTGGTGGAACGCGGCCGTCACCGTTCCACCAACTGCATTTGCGGTTGTCTTCGTCATCGTTCCCGTTGCGATGCTTGCCGTGCAGGCGGTCAGCGTCGACGCAGCGACCGCGACCCTGTCTGATCCTCGAACATGGCGAGTGATCTGGTTCACCACATTTCAGGCAATGATCTCGACCGTTACCACCGTCGCAATCGGCCTCATTCCGGGGCTCGTCATTGCTCGCTCCAATTTTCGCGGACGTCAGTTCGTTCTGAGTTTGTTTGCAGCCGTATTTGTTATGCCAACGGTGGTCATGGCAGCGGGAGTTCGAGCCTTACTCCCCGGAGACCCCACCGGGTTATTGCCGATCGTTATTGCCCACACATTCTTCAACCTCGCAATTGTCATCCGTGGAGTAGCTGCTGCACCCGTACCGGTTGAACTTGAGCAGGCAGCAACGGTATTGGGTGCCCGACCGTTCGAGGTTGCACGGACCATCACCCTCCCGCTCTTGCGACCAACACTGGTCGGGCTGACCGCGGTTGTCTTTGCACTGTGCTTCACGAGTTTTGGTGTGGTGCGCATCCTTGGCTCAACGTCGTCCACCACACTCGAGGTGGAAATTTGGCGCGAGACAATCATTCTTGGACGTATCGACCGAGGAGTCGTACTCGCTGTGATTCAACTGGTGATGCTCGCCATCGGTCTTGGAGTGTGGATCGTCATCAGGCGCAGAGCGGGAGCATTCCACTCTGGCGATCGGCAACCGATTTCACGCGGAGGACGATACGTGGTCATAGGCAGTTGCCTCCTGGTTTCAGCCCCGATCATCGCCCTCGTTCAAGGCTCATTTCGTGTCAATGGTGCCCTCAGCGCATCAGGTTGGCGCAACCTATTGAGTAACTCAATAGGCCCCGGTTTACGTCTCGGGTTTGACCCCGTGGATGCGATGCTCGCCTCTCTGGTCACGGCTTCTTTCGCAACCGCCTTAGCGCTCATCATCGCAGTGCTGATCGTCGCCACCGTCGCATCATCGCCAAAGATCGGTCGCGTTGTGGACGGAGTCGCAATGCTCCCGCTTGGGATTTCCGCTGTGACTCTCGGGCTCGGATTACTCATCACCTTTGATGTTCCTCCGTTTGATTGGCGAGCATCACCTTTCATGACACCCCTCGGGCACGCTCTCATCGCCACCCCATTTGTCGTGAGACCTGCCGTCGGCGCTCTGGCAACCATGAACCGCCGACATGTTGACGCCGCTGCGACCCTCGGTGCCCGGCCCATACGTTCATTGATCGACTCGATCATTCCTATTGTGTCCATCCCTCTGCTCTCAGGCGCGGGATTTGCTGTCGCCATTTCGCTCGGAGAATTTGGTGCAACGAGCATGTTGTCACGCAGCGGAGGAGAAACCTTGCCGATTGTGATCGAACGGCTACTTGCTCGAACTGGAGGAGATTTTCGCGCCCGCGCCTATGGACTGTCTCTCATTCTTGCGTCAGCCACAATGGGCATTGTGATTGCGCTCGAAACTGCGGCGAATCGGAAACAGCGATGAGTGTTCTTCACGTTGACCAACTTCGCATCGTCCGAGGCAGCACCCCCGTCATCATCGACGCGTCATTCCAGGTTGACCACGGCACTACAACGGTCATCGTTGGCCCATCAGGCAGCGGAAAGTCAACACTCCTTGCCGGTATTGCTGGCCTCGTCAGTATTGCTCACGGAGCTATCCGCCTGAACAGCCGAGACATCACGAACGTACCGACTGCCCAGCGAAAGATTGGACTTGTCTTTCAGGACAATCAATTGTTTCCGCATCTTTCGGTTGAGGAGAACATCATTTACGGTCTTCGACGCCAACAAGGGCATCGGTTCGACCACGCTGACCGTCTAGAAGAGCTGTTGAGCCTCGTCGACCTCAGCGGATTTGGCTCACGCAGTGTGCGGGACCTCTCTGGCGGAGAGGCAAAACGTGTAGCTCTCGCCCGTGCACTTGCGCCCGAACCAGAGCTACTGCTGCTCGATGAACCTTTGACCGGACTGGATGAATCACTTCACGACCGGCTTCTCCACGACCTCGTCAACGTCTTGTCGACGTCCAGCACGACTGCGATCTGGGTCACACATCATCGAAAAGAAGCATCAGTTGCCGGAAGTCGGATCCTCAGCATCGATAATGGGGAGCTCACGCCGCTACAAGGCCGTCTGAGAAATTGGGACGTTCGACTAGTCAGCGCATCCGACACATTCGATTTGCGTCGCTCTGTTCTCCGGTCTGACACCATCACAAACGACGTCAATTTCGATGGCGACGACAGTGCAGTTCATCTTGCCGCACACGATCCCGTCAGCGGTGAGATCGCTGCAATCTCGAGTTGGTTCCAGCGAAGTCGCCCACAACAGTCGTTCTCCGGGCTTCAACTACGGGGAATGGCAAGTGCACCTGAGCACCGCGGAACCGGCGCAGCCCAAGCCCTGCTCTCGGCAGGAATAGACCTTGGACGAAGCCTTCAGGTTGACGAAATTTGGGCCCGAGCACGAGACACTGCGCTCGGGTTTTATCTGAAGCACCAATTCGTCAGCGAGGAACCAGGGTACGTTGATGACCACACCGGGCTCCCGCACCACACCGTTGTGCTCCGGCTGCGGTAGCGAATCGTTTTCATTCCGACTGCCACTCCAGTCTGCCCTCTCTGAGGAATGAACATTCTTGAGCCGTTCACTCCTGAACTGATCTGCGACGTCAACAGCGCAGCCGCTGCGTTTCGACTTCAAGCCCGATTTTTTGAGGGCCTTCAACTCCGCCAACTACTCCTCCATTGCAGCGAAGACATTTGGTCGATGCCATCGGCCGACCTTTGGAGGCAATCGTTACTCTCCGTTATTCGCTTGGTTGAATCACATTGCGATTCATTGAGGCATGCCGCCACCCAACTTGAGTACCAAACATTCACCGGAGCATCGAATGGATCTGGCGGCTGGTGACGAGCAGCATCTCAGGTTGGGTCGACCCAGCGAGACTTTCAACTGTTCGATCCATGCTGATCGATGTTCTCACTCATCTCGACCACACATCGATACCCCTGAGCGACTCTTCCCGAGTGGTTGCGACATCGCTGCGCAGAGTCATCACCGACGACCTGATCGTTGCGATCGATCGCATCGTTACCTTCGATGGCTGGCACCGATGGGAATCTGCCAGCCTTCCGAACGAACTGGCTGTCACAACCCCCACATTTCGATTCAGCACTCACCCAGAAGAACTGGCTGCGCTCGTCACCAAGGTTTCCCAAGGCGGAATCAACGCGAACGTGATGAGGGCTCTCGCCGCTCACATCAATCAGCACCAGATTGACCTCGGTCTTGCAAAGAGCGACCTTGATTACCCCGGGTCAGTTTGGGCGCTACTGCTTCAACAAGCGTCGTCTAATCGGTCAGCCGCAATCACTGGTTTACTCGCTGCCGTCGTCACGCACGATCGCACGGCCACTCTCGCCGAGGCATTTGCTCGACGAGCCCAAAACGATCAGCACGTTGCCCGTCTACTTGGCGACGTGGCTCCGAAACTCGGTGACAGCGCTCTTCGATCTGCACTCCTGGCGCTCACGGCACCGGCCACGTTTGATCGGGTTGGCGGTGTCGATCCCGTTGCTGAACAGATCGCACTAGATGCACTCCTCGTCGCCTCAGCCGGTCATCCAGGTGTCGTGCAATCGATATTTGATGACTACGGCCGACTTGTGTATCTCGCCACCAATCCGTTTCTCAGCCCGAGCGCACTTGAAGCGGCCGGGCGTACCGCAATGGGCCTATCTGGTGCGAGCCCGTTACTCCGAAATCTCACATCGATTCATGACAGCCATGGCGAGTTGTCGGTCGGCGGCACTCGACTTGCTGCGACCGCTCTCATCAGCGACCTCGATCAGCTTGCGTCAACCATTGATCTTCCGATTATTCGAGGGCAAGGGCCGCACGGATCGATTGATGTCGGCACTCGCAAACAGTTCTCCGCCTTACTGTCTGACATGTTGAATGACCATCCGTCAAAGACTGCTGTAGGCCTCGCGTTGCACGATCTGAGGGAACAGCGAATCGAACGTTCGATTTACGAGCTGACCCTCCACCAGGACATTGACTTCGAACGAACACTTTCCGGCCAACTAGCCGACATCAGTGACGTCAGCCGCATCCTTGATGAAGCTGCTCAGTCAGCTCATGATGCCGTCATGCTTCACCGCTCTGAATTCTTCGCTGGGCTCGATGCCGGACTCTCGACTGCGGGGGTGCTTGCTACGGTCGCCACTCCCGTCATCGGGGGCACGGTGGCACTCACTCTCAGCGGAAGCGGACAACTCGCAAACATCATCAACGCTGTTACCGCCGATCACACACCGCCTGACGACATCACCGAACTCATCAACATGGAGACCACAATTTCTGTGCTCACCCATGTGGCCGAGCGACCCCAATCGCACAATCGATTCCACCTCGCAGGAATCACATCCAGCGAATGGAGTGCGCTTTCTGAGGTGCTCAACGAATTCAGTTCCGCCAACACGGGTGAGGCAAAAGCGCGTGCGTACGGTGACGTGATTCAGCTCGTCAACGAGTCTGTCGAATTAACCACCTTCGTCAACACTGTGCAGGTGCTCAGTCGGTCAAATTGACAGCGCCTCTGTCAGGTGAGTCCACTCGGTGGAACCCCATCAACCTCAACACGACCAAGAAACCACCCAAGGCGTTCATGTGGTGGGATCTGCAAAATATCGGCATGCAGTGGCGTCATGCCGATTGGCCTGCGCGCTCTCCACAACATTTCCAACAGCCTCAGATCACTCCTCAAGTAGTGGCTGTCAAGGTGCTCAAGGTGATGACCACATCCAAGATCAACCCAATGGACCTCTACCTCTCGCCACCGAAGTAGAGGAAGAACCGTCCGCGGAACGCTCGCACCACTCAACAAGGTCGCGGTCGCACTCCAAGAAGACTCATCATCTGCTCGGGCATTCAACTCGAGTGCTAGACGTTCACAGGACGTACGGATGTCCTCGACCTGTTCGACCCAGGGACGTGGTGCACCGCTCTCAATATCCGAATCGCGAACCTCAACACTTGCGTATTGGGGTTTACCTTCCAGCAAGTTCACATAGCTATCAGCGTTGCGCGCAACGTGGGTAAGCACGTGACCAATCGACCAGCCGGGTAGCAAACTCGGCTGGCCACATTCGATGGTTGATTGCTCCTCAAGCCACTGCACGAATCGACTCTGCGACCTCACACACCCTTCGACCTCACGCGCAACCTGTCGACCATCGACCGCCATGCGTCAAGTTTGCCCGAAGCGCGCGCTCAGAGTTGTTCTCGGCGCGGGATAACAACGACCGTGCCATCAGCTTCGCGATGAACGGTCACACGAACGCCATAAAACTCAGCCAAGGTTTCGGCTGACAGCACATCTTCGACCGAACCAGAAGACACAACTGTTCCTTCATGCAATAACGCAAGTCGATCGCTGTACATCCCAGCAAGAGTCAGGTCGTGCATCGCTGAGATGACCGTCAACCCGTGCTCACGACGCAGCCGCTCAACAAGTTCAAACGCCTGCTGCTGGTGGCCGATATCGAGAGCGCTCGTTGGTTCATCCAACAGCAGAATTGGCGCTTCTGTGGCGAGCGCACGAGCGATCACAAGTCGCTGACGTTCGCCGCCGCTCAACACGCCCAACTCGCGAGTTGCGATGCCGTCAAGACCGAGCCGGCCAATGACGTCATCAACCATCGCTCGATCGTTCTTGGTTGGGTGACCGAAATAGCCAATGTGAGGAGTGCGACCAAGCAGCACGTACTCGCGGCCGGTCATTTCATCGGGAAGGATCGGTTCTTGTGGCACGTATGCGACCAGCGATGCTCGACGGGAGCGACTTCGAAGCGATAGAGACGACCCGTCGACAATCACATCGCCTGAGTACTTCACCAGACCAGCCACCGAACGAAGCAGCGTGCTCTTACCTGCCCCATTTGGCCCGATCAATCCAAGCCAACTGCCAGCAGGTACGACCATCGAAAAGTCCCGAACCACTGTTCGCCGCCCGTACTCAACGTTGAGATGCTGAAACTCGACTGAACTCATCGGCTGACCTGACGGGTGCGAAGAAGAATGATGAAGAACGGTGCCCCGATGAACGCAGTGACCACACCGATTGGCACCTCAGCCGGCGAAGACAGCGTCCGGCCAGGAATGTCGGCGAGGATGAGAAACGCCCCTCCAACCGTGATGGCAAGAGGAATCACCACTCGATAGCTCGACCCAGCCATCAGCCTCACCATGTGAGGAACGACAAGACCAACAAATCCAATCAAGCCACTCACTGCGACAACTGCCGCAGTTCCGAGCGTTGCTGCAACGACAACCGTCAGCCGCACTCTTCCGACTGGAATACCGAGTGCCGTCGCCTCCTCATCGCCCACCCTCAACACGTCAAGGTGGCGACGGTGGAACAGCAGCACGGCAGTCGATAGCACAACGTACGGCGACACAAGGACGACATCACCCCACGACGCAGTAGCGAGTCGACCAAGAATCCAGTTGTACACCTCACGGACAACGTCAGAGTTCCGTTGGAGAATAAAGGTCTGAATCGCGGTCGTAAGTGACACCATCGCCACGCCGGCGAGGACCAATGTGCTTGAGGTTCGCATTCCACCGAAGGAAGCCCCCACCAAATAGGTGACCGCAACTGTTCCGAGGGCAAACAAAAACGCAATGAGCGGCACTGGATCAACTGGCCAATCGAGGCGATCACTCCCGATTGTGGTGATGACAATTGTCGCTCCAAGCCCACCGCCTGCCGCTGCCCCCAAGAGATACGGATCAACCAGCGGGTTTCGGAATACACCTTGGTAGCTCGCGCCACCAAGCGACAACGTTGCACCAACAATTCCAGCCAACACCACACGCGGCATTCGAATATCCCAAATGATGGACCACTCGCGTTCGGTTACACCACTAGCGATACCGAGACCACCTTCGCCGAGACCCGGAATGCGTTCGGCGAGGGCAAGCGGGATTCGCCACCAATCTGGCCCTGCAGGACCAGCCATCGCCCCGGCGCATGCAACGACAACAAGAACGAGCACCGACAACACCACTTTTGTGGGGATTGCACGCCGTTGCTCAGTCATTGGTCAGTCAGATTCGCCTGCTGCGACAACGGCCTCAACAGCATCAACAACTGCTGCCATGTGTTCAACCGTGCGAGGCCCCCAACGTGACGCAATGTCGTCGTTGAGCGGTACAACATGTCCATTTGCGACCGCTGAGAGCACATCCCAACCCGGTCGGGCCGCTACAGACTCAGGGGTCTCACCGCAGTACAGAGTGCATGCCAAGAAGATGATGTCTGGATCTTTATCGAGAATGAACTCAGCAGACAGTTGCGGATATCCATATGACTGGTCTTCCGCTAGATCAGCGATGTTGCGGAGCCCCAACAACGAATACGTTGAACCGATGAAGGTCTCACTGGTGACCGAATAATACGTGTTGTCCAGTTCGTGGTAGTACGTCAGTGGTGTCTCCATCGCTGGAAGGCTGTCGATGCGACCAAGCAGAACCTCGAGATCATCCTGCAGCTGTGCGACGAGGGCCTCAGCCTCGTCAACGTGGCCAGTTGCCTCACCAAGTTCGAGAATTTGAGTAAACGTGTCGTCGATACCAACGGCTGCTGGACCCTCCCAATGCGGAATCCCCGCTCGATCCAGGGCATCAAGCAGATCAGGATTGGTGCCATCGGTAACGATCAGGTCTGGCCCCAGACCAATGATTGCTTCGACATTTGGGTCGTATCCACTGATGCCTGGCATCTTGTCAGCTGCGACCGCTGGAAAATTCGAAAAGTCATCGACTGCGAG
>JBMTDQ010000044.1:0-16355 GCA_049432165.1 Ilumatobacteraceae bacterium
AATCACAGCCACACAGCAGCCGACATCGTCGAGCTTGGTCAAGACACCGAACGCCTCGTGCTCGCAAGAGCGGTGCGAATGTGGGCTGAAGATCGCGTGCTTCTCATCGGAGACCGCACGGTCATCTTCAACTAAGCGTGGCTCAGTAACTGCGTGGCAGACCGAGCACAGTCTGCGCAATGAAGTTCAGCGACATCTCTTGACTCACAGGGGCAAGCCTCTGCAAGCGAGCCTCACGCCAGAATCGCTCAACCTGATACTCGGTTGCATACCCCAACCCGCCGTGTGTCTGCACCGCCCGGTCAGCAGCGCTGAACGCAGCATCAGCCGCAAGATATTTTGCTGAGTTCGCCTGCTCGCCACACTCCATGCCGTTGTCGTAGCGCCAGGCGGCTTCCATCATCGTGAGATACGCCGAACGCAGATGAATGTGTGCGTCGGCTAGGGGGTGTGAAATGGCCTGGTTCGCTCCGATCGGTCGATCAAACACCACTCGTTCGCCGGCATAACTCACTGCTCGCTTCAACGCAACCTCACCAATTCCGCATGACATTGCGGCGAGCAGGATTCGTTCTGGGTTCAGCCCATGAAGGATGTGTTGAAAGCCTCTACCCCGCTCACCAACCAAACGCCAGCCCTCGACCGGCAGTTCGTCATAGGCGACCTCACAGGATGCAACCGCGTTGCGGCCAACTTTTGGAATCGGTCGAATGTCGACGTACCGCGGGTTGAGCTCGGCAAGAAACAGACTGAGCCCACCAAAACGTGCCGAGCCTGTTGCACCTTCTGGAACATCATCGGTTCGAGCGAGGAGCAATACCACTTCACTCTCCAATGCCTTTGATGTCCAGATCTTTCGTCCTGACACCACGAACCCACCCATGCCGTCGTCAACCGCCCGAGTGGAAATTCGGCTTGTGTCTGTACCGGCATCAGGTTCGGTCACACCGAATGCGACATGAAGGTCGCCCGTGGCAGCCCGTGGCAGATATGCCGACTTCAACTCGTCATTTCCGAACTTGACGACAGGGTTCAAGCCGAACATGGTGAGGTGTAACGCTGTCGAACCATTCATGCCTGCGCCAGATGCAGCTACCCGGTTGAGAACAAGTGCGCCCTCGGTAATGCCACATCCTCCGCCACCGAATTCTTCTGGGATACAGATTCCTACCCAGCCACCGGCTGCCATCGCCTCGTAGAACTCCCACGGAAATTTGTGCTCTGAATCACAGGTCGACCAGTACTCGTCATCGAAGTCTGAGCACACACGATCGACGCCCTCAATGATTGCTTGATGGTCATCATTTGGCTGGAAGTCCACGTGGCCAGTATCCCACGCATAGCGCCGTGGCAAACGAGGCGGCACCGGTCTATTACCGTCTGCACTAAGGGGGCATCATGGAGCAGTTAACAAACGAAACGGTCGAGTTGTTACAGACGATGATTCGCAATCAGTGCGTCAACGATGGCACTGCAGAATCAGGGCACGAAGAACGTAACGCTGACACGTTGGTGAGTTTTATCGAAGGTGCTGGCTTGGATGTTGAGGTGTACGACGCTGCGCCTGGTCGCCGATCGATGGTGGCACGAATTGAAGGAAGCGACCCGAATGCTCCCAGTTTGTGTCTGATGGGGCACACCGATGTCGTGCCAGTGAACCCAGATGGTTGGAGTCGCGATCCATTTGGTGGAGAACTCGTTGACGGTGAGGTGTGGGGCCGCGGCGCCGTTGACATGTTGAACCTGACCTCATCGATGGCTGTTGCGTTCCGCCACCTTGCAACCACTGGTTTCCGTCCAAAGGGTGATCTCATCTATTTCGGTGTTGCCGATGAAGAATCAGGATCTGCCTACGGAGCGCAGTGGATGGCGGACAACCACCCCGATGCGATACGTGCCGACTATGTCCTCACAGAAAACGGGGGTCTTCACGGCGGCCCGCCAAACTCACCATCGGTATCGATGAACGTCGGCGAAAAAGGAGTTGCTTGGCGTCGCGTCCGAGTGCACGGCACCCCCGGCCACGGATCAACCCCGTTCAGAAGCGACAACGCGCTCGTCAGAGCCGCTGCCGTTGTTCAACGCATCGCTGACTACCGGCCACCGGCACGATTCCATGAGCATTGGGGAACACAGATTGCCAACATGGATATCGACGATGAGACAAAAGCAATCATGCTCGACCCCAACAAGATCGACGACTACCTAGAGGCCTTTCCTCATCGCGGTGCCGCAGCCCACCTGTGGAGCTGCTGTCATACGACGATGAGCCCAAATGTTGTTACTCCTGGTCACTCGATGAAAACCAATGTCATTCCAGATTCGATCGACCTCAACATTGATGTACGCACCATGCCCGGCGATCACACCGATGAAGTTGATGCTCACCTTCGTGCTGCCCTCGGTGACCTCTACGACGAAGTCGATGTCGAGATCATTATGAACGACCCGGCGAGTTTGTCGCCGATCGATACACCTCTGTGGGACTCGATTCAGCGTGCCGTCGGGAAACCATTCCCTGGCATGTCGATTACGCCACAACTCGTTGTCGGGTTCACCGACGCACGGGTGTACCGAAATATGGGTGCGATTGCGTACGGAGCGGGCTTGTTCAGCCCATCGGTGTCGCCTGGAGAGTTCAGCACACGGTTCCATGGCCACGACGAACGGGTCGATGTCGAAAGCCTCGAACTCTCGACCAACTTTTGGATCAACGTTGCGAGAGATCTTCTCGGCTGAGCCGGAGAATGTCATGGCATAAAATTGCCAATGCCGTGACCGAAAGCTGCCCAAATATGGCCAGCAATTTCAATGGTGGAGACGATGGGAATCGAACCCACGACCCCCTGCTTGCAAAGCAGGTGCTCTAGCCAACTGAGCTACGTCCCCTGGCTGACCGGAATGTTATCGCCGAGAACCAAAGAGCGGTCTGTGACCTCAATCGTCTTTTAATGCAACGGCGTTAGGGGTGACATTCATCTTTGGTTCGTACTCAGCGACCTCAACATCACCGCGCACCGCAACAAATTTCGATCGCAGCGCTGCCCGACATGACTCGCACGGTCCGTAAAAATCTGCAGATACCGATGTCTCGCATCTTGGGCAGGTGAAGTCCATTACTTGATGGTACCGAACTCAGTACAACCCAATCAGGCGACCCGAGAGCACGATCGCTGCCGCAACCATCGCCATACGAATCAATTTCTCTCCACCACGCACGGCAACTTGCGCACCACACCATCCACCAACGAAGAACCCTGCTGCAAGGACGATTGCCGGCAACCAAACGATGTTTCCCGACAGCAAAAACACCGGCAGAGCAATCACTGTGACAGTTAATGACACCACCATCTTCACGCTGTTCGCAGTGACAAGGTCAAACCCGGCTCGAGTGAGCGCCGCAAGAAGCACCAACCCGATACCTGCCTGAAACGCTCCACCGAACGCCCCAATCAACACGAACACAACCACGGTCAGCCATGTTGGCCATGGTTCAACACCGTCACGAGCGGTTGGCTTGCGGACGGTCAACACGATCAACGGAATCATCAGCACTCCGAAGACAATTTCGAATGCTCGATCTGGAAGCCGGCTGATCGTCAATGAGCCGATGAGTGAACCAACAAGTGTGGGGGCAAGAACTGGAATTGCCTTCGATAATCCATCCACTCCGAGACGGCGAAAGGCAACTGTCGCTGATGCCGTCGATGTGAGAATGCCAAGTCGATTCGAGCCATTAGCGCTATTGCCGGGTACACCTGCCAACACCAATAACGGGACCGTCAGCATTGAACCTCCGCCGGCAACCGTATTGATAATGCCTGCAAGAACCCCGCCGCCAGCGAGTAACAACATTTCCCACCACGTCACAAGAGATCACCCTACGGGGCACGTACGCTCATAGACGTGCTCCGTCGTTCTTCGCAGCAACACACCGACGATGTCGACGACATCGCCTCTGCGAATCCTGACGACCCCACCGTGTTCCGATCCGAACATGACGACGAACCTGGCGAAGCACATCGCCAGAATCCCAACGCAGGAAAAATGCTCGGAACCGTCATCGCCGTCGCAATACTGGGTGCAATTCTTGTCGGCGGATTTCAATGGATCGAGCGCGAACGTGATGTAGTTCCTGAACCAGTGAGTTGGACATCAATCGTCACCGCTGATCAAGTGACTGGCGAACTCACACTTCGCCACAGCGATCTCAATATTGCAGCAACTGCAAACCACGGCCCTCGTATCTCAGGTGTGTTGGACGGCGGTGGCGCAGTCGCAGTTGTTCTTCCGAATCAGGTGGTCATCGAACCGTTCGACCTATTGCCGACAACAATTGACATCCCACGAGGTCATCGTGTTCGCTCGCTTTCAACAACGGATGATCTCAGTGTTGTGGTTGGTGATGACGGCGGAGGCAATCTCGTCATAGTGACCGACGTCGCCGAGTCTCGACCTGTTGTCTTGGATCTTGGCATGTTGACCAATGAGCCAAACCCTCGGTACTTCCCGTCAGATATTCGTCACGACTCAACAGGCACATTGTTTGCGATTGCCGACACGGTCAACTTCCAGACCGTCCTTGTCACACCCTCTTCAAGCGAGCCGGTGTATCTCCCCGATCTCGCCCTGTCGGTCCACCCACGCCTCGTTGTCACTAGTCAGACGGTTGGCGATCGCGCAGAAATCGGACTGTTTGACCCGAACGGCGATCGCATTCGCACGATCAGTACGCCTGCGGTGCGCGGTGGCGCAATCACCGCCGATGGTGAACGTTTCGTGTTCGTCACTCGCGATGGTCGGGTGATGCGAGTCACTCGAACCTCCAACGACCTTGAAGACCTGGGGGGCCTCGAGTTGCCGGAAGGTGAATCAATTAACTCGGTGACAACTGTTGGCGGAGGCAGTCGACTGTGGGTGCGATCAGATCACACCGCATTCATCATCGATCTTTCCGGTGGAATTCGTGGTCGATGGTCAGCTGCCGACCAGATGAGCGAGGAACCGCTCACCATGTTGAGTCGTTGCTCCATCGTTCACGCTGACGGGGTCAGCAGACTCGTCAGCCTGTTGACCGGACGAGAGCTCACCGAAGTCACCGGAATATCGGGTATCGCACGAAGTGATGATGGCTGTCTTGTCACCGGGGTACGAACCGACGATCAGTCAAGCGTTCTTGCAGGCGAATTCGAAATGGTCAACCTTTCTGGCCGGCGTGTGCTGGCCCTCGCCCCAGATGCAAGCGCTGTGGTGCTCTCGAGCGATACCGGGCCCGTGCTTGTCAATGTCTCAGACCTCTCCGCAGCACTTACAGGTGGAACTCTTGCGTCTGTGCGTCCTCTCGACACCGGAGATGATCTCTTCGTGCTCGTTGCCGGGTCAATCGACCCGTAATCTCGAACTCGTGAGTATCACCATCCGGCAAGCGGCACAGTCGGACCTTGAAGGTCTTGTTCCGTTATGCGTGGAGTACTGCAATTCAGACGGTCATACCGTGAACGAAGATCTCATTCGGAGTGGGGTGGCCGGACTACTCAACGACAGTTCGAATGGGTTCATGCTGGTCGCCTGTGACGAACAGGGGACCCTCGTTGGTTATGCCGCTGTCTCGACTGGCTGGTCGATTGAAATCGGTGGCGCTGATTATGTGCTTGACGAACTCTTCGTTCAACGACAAAGTGAGGGAATTGGTCGTCAACTCGTGGTGGCCGTTGAACACCGTTGCGTTGAGCTTGGGGTGCGGCGAATATTTCTTGAAACCGAAAAAGAAAACGAGCGTGCACGGTCGCTATACCGGCGTCTCGGGTTCGCCGAGGACGACTCGGTGTGGATGTCAAAAGAGCTCTAACGATGAGAACGTTCGGCCAACACCTCATTCGGGCTCTTGGGTGGTGCGCCCCTGCAGCATTGTTAATCGCCCTTCTCGGATTCGCTGCTCTCCAACCAGATGACAACGACATCGATTCTGTTGTGAATGCGACCGTCAAAGTGACGGCTACCGGTTGTCGCAACACACTTGGTGAGGGAATAGGAACCTTCATTACGCCGAACCTGATCCTCACCTCGGCTCACACTCTCGCCGGTGCAAGCAGCGTGATGGTCGATGGCAGTTCAGGCGTTTCTTCAGCGTCAATCATTGCGTTCGATCCGAATAACGACCTTGCCATTGTCGAAGTGACAAAACCTCACCCATCGGTCGTCCCACTCGGCCAACAATCGCTTCGATCAACTGCACTTCCCATCACAGGAACCATCAGCGTCGAACGAAGAGGCGAGATCGTTCGATTACCGATCGTCGTGAAACGCTCGGTCAGCATCACCACTGAAGACATCTACCTCGAGGGTTCAGTCGTGCGACCCGGGTACGAACTTGAAGGTGCCATCAACCGTGGCGACTCCGGAGCGCTCATCGTTGTCGACGGCGAAGGGGTTGGCGTCGTGTGGTCACGAAGTCGAACATCGTCAACACGTTCGTGGGCGATCGACCCGATTGCCGGCGGAAGCCTTCTTGCCTCTCAACAGGCTGATGGTTTCGCCAACGGCATTGATCTTGAGCGGTGCTAGCTCAGTACTTGGCGATGTCGTCTGAGGTCCAGAATCCTTCTAGGGGAGACCGTTGACCGTGTGCATACATTGCGAGACGATCACACGCAGCAGTATCTGATAGGTCAATCACATCAAAGAGGACTCGAGGTCCAACCGCCCGGAGCGCTAGATCATTTTCAGAACGTCGCTTTGGAAGAGCCGGGGTCACCGCGACCACTCGCTCACCAACACCAGAAATGACTGCTGCTCGGCCTAGTAATCGCCACAGTGATTCCCCGTTCGACAACCCGGGTCGCTCACGGCTAAATGCACCACCTTGTTCAACGATGACTTGATCACCGCCGCTGTTTGCCGTCATCACGCTGAGCCCGGTTCCAGACAGCCGCTTCTCATTGACCTCATCGAACCCTGCTGAGACAAGCACACGTTCAATGACATCTCGACCAGCACGGCCCTCGTCGTACACGTCACTCGCAATGCCCTCATCAGCGACGCGCTGCCGTGCAAGGGCCACATAGTTCTCATCGAGGTCGACGCCGACAAATTGTCGCCCAAGTTGCTTAGCCGCAACAAGCGTCGAGCCTGAACCCATAAACGGGTCTAAGACCACATCGCCGCGATAGGTGTACAACTCGATGAGTCGCGAAGGCAGTTCGATGGGAAATGGTGCTGGGTGCCCGATACGTCGGGCACTTTCAGTTGGAAGGGTCCAGACATCAAGCGTGTTCGCCATGAAATCTTCCGCCGTGATCGTTGCCTCATATGGCAGGCCACGACGTTCACGTTGCGAGCGGCTCACCGCACGTTGGAACCGGCCTTTCGACGCAATGATCACGCGTTCGGTGAGGTCTCGAAGGACAGGATTTGATGGCTGACGGAATGAACCCCATGCACAAGAGCCGCTCGCTCCTGCCCCTTTCCGCCAGACAACCTCGCCGCGCAGCAATAACCCGAGACGATCTTGAAGAATGGTGATGACATCGGCTGAGAGGCTCCGATATGGGCGTCGACCAAGATTCGCGACATTGACGGCAATGCGTCCCCCTGGCTCGAGTACCCGCACACATTCCGAAAAGACATCTGTCAACATGTTGAGATATTCGAGGTACGACGCCGGAATACCGTCGCGTTCCAATTCGTTTTCGTACTGCTTGCCAGCGAAATACGGCGGTGATGTGACAACGAGAGCCACCGAAGATGTTGCGACCATCGAGAGATCGCGTGCGTCACCGCAGACGAATAGTTCTTTGTGTTCTGATGGGGCGGCAACTTCCTCGTCGGCACTCAACACAGGGGCTTCAAAGCGGTCGTAGAACCCAGATGCGTCGTGGGATTCACGCCGACCAGCGCCGAAATCAGATGTTGAAGTACGTCGGCGTTCCGCCACGCGAAAACCCTACGCGACCAGCGCGCGTCGGCGCGCGATCACCCAGCGTCGGGTATGCCAAGCACTCGGTCAAGGTATTCATTTCGGAACGTTCCATCAGGATCGAGTGCTGATCGAAGATCCTGAAACTCTCCCCAGCGGGGATACCGCTCCGAAAGTTGCGATGCATTGAGATAATGCATTTTTCCCCAATGTGGTCGGCCACCGTATGAATCCATGATGTCCGCCACCTGCTGGAAGTATGACTCGTATGGCGCTCCCACATATTGATGGACAGCTATCCATCCATTTGTTCGCCCAAACCCCGTGGACATCGCAATGTCATCGGCTGCTGAGACCCGAACTTCGATGGGAAACAGACTTGGGAAACTCAGACGGCGAGTCACCTCACGAACACGTTCGACCGCCTCCGGGAGACATTCCAACGGAATGCCGTACTCCATTTCAACGAATCGAACGAGACGTGGACTTGCGAACACCCTGAACGAATCGTCAATGAGGTCTCGTTCCGAAACCGACGACGAAACAAGTTTTGCAATCCGAGGTGCAAGGGTCGGCCAGCGCCGGCCAACACGGCACACCAATCCAAAGGCAACATTCTCCGCCACATACTTGTCTCGAACGACGGCCAATTTGCCTGGGCGCTGAATGTCATCGGTTGTTCGTTGATTGCGTTTCACCTGGCAACGGCGCGCCCCGGGCATCCAAAAAAATTCGGCGTGATCCGCGCTCTCAGCAAAACCAGGAACATCTGACAACACATCGTCGATCGATTCGATGGTCTCGTGGGCATGCAGTCGAAACGAGGGAACGCACTGCAAGACAACTTCACACACAATCCCAAGAGCGCCAACCCCAACTGCAGCAATTGAGATACGTGGGTCGCCCTCATCAAGTTGAACTATTCGACCGGTTCCGTCAACGATCGTCATCGCAACGACATTTGTTGCGAGATTGCCGAGAGCAATTCCGGTTCCGTGGGTGGCTGTCGAGATCGCTCCAGCGACGCTCTGCACGTCAATGTCACCCAGGTTTGGAAGAGCAAGCCCGTACTCGTGAAGTTCTCGACACAAGTCGTGCAACTTCGCACCGGCTTGCACGTGAACCCGTCGAGATTCTGAATCAACATGAATGATCTGTTGCATGTTGTCGAGGCGCAACATCACACCGTCTGTCATCGCAGTCGCCGTAAAGGAATGTCCCGCTCCGATGACCTTCACGCGTTGTCCAGATTCATGGGCGATTTGGACGATGCGAGCAACCTCGTCAGTTGAACGCGGCTGATGAACAGCGTCAGGTAGACAACGCTGGTTCCCGGCCCAGTTACTCACTACGCGGCTCCGTGTATTGCTCACACCATTGACAGTACTGGTGTGAGAGCACCTACGATGAGCCGATGTCGATTACCGAGAAGCCGTCTGGCACACGAACCGTTCATGGTGTGTGTCATCACGATTGTCCGGATACCTGTGGGTGGGTCGTTGACACCGATGAACGTGGTGTAGCGGTACGTCTTCGGGGAGATAACGCACATCCGTATTCAGCAGGCGAACTATGCCCAAAGGTGAACCGATACCTCGACCGGGTGTATCACCCGGATCGAATTCTCACTCCGCTGCGACGCGTTGGGCCAAAGGGAAGTGGCGAGTTCGAGCCAGTGTCATGGGAAATTGCTCTCGCTGACGTTGGGCAACAGTTGGTTGACCTTGTCAACACCTATGGCGGAGAATCAATCCTCCCCTTCAGTGATGCCGGTAACCAGTCGTTGCTCTCACTTCAAGGCATCTCGTCGCGATTCTTCAATCACATTGGTGCAAGCAGATTGCTCCGAAATATTTGTGGCCCGACCGTCGGGGCTGGACTGTCGATGACCAATGGAAATGGCAACAGCCTCGACCCAATGGACATTGAGCACTCCCGACTCATCGTGTTGTGGGGCACCAACACTCGCCTCACCAACCGCCACTTGTGGCCAACGATTGAGCGCGCCCGAGCGGCAGGTGCACGACTTATCGTCATCGACCCCATCAAAACGATTACTGCCGACGCCGCTGACGGCGTAGATGATTACTTCTTGCAGCCACTTCCGGGTACCGACATTGCCTTGATGCTGGCTGTGATGCACATCATCATTCGTGATGATCTTGTTGACCATGAATGGGTGAACGAACACACCCTCGGGTTTGAGGAACTCGCGTCACACGTCGCTACACATACGCCTGAGTGGGCCGCTTCCATCACCGGGCTCAGCGTCGACGACATCGAGAGATTTGCTCACGACTACGCAACCATCGGACCGGCGGTCATACGCACGCTCGTTGGTGCTGAGCACCACGAGAACGGAGCCATGTTTTTCCGAACCATTGCATGCCTTCCAGCACTCATCGGGGCTTGGAAGCATCGCGGTGGCGGAATTGCGCGCAGTGTCGGCATCTGGCACGGATCGGTCGTCGACGAGGCAGCGCTTGCACGTCCCGATCTTCTTGCCGGTCGTAGTCCACGGACCCTCAACATGAGTCGTCTCGGCGAAATCTTGACCGATACTGATCCGCCGGTGCGAGCGATCATCATGTGGAATGTCAATCCGTTGGTGAGTGTTCCAAATGCCGAACTCATCAAACAGGGAATGGTGCGCGACGACTTGCTCACCATTGTTCATGAGCAGTTCATGACCGACTCAGCAAAGTACGCCGATTATGTGTTCCCTGCGACAACGCAAATCGAATCGGTTGATGTCACACCGGCCTGGGGGCACTTGTATCTCGGATGGAACGAACCAGCAATCGAGCCGGTGGGTGAGTCGGTCTCAAATCCAGAGTTCTTCCGCCGGTTGTCGGCAGCAATGGGCCTCACCGAGCCCTCACTGTTTGATGACGATCTCACCATGCTTCGAGACACGCTTCCAACTATTGATCTTGACGAATTGCGAGAACAGCATCACCTTCGAGTTCCGTACCCGGAAGATGGTCGGCCATTTGGCTCAGGTGAGTTCGCCACAGCATCAGGTCGTGTCGAGTTTGTGAGCGACCGTCTCGAGCAGATGGGGCAGCCGCGGTTGCCTGAATTTCATGCTCCGAAGGAGGGTCCTGGAGGGCCGTTGGCAGATCGATTCCCATTGCAGTTGATGACCTCAAAGCGACATCTCAGATTCTTGAACTCCGGTTACAGCCACATGGATACCCATGGTGGCGCCGAAGATGGGCCATTCGTAGAAATCGATGAACATGACGCCCGACAGCGCTCACTCAACGATGGTGATCGTGTTCGAGTATTTAACGATCGTGGGTCACTCGACCTACCGGTGCGTATCTCATCTCGGGTTCGACCAGGAGTCGTCGTTGTACCTTGGGGATGGTGGGAACAGCACCATCGCGACGGCGGAGTAGCGAACAGTCTCACCAATGACACCCTCACTGACTGGGGTGGCGGAGTGGCCTTCTATGACACCTTGGTTGAGGTGTCAAGGCTCTAGTGCTCGAACACGGGTAACCTTCGCCCCATGGCGGGCGACGTGATTTATGCCTTCCGAGTGACGCGGCTTCCGCTCCTTGATGCGGGTGGCGCTCAGATCGGCCGTATTGAGGACATTGTTGTCGTACCCGGACGCCCGGGTAAAGCGCCGCGCGTCGTCGGCTTTGTGGCGAACAGTCAGCGCCGTCGAATCTTTGTGAATTGGGCTCGAATTGGCCAACTCGATAGCGGAGGCGCCCAGCTCCGTTCGTGGGACGTCGACCTGCATCCGTTCAGGCGGCGCGCTGGTGAAACACTTATCGGTGCAGAAATCATTGATCGCGCAATTGCGTCTGGTGAATCGGTCAGCGACGTCGGCCTTGAACACAAGTCTGACGATGTGAGCGACTGGTGGGAAGTTTCGACGGTTCGTCTGGTTCGACGACAGGTGTTGAAGCCGCGGCCGAGTTATCGACTCGTTGATTGGCGTGAAGTTCAACAACTGTTTAACGCTCACACCGCCATGGCGGCTGAGGCGGCACGCCTGCGCGACATGCACCCATCTGACGTTGCTGTTGTTGTTCGGGCGCTTCCCCATTCTCAGCGTCGGCAATTAGCCGAGGCGATGGATGACGAGCGTTTGGCAGACCTCCTTGAGGAATTGCCGGAAGACGAGCAGCTCCGCCTCATTGAGGGTCTCGACCTTGATCGACTTGTTGGCGTGTTAGAAGAGATGGAGTACGACGACCTCACCGACCTGCTGTCAGAAATGCCTGATCAGCAGCGCGAGGCCGTCCTTGAAGCAATGGATGACGAAGATGCCGAGGTGTTGACGCGTCTGCTCTCATACGACGAGCGCACCGCTGGTGGTTTGATGACACCAGGCATCATCATTTTGGGACCTGACGACACTGTTGCTCAGGCGCTCGCCCAGTTGCGTGACCCTGACTGGACTCAAGCCATTGCGAGCCAGGTATTTATCTGTCAGGCCCCGTTCATGCCGCCCACTGGCCGTTATCTCGGTGTTGTATACGCCCAACGACTACTACGGGAACCGCCGGGCATGGAACTCGGACGTTGCCTGCGGAATATTCCAACGACGACTCCCAACACTCCCGAGCAAGAAGTTCACGAGCAATTCGCTTACTACAACCTGATGGCTCTTCCTGTCCTTGATGAGGCCGGGCGCCTGCTTGGTGCCGTTGCTGTAGATGACGTTGTCGACCGCCTACTCGGAGTTGACTGGCGTCTTCGTCAGCGCCGCCGGACCACCCCTGTTCAACCCATGGTGACGCCATGAAGCGCCGGAACGATCTTTCACAGCCTCGCCGTCGGCGCCGCCTTGACGTGTCGTATGACGCTGATGCCTTTGGCAAGTTCAGCGAGTCAATCGCAATGCTCCTTGGCACTGCGCGCTACCTCGTCTGGCAAACCATCGTCATCATTGTCTGGTTGCTCTTCAATATCTTGCCGCCGGCAAATTGGCAGTTTGACCCGTGGGGTCGTGGATTGGTGCTACTCACCTTGGTGCTTTCTCTGCAAGCCTCATACGCTGCGCCGCTGATCCTTCTCGCCCAGAATCGCCAAGAGCGACGCGACCGGGCTGCTGCTGAAATTGATCGCCAGGTCGCTGAGCGCACTCAGGCTGACACCGAATTCTTGGCCCGTGAAATTGCTGGTGTTCGCTTGGCGTTAGCTGATGTTGTCACTGGCGAAGAGTTGCGCGAGCAACTCGCTGCACTCACGGCGGCTGTTGAGCGCCTTGAATCACGGATGAACAGCGATCAGAGCAACGAAGTTGCTGAATCGTCGCTTCAGTCTGAGGGCTGACCAGTAAATTCTTGAATTCGCACGCCGTGTTCTTGTACGTGGTGTAGCAGACGGTGAGTTGGCAATTCTTGAGCACCAGGAATGACAACTCCTGTCGGAAGCCCCTTGTTGGTGAGTTCAGTAATCATTGCGGCGACCACTGCGGCTGAGGCTGATCCGACCAGTTCTGCGATGCCCATGACCAACGTTTCTCGAGCGCCATCGGCGGTTGCACCTCGCACCTCGACACGAAGTGCTCCCACTCCGCCTTCCGCATGCGGAGGACGCAGCATTGGTAGTCGAGCGGTGAGTCGGTCGCGGCGTGTTGCTGATCGCCGGGAGGAAATACGGCGCGCCTCAGGAAAAGCTCGGTGTAACAAGACTGGTAGTGGTGACTCTGCTCGGTAACAGTCGACGGCACCGATTGGCTCCGGAAACCAGCACAGTTCTCGACCAGAACCGCCATGAAACTCTTTCCATTCGCCATCCATAAGGCCTGGAGCACGGCCGCTCAACGACTTGTGGTGAACTCGGGCGCATGCGGGGCCGGCTGTTCCGTGCATCGCAATATGCAATTCGTCTACTCGATGCAGTCGACCAGCGAGGTGACGTGCAATGAGTCCGGAAAGTCCCGGTGACATTGCGGCGCCCACAACAAGGCTCGACTGCTGAGATGTGAACAGGGAATCGAGTTCGAAGAGTTGTTGGGTGTCATCGAGGTCGTCGGCAAGCACGATCACCGAGGCTCCGTGCTGCCCCGCATGTTCCACGACCGCTCGATGGCGCCCCGGGTACGCGAGGACAACGATGTCACCTGGATGGATATCTGGGAGCGGGTCGCGACGAGGATTCGTGAGCGAGATCTCCTGCGAACTGCATTGTTGGATGAGACGCTGCCCAACGACGCCCTGCCCTGTAAGCCAGATCGTCATTCAGTTTCGCTTTCAGTGGGTGGGATGCGAACTGGTCGCCACCCACCGTGGCGGGGTGGAGTTCCACCGCGTCCCTTTACTCGAATAGCACCGGCCGCAGCAATCGTCATGATGAGAGCAGAGATGATTCGCCGAGCAAACCGCATTCCCCTATTCTGCCGCTCAAATTCAGATGTCAATCAGCAATGCAACTGCAACGTAAGAAGTTCCTGAAAACCCTGAACGCCCGTCGGGCCGCATTGAGGGCCGACGGGCGGAGAAGGGGCCGTTGGATTACCAGCGATCTCGGCGAGTCTTCACGACAAGTGCGGTTGCCCCACCGGCACCGAGGGTAAGAAGTCCCAGAGCGAGCAGGAGGTTAAACACTCCACCCTCCGCTGTGTCTGCATCTGTCCCCAAGGCTTCTGGCGAGTACACATCCGCCTCGACCACATTGCGGTTGTCCACCGTTGAGACATCGGTTGCGCTTGCTGACTCCAGGCCAATTGGCGTGCCCGTGTAGTCAACTGCCTGAGCAGATGGGAGGTGTGTGTCAATTTTCTGGAATGAGATGGCATTCGTCTCCACGTTGTTGTCAGACACGGTCGAGATCTGCACACCCCGATTCTCTTCAAGGCTTACTGGACTCATCACATCTGCCTCGTTGTTGGTCGTTGTCGCAGGCTGTTCAGGGACCGCAACATTCACTCCGACAGCAGAATTGTTCGATGACGTTGAATGAGTTGCCTCTGGCGCCTCGCTTGGAACCGTTGCTCCAGATTGCTGATCCTGAACGACGACTGCTTGTTCGCTGACGGGCTGTGCAACTGGAGTCTCCACCACTTCGCCCTCGTCACGAGTTGAATCATCTGCTGCGGCTGCGTCATCAACAGGCTCGACCGAGGAACCCGACTCATCAACATCGCCAGATACATCTGGAGCACCTTCCTCAGTGGGCTCCTCTGCGGGCGAGCTCGACCCAGATCCTGGGGTTATCCCAAGGTTGGGAATCGTTGGAACAATTGGTTCAAAGTCCCAATCGCCAATGATCGGACCGTCCGATTCGCTGACTGCCCCTTCGTCTTCAGGACACAGCCTTGGCAACTGAATTCCATTCCATTCAAAGAAGCATTCTTCCTCAGCAACTGTCTCGTCATTGGACATCTCTTGCTGCTGCGCCTCATATTGGGAAATTTCCTCAGCGGTACATGGCCTCTGAAGTCGCTGGCCGTTCCAGTATGAGTAGCAGGTTGGCCCATCGGTTGCTGCTGCCGACCCAGCGCTCAGACCAAGTCCGAGTGCAGTGAAAGCGATTGCGGTGGTGATGTGAAACTTTTTCATTGGATTCTCCTCGTTCAGGGTGTGGCGTTTGTGCCGCACAACTGTCAAGAGGACCAACTGACATAAATCTCACACTTTTTAGAAAAATTATTTAGAGCTCAAACAATGGTCCCACCGAGGACTGATTCCACCGCGAATAACGAAGCAGTGCATACGGGTTTGAATCGCTTCGCTAACCGCACCCCAAAACAACAAAACCCCCGCCGAAGCGGAGGTTCTAGTGGGGCTAACAAGAATCGAACTTGTGACCTCATCCTTATCAGGGATTTGGTCGAGTTCCTGCTCCGCCAGGGTGCTGCGGGAAACCCCTGCAAACAATGGGCCAAATCCCGCCTTGGCATCGGGCAAGGTGGACTGAGGTGGCCAGAAGTGGACATTGGACCGTCCTGATATTTGGACCATCGACACGAGGCCAGAATCCGGCCTCTCCCTGGTTGCGCGAAAACCCCCAGCGATCACGGTTCTCGGTCTACCACGGAGGTATCACCGATGACACCGGACCAAATCCGCGAAGAGGCTGAACGCCGCCTCGCCAAGCACTCGACAACGATGGCAGCACTCCTCGCTGGTCGGCGAAGCCCGAGTCGTCGGCACGAGTGCTTGAGAATGTCCTAACCAATCGCATCAATATCTGAGATTCAACACAAGGGTGTTCTCGTATCAGGACGATTATCTGTATGCCTATACTGGGGCGACCGAGATTCCAATCTCGTCAATTGGGGGGCTAATGCGGAAATTTTGGCATGTTTTCTCTATCACCGCGATGCTCTTGGCAGCGGTTGGGTGCTCGTCTGACTCGTCGAGTTCGTTGGATGCGGTGTCAGATTCTTCATCGAGTTCCTTGGATGCGGTGTCCGATTCTTCATCGAGTTCCTTGGATGCGGTGTCCGATTCTTCATCGAGTTCCTTGG
>JBMTDQ010000045.1:0-16123 GCA_049432165.1 Ilumatobacteraceae bacterium
CGAAGAAAGCTGCTCCAGCGAAGAAAGCTGCTCCAGCGAAGAAAGCTGCTCCAGCGAAGAAAGCTGCTCCAGCTAAGAAAGCTGCTCCAGCGAAGAAAGCTGCACCAGCTAAGAAAGCTGCACCAGCTAAGAAGGCTGCACCAGAAGCTCCGAAAGTTCGCGGACGTACCAAGGACGGCATTGCGTACACCAAAGACTTCGATGTGAAGTTTTTGAAGTCGCAACGCGATCTTCTCATTGCAGAGCGAGCCCGCCTGATCGGCCAAGCCGACCAGCTCGATGCAGAGGCCACAAGCCTGATTGAAGAAGCCGAGATGGGCGATGTGCAGTTCGATGACGAGGGTGGCGAGGGCGACACCATGGTGGTTGAGCGACAGCGTGATCTCGCCCTTAGCGCTCAGGCCCGAGAGTCGGTTGTTGAGATCGATGAGGCGCTTGCCCGAATGGAAGTGGGAACCTACGGCTACTCGGTGCTGTCGATGAAGCCAATTCCACGACTTCGCCTGGAAGCAATTCCATGGGCGAGAGAACTCGTCGAGGAGAAGGTCGGCGGGATCGGCCGTCGATGACCTCAAAGGCGCAGCGTTCGGAGCACATCATTTCTTGGGCACTCGCTGCGTTTGTTATCGCGTTTGATCAGATCACCAAACAACTTGCCGTTAGCCGCCTAGCAGATGGGGCCGTCGACGTTGTGTGGACCTTGAAATTCCGCCTCACGTTCAATTCGGGCATGGCATTTGGTGCTGGTTCTTCATTTGGGCCAGTCATCGCGATCGGGGCCTTTGTGGTGGTGTTATTCCTTGCAAAGTCTCTGTCCCGACAGCCTCGTCTGATCAATCGACTAGCGATTGGGGTTCTTGTCGGCGGCGCAAGTGGAAATCTGCTCGACCGGTTGTTCCGATCCCCTGGGTTTCTTCGTGGATCGGTCGTTGACTTCATCGATTTCGGATGGTTTCCGGTATTCAATGTCGCAGATATTTCAATCAACGTGGGTGCGGCATTGCTCGTGTTATCAGTTCTCTCAGATGGCCGACGAGCTCGGGCGACCGGGGAGTAATCGATGCTGGTTGAGGTAGTTCCGAGTGCGCTCGACGGCGAGCGAGTTGACCGAATCGTCGCATTCATTCTTGACGTGTCGCGGTCTGTTGCCGCCGATCTTGTCGAACGTGGAACTGTGCTTGTCGACGGAGTAGTGGAAACCAGTGGCAAATTGAGGCTGTCTGAAGGCCAAGAGGTGTCTGTCGACCCTTCCCAAATCCCAGGTGAAAAACTGCCTGATCCAGACCCAGGGGTGGTGGTGTCTGTCGTTCATGCGGACGACTACATTATCGTCGTCGATAAGCAAGCTGGCCTCGTCGTCCACCCTGGTGCGGGCAATGATGCGGGGACTCTTGTAAATGGTTTGCTCGCTCAGTTTCCTGAGATTTCGGAGGTGGGTGAGTCCCATCGACCTGGGATTGTTCACCGACTTGACGCCGGTAGCACGGGCTTGCTCGTCGTGGCGCGAACGCAGCAGTCGTATGAGGCGCTAGTTCCCCAATTTGCTGATCACTCTGCCACTCGTATGTATCGCGCTCTCGTATGGGGACATCCCACGGCGTTGCACGGCGTCATTGATGCTCCGATCGGCAGGTCTCGCCGCGATCCTTTGAAAATGGCGGTGGTAGCGGACGGGCGTGACTCACGCACGGAATACCAAGTCATCGAACACTATTCAGAACCGGTTGACTGCGCATTGCTTGAGTGTTCGCTTGAGACCGGTCGGACTCATCAAATACGAGTTCACCTCTCGTCAATCGGTCATCCGCTTATTGGCGACCCGTGGTACGGGCAGCGGCGGCCGACGCTTGGAATGGAGCGTCCATTTCTTCACGCGGCCCGACTTGAGTTCGATCATCCCGGTGACGGGGAGCGAGTGTCATTTTCAAGCGAACTTGCCGAAGACCTAAACACGATGCTCAGTGGTCTTCAACCACTTGTCGACGACTCACCGGCTGGCTAGAGGCCAGGGTGTTTCGCCAGATGCCATGTTGACAATTGCGTCAAGGGTGTAACCGTCGAGGTGTGATCGCATGACATCACCCGCCGCATTCCAGATTGAAAGCAACACGCACTGGCCTTCGTGGTCGCATGCGCCGTCAGTGTGCGGTTCTCCGAAGTCGCCGAGGGTGATTGGCCCATCGACCGCTGACAAAATTTCTGAGAGTCGTATTTCAGACGGTTGTCGCGCCAGTACGTAGCCGCCGCCGACACCGCGCTTCGATCGGACAAGCCCAGCCCCTTTTAAAGCGAGCAAAATTTGTTCGAGATATGGCTGTGGGAGACCGGTTCGCTCTGCGATATCGCGGACCGAGGTCGGGCCGGCATCGTTGGTTCTCAACGCAAGCGACAGCAATGCTCGGCAGGCATAGTCACCTCTGGTTGAAACGCGCACAACCTCATCGTAGGCCGCCGTAGGTGTCTTCGGTGGCTCCAAGCGGTTGCAACGAGAAGATTGGTGAGCGTTGCTCTGCCAAGTTGGTGTTAGCCGCGTCTACTGGTGAACTATAGGAATGGGTGTGGAGGAAACATCGCAAGAAGTTCTTGCTGAGGGAGGCTCCTCGCCGATGCCCTGTTTGCCTGAGTACCAAGGCGCAAACGTTGCCGGCATCATTCCGGCGTTCCTGGGTGGTGCTCCAATCCCGAATTGGGTGCCTCAGATCGCTGCCGGCGCCTCTGCTGTCGTGCTCGTCGTGCTTGATGGTCTCGGCTGGAAGCAACTTGCCGAGCGTCAAGAATTGACGCCGAACCTTAGTTCGTTGGTTGGAGGTCCAATCACGACCGTGGCACCAAGCACAACGGCGACGGCGTTGACATCAATCGCCACTGGTCTCACACCCGCTGAACACGGTGTACTCGGATATCGAATGTTGATGAGAGGTGCGGTCACCAACATGTTGCGCTGGGCGACAGACGCGGGAAATCGCCGACACGATGTCTCTCCGAGAGAGTTTCAGCCTGCTCGCGCATTCTGCGGCCAGCGTGTGCCCTACGTGACGAGCCAAGAACTGATCGGATCCTCATTCTCTGATGCTCATTTGTACGGAGGAATTCCGCATGGTTATCGAGCGTTGTCCTCGTTGCCGGTAGTGGTTGCTGAACTTGTTGCCGGTGGTGCCTCATTTGTTCATGCGTATTACCCGGGGATCGACAAGATCGCTCATGAACGTGGCTTCGGAGAGTTCTACGATGCCGAACTTGCGGCCGCCGATCACATGATTGGTGATCTGCTCCAGCGATTGCCGAGTGATGCTGTCGTCTTGGTCACGGCTGATCATGGGCAAGTCGAGGTTGGGGATCGGTTGGTGTATCCGAGCGATGAACTTCTTCGTTTGGTCGAACTTCAATCTGGTGAGGGGCGGATGCGCTGGTTCCATTCTCGGCCAGGAGCTGAAAGTGAGCTTTTTGACGCCGCACGCGAAGAATTTGGTCACATCGGATGGGTAAGGCGCCGTTCGGAGGTCATTGACGACGATTGGTTCGGCCCTCGTTTTTCCACACCAATGTTGGCTCGACTGGGAGATGTTGTCGTTGCGCCGTTTGAGCCAGTCAGTTTGTTTGAAGCTGCAGACTCCGGTCCGTTTGAGTTGATTTGTCGGCACGGCTCGTTGACGGAAGAAGAGATGCTTGTTCCATTAATCGCAGGTCATGGCCTTCGGTAGAATTGCCAACAGGCGTGTGGAACACGCGATGCAAAAGTGCCGCCGAAACTGTTGAAAGGGTATTTGTCATGGCTGACAGCGACGTAGAACGTCCAGAGGTTGTCGACGACAACGAGACGCTGAACAGCGAGATCGAAGGCGCCATCACCGAGCCCGGCAAGGTGCTTCGTATCGGATCGATGGTGAAGCAATTGCTCGATGAGGTTCGCCAGGCACCGCTTGATGAGGCGAGCCGAGAGCGACTCGCAGAAATCTACGAGCGGTCAGTAATCGAACTTTCCGAGGCGCTGTCACCTGACCTGCAAGAGGAGCTGAAGATGATTGCGCTTCCGTTCGACGGAGATGGCATTCCGAGCGAGGCCGAATTACGCGTCGCCCAAGCCCAACTCGTTGGTTGGCTCGAAGGACTGTTCCATGGAATCCAAGCGGCGTTATTCGCTCAGCAGGTGGCGGCGAAGCAACAGTTCGAGCAGATGCGTCAGTTGCCCTCAAATGGCGGGAGCTCAGGCACCCAAACCGGGACGTATCTGTAATTTTCCTGCACTGGTCTTCGGCGACGCTCTGGTACAGTCGAAAGATCACACGCCTGTAATTCAGGCGTAGTCCGCCGACAGATTTCACCTAACACTTTCATTCGACCACGTGACCGATTCATTTACCCACCTGCATGTTCATACCGAGTTCTCGATGCTTGATGGGGCGGCGCGGCTCGATGAACTTGTAGCGACGGCAGTTGCAGATGGGCAGCCAGCGATTGGCATTACTGATCACGGCAACATGTACGGCACGCTCGAGTTCTACAAGGAGTGCCGAAATCGCGGAATCAAACCGATTATCGGTACCGAGGCCTACATGGCTCACGACAGTCGGCATGAGCGACCAACGCGACGTGGGCGCCTTGATGATTCGGGCGGCGACACTGAGGCCGGGCAGAAGCTGTACTACCACCTCACGTTGCTTGCGGAGAACCAAACCGGTTACCGCAACTTGATTCAGTTATCGAGCCTTGCGTTCCTTGAGGGGTACTACTACAAGCCCCGTATCGACTGGGAGTTGCTCGAGCGTTACTCAGATGGTCTGATCGCAACCACGGGATGCCTCGGCGGTCATGTTCTGCAGTCGTTGTTGCGTGGTGACGAGTCGGGAGCGGTTGAGAAAGCGGCCCGCCTGCAGGACATCTTTGGCAAAGACAACTTGTTCATCGAACTGCAGGATCACGGCCTCCCAGAGCAAAAGCAGACAAATCCTCAACTCATTGAAATTGCTCGACGGATCGGCGCCCCGTTGCTGGCAACGAACGACTCGCACTACACCCATCGCGAGGACCACGCGGCCCATGACGCCTTGTTGTGTGTTCAGACCGGTTCATTGATGAGCGACGCAAATCGATTCAAGTTTGATGGTCATGAGCATTACCTTAAGCCTGCAGTTGAAATGCGAGAGCAGTTCCGAGAAGTGCCTGAAGCATGCGATAACACGCTGTGGATTGCAGAGCGGGCTGATGTCGAAATCACCTTTGGTGAGGCGTTGTTGCCGAATTTCCCGCTACCCGATGGATTCGCAGATGACCGTGCCTATCTCGAACACCTCACCTGGGAGGGAGCTAAGCGGCGCTGGGGCGCGAACTTGCCAAATAACGCCGTCGAGCGCGTCTCGTATGAGCTTGAGGTCATCGCCTCAATGGGATTCGCTTCGTACTTCTTGGTGACCTGGGATCTCATTCGTCATGCACGTGATTCTGGTATTCGTGTTGGACCTGGTCGTGGTTCGGCGGCAGGTTGCGCAGTTGCGTACTGCCTGTGGATCACCGATCTTGATCCGATCAAGTACGACCTTCTCTTTGAGCGGTTCTTGAATCCTTCACGAATTTCAATGCCCGATATCGACATGGACTTTGACTCCAGATATCGCGACGAAATGATTCGGTACGCGGCTGAGAAATACGGCCGTGACCACGTTGCTCAGATCATCACTTTCGGAACTATCAAAGCTCGTAACGCGGTTCGTGATGCGGCGAGGGTGCTGGGTTACCCGTACGCCGTCGGTGATCGCGTTGCCAAGGCGATGCCCCCATTGGTGATGGGGCGCGACACGCCGTTGAAATACTGCTTCGAGCAGAACGAGAAGTATGCCGATGGCTATAAAGCGGCCTCAGAGCTTCGTGCGATGTACGAGTCAGATGATGATGTCAAGAAAGTTGTTGACGTAGCAAAAGGTTTAGAGGGTCTTAAACGTTCAGACGGAATCCATGCGGCGGCGGTGGTGATTACGAAGGAGCCCGTCACTGAATACCTTCCGATTCAGCGAAAACCAGAAAGCGGAAAGTCCCCTGAAGACTCTCCAGTCGTCACGCAGTACGAGATGCATGGTGTTGAAGAACTTGGGCTGTTGAAGATGGACTTCCTCGGTCTTCGAAACCTGGATGTCATCAGTGACACCCAGGCGATGATTGAGTCGTCAGTTGATCCTGAGTTCAATATTGATGCAGTCCCCCTAGACGACCCTGCGACGTTCGAGTTGCTCTCGCGCGGTGACACCGTTGGGGTGTTCCAGCTTGAATCGCCACCAATGCGCCAGTTGCTTCGTCGAATGGCACCTAACTCATTTGAAGATGTCTCGGCTGTGCTGGCGCTCTATCGCCCGGGCCCAATGAGCGAGAATATGCATAACGATTACGCCGACAGGAAGAACGGGCGCAAGCCGGTCGATTTCTTCCATGAAGATGCGCGTGAAGTTCTTGATGACACGTTTGGGTTGATGATTTATCAAGAGAGCGTGATGCGTGTAGCGCAGCGGTTTGCCGGCTATTCGCTTGCTCAGGCAGACAACCTTCGTAAAGCGTGCGGGAAAAAGCAGCGCGAGTTGATGGTTGCTGAGAGAGAAAAGTTTGAACAGGGCTGCGAGTCCACGGGATATGGCATCGGTCTTGGAAAACAGTTATTTGACATCATCGAAAAGTTTGCTGATTACGCATTCAACAAGAGCCACACATTTGGTTATGGCCTCATCACCTATCAAACCGCCTACCTCAAGGCGCACTACCCGGTTGAGTATTTCTCGGCGTTGCTCACCAGCGTGAAACACAATCTCGACAAGGCGGCGATCTACCTCGCAGATTGTCGAGCGAGTGGCATCAAGGTGTTGCCTCCAGACATCAACCGCTCTCTGTCAGATTTTGCTCCACTGCGGCGCGAACATGTGCCCGACGATGTTGAACTTCCTGTGGGCTCGCCGGGCGCAATCTTGTTCGGCATGTCGGCAGTACGAAATGTTGGTGAGGGCTTGGTCTCGCAACTCGTTGAAGAGCGCGACGAGAACGGCCCTTATGCGACGTTCTACGAATTCGCTGAGCGTGTTCCTGAGCAGGTGTTGAACAAGCGAACGATTGAATCGTTGATCAATGGGGGAGCGTTCGATCGACTTGAGCATCCTCGACTCGGATTGGTGTCGGTGCACGAGAGCATTATCGAGTCGACGTTGAGTCGTCGCCGTGAACGAGATCAAGGTGTGCTTAGCCTGTTCGGTGATTGGAATGGTGATGACTCGGCTGAGCTTGGTCGTGTTGAGCGTATTGATATTCCTGATGTCGAGTATCCGAAAGCCGAGCGTCTGAAAGCAGAGAAAGAAATGCTTGGCCTCTACGTTTCTGATCACCCATTATTTGGCGTTGAGGCGGCACTTCGTCGGCGTGTTGAGCATGCGATTGTCGATCTCAGCGAGATGGAGGATGGCTCTAACGTGAGGGTTGGGGGAATCATCACAGCCTCAGCACGTAAGTTCACCAAGAAAGGTGACCAGATGGCGGTCTTCACTCTTGAAGACCTGGATGCCTCGGTTGAGGTGACGGTATTTCCTCGAACACTCGCTGCTCTCCAGCAGTCGATCGTCGACGACCGCATCGTTGCAGTGAAAGCTCGACTAGACCGGCGCGACGAGAGCAGGCTTGGCCTGATTGCCATGGATATTGAGACGCTCACTGGCTTGGAGGAAGGGAGTTCTCGTCCTGTGCGGCTGCGGCTCCCTGGTGGAATGCCCGATCGCCATGTGCTTGAGCAGTTGAAGGCCATTATCGAGGAGCATCAAGGTGACACCCCGGTCGAGATCGAAGTGGCGAAAGGGCAGGTGCTTCGACTCGGTGAGGGGTTCCGTGTTGACCCATCGCGGGCGGTGGGCGAACTACGCGTGGCCTTCGGTCATGAGGCGGTTGCGCCGTAATTCACTGTCCCGCCTGCTGTAGTCGACACCGAAGATGGCAGAATGTAGCCAAGAAGTTTTGCTGGAGATCATGAAATGGCATTGGAAGTACTCACCAACGACGCAAGTGCGCTGACCGACGATGACCTTGCAGAGATGGCTGCGATCGAGGGAGCCTTTGACTTGGCGTTTCTTGAGGGCTGTCGAGAGGCATGGGTGCTTGCAACGACAGCACGCGATGGTGGCACGCTCCACGGGTTTACATTCTCGACCCTTGAGCGAATTGGTGGAACACCATGCGTGCTGCTCGGCGTCATGAGCATTCGCCGAAATTCCAAGCGCGACACGGTCCTGAAGGGATTAATGAAAGAAGCATTTCATCGGGCGTTGATGGCTTTTCCCGATGAAGACGTTGTTGTTGGTGGTCGATTTGCGAAGCCTGACGCGTTGCAGGCACTAAAAGAAGTGGATGATGTGATCCCAACCCCTGGATCTCGCGCAGTTGGCGAAGAGCGTGCCTGGGGCCGTCGCCTAGCGAAGCGTTTCGGCCTCGATTCGTCGTATGTCGCTGAACAGTTCATGTCGCCGAAGAATCCTCAGGGGGGCTTTGTTGACTTTGAGTCAACGAAGCCAGAAAAGATTGCAGCAGGAACGAAGGGCCTCTTCAAAGGGATCGACCAGTCTTCTGGCGGAGTGCTGATCGCTTACGGCTGGACGATGGCTGAGGACCTGGCGAAGCTTGGAGCCAGATAGCTCAACTGGTATTGACGCGTTGTCGGCACTCATGCGCTCGCGCGCAATGTGCAGAGCGTTTCTTCCTGACGAGGTCGACGACGACATCGTTTGCGAGATCGTTGATCTTGGCACTCGGGCACCGAGTGCTGGACGTTCCCAGGGGCTCCACATCATCGAGTTGACAGGCTCGGACCGAGAGAAACTGTGGTCAAAATCCCTACCTGGCGAGCGTCGAGAATTGTTCGTATTCCAAGGCTTGTTGCGCGCGCCGGTTTTGTTGATGATGTTTGTTGATCCCGATGCCTACGTCGAGCGTTACGCCGAGCGAGATAAGGCGCACACGGATCTGGGTGCTGGTAGGGAAATGTGGCGCACTCCGTTTTGGTTTGTCGATGCCGGAATGTCGGCAATGTCGATGCTGCTCGCTGCTCAAGCCCATGGGCTTGGTGCGCTGTTCTTTGCGCTTCCTCAACCTGAAGATGAGATTCGTTCGTCGTTAGGTGTTCCTGATCATTTGGAAACCGTTGGTGTCTTGGCGCTCGGGCATCGTGATGTGAGTGATCCTCAGGCGCATGGTGCAGGTAGGAGCGCCACTCGGCCTCGCCGTGCAGTTGACGATGTCATGCACCGTGGCCATTGGTAATTACGTCAACCGTGAGTGCTGTGGTTGCTTCGATGAAGCCATTAAGGAAATGATCGGCTCCAGCAAGCACACGAATGGTTGATGCATCTGCGACTGGATGCCCAGAGAGCGACGATGGTGGCGAGAACTGGTCGTGTTCAGCAGCGATGATCGTTGATGGCACCCCGGGAACATCTAGCGACACCGTCGAGAGCGGCGGAGCGATCATGACGAGGTGTTGTGCGTTTACTTGGGAAGCAATCCGAGCAGCAACAATCGCCCCGAAGGAGTAGCCGACAACGTAGAGCGGTGTGTGTGGCTGTCGGCGCTGGAGTTCCTCACAGGTTGCGATGGCATCGGGCATTTCTTCGATCGTGTTTCCACTTGCGTGGCGAAAATCGTTTCTTGCCGTAAGCACCTGAGTTCTGGTGAGCGCTGAACTTAACTTCACTAGCAAAGGATGATCACGTCGACCGCCGTAGAGCGGGTGCGGGTGAAGGAGTGCGGCGACTGATGTCGCAGTTGCGGGGGCATCAATATCGACGGTGATCGTGACGCCATCGGATGTGATGAGCTGAGTTGTCTCACGTGTGGTGCCACCGGGGCTGATGTCGTCGTCAAATGGGGAGTCAGATCTCATAGCGGCACGGTACCCTTCGGAGGGTGGTGTCCAACGACGACAAGCTTCCGATCAAAATGTTGAGCGACCGGCTGCTCGTGCGAATCGGCAAAGACGAAGGTGAGCGTAAATCCTCAGGAGGAATTCTCATCCCCGCGACGGCTCAGATGGCGAAGCGGCTGATCTGGGCTGAAGTGATCGCACTCGGACAAAACGTCCGGTCCGCCGAAGTTGGAGATCGGGTGTTGTTTAGCCCGGATGATCGCTACGAGGTTGAAGTGCAGGGCGAAGATCTAGTGATGTTGCGTGAGCGGGACCTTCATGCGGTTGCAGCCGAACGCATTGAAGCATCAACTGGCCTGTATCTCTGATAACTCTTCTCGTCTTCTGGTGACCGAGGCATCCCGCCCGTAGGCTCAATGACATGGAGTCAACACCCGTCGATTGGAATCCCATCACATTGACAGATGAGGTACGCAGCCACATCACGTTCAACGCTGACGGGCTTGTACCTGCAATCGCTCAAGAGGTTGAGACCGGCGAGGTGTTGATGATGGCATGGATGAATGCCGAGTCACTCGATCGCACCTTGGCAGAGGGACGAATGGTGTACTGGTCGCGCAGCCGAAGCGAGCTGTGGCGCAAAGGTGATACCAGTGGTGACCACCAGTCGGTGCGCGAGGCGTTCTACGACTGCGATGGCGACACGTTGCTGTTCAAGGTTGTTCAACACGGAGGGGGCGCTTGTCACACTGGCGAACGAACCTGCTTCTTCCGTTCCCTCGGCGAAGTCGAATGAATATTCGCCCCGAAGCCGATCAATTTCTCGCCTTCGCTGCAGAGCACAGTGTTGTTCCTGTGTGGACGGAGGTCCTTGGTGATCTAGATACACCGGTCTCGGCATTTCTGAAACTGGTTGGTGACGGACCGGGTTTTTTGCTTGAGTCGGTCGAGAACGGTGAACGGTGGAGCCGCTTTTCGTTTATCGGACGCGACCCGGTTGCAACAATGGTGCTTCGTGACGGCGAACTCGAGGTGAACGGCGCACTGGGGGCGAGGATCCCCACCGAAGAAGGCATTCTTGCTGCGCTAGAGGCGTTGCTCGATGCGCATTCGAGCCCTGATATTGCAGACCTCCCACCATTACACGGTGGCATCGTTGGGTACCTCGGATACGACGTCATCCGTGAGGTTGAGCACCTGCCCGATTCGCCTCCCAACGATCATGGGATGCCTGATGCAGTGATGAGCATTATCGGATCGCTTGCTGCCTTTGATCACTGGCGGCAACGGATCTACTTGATTGAGTCAGTCGTTACCCGAGATGAAGCCGGTCGATCGCTGTCTGAGGCTGAGCTTCTTGCGGCGCGAGATGCTGCAATTGAAGCGGTGACTGCCTCGGCTGCTCTACTTGCAGCTGCTGCAGAGACCACGGTGGTGGAGCCACCAATTCCTGGGGAACGTCATGACGATGTTCCATCCTCGATGGGTAACGGCCAGTACCTCGATGCGGTGGTTGCGGCGAAAGAGCACATTCTTGCCGGTGACATCTTTCAGGTCGTGCTTGCGCAGCGTTATGACATTCAGTTAGGTGCTGATCCGTTTGATGTGTATCGGGTGCTGCGCCAGGTCAATCCGAGTCCCTATATGTATTTCATTCGCCACGAAGAGGCGACATTGGTCGGGTCATCCCCAGAGCCTATGGTGCAGTTGAGGGGAGATCACATTGTGAGTCGCCCGATTGCTGGCACACGCAAACGCGGTGTCGACGAGGAGCACGATCGAAAGCTTGCTGCTGAATTGTTGGAGCATCCGAAGGAGCGAGCGGAGCATGTGATGCTCGTCGATCTCGCTCGTAACGACGTCGGAAGAGTCGCTCAATTTGGTTCAGTCGAACCGGAGGAGTTCATGACGCTCGAGCGCTATAGCCATGTCATGCACTTGACCTCTCAAGTCACGGGAACAATTCGCCCCGGGCTTGGGCCGATTGATGTGCTGAAGGCAACCCTTCCGGCGGGCACCGTGAGCGGTGCTCCGAAGGTGCGGGCAATGGAAATCATCGATCAACTTGAGCCGGTGCGTAGAGGTCCGTACGCCGGAGTTGTCGGATACCTCGATTGGTCAGGAAATTTAGATACTGCGATCTGTATCCGGACGATGTTTGTACGTGGTGATGGCGAAACTGCTTCGTTACAGGCTGGGGCAGGAATCGTCGCCGACTCAGATCCTCATGACGAGGACCTCGAGTGTAGGAACAAGGCAGCAGCACTTCTCGCCGCTATTCCGGCGGCACGACGAATGACGTTGGCTCGGAGAGCCCCGGGGAGTTGAGATGAGCGAATTATGTGATTGGGCAGCACAGGTGTGGGCGAAGGCTCCTCGCGATGTGATCACCGCAATTGGTGCTGATGCGGAGCGATATTTGCATTCACAATTGGCCCAGCAGATCGAGGGCTTGAATGACGGCGAACGCGTATGGTCACTGCTGCTTGAGCCAACTGGCAAAGTGATTGCGGTGGTCGGTGTGACTCGTCGTGCGGCCGAAGATTTTTTGATTGATTGTGATCCTGATGATGGAGAGGCGGTGCTCGCCCGGCTCCAGCGCTTTCTGTTACGTGTCGATGTTGAGTTTTCGTTGTCACGTGCTGACACTGCTGTCCCAAATGAGGTTGAACGTTCTCGGATTCATGAGGGGTGGCCGAGGGGCGGTCGAGAGATCGTCGCCGGTGAGACAATTCCCGCCGAACTGTCAATGTTGAAAGATCTTGTGTCATTCACCAAGGGCTGCTACCCGGGGCAGGAATTGGTCGAGCGAATGGATGCAAGAAGTTCATCGGCGCCGTTTGAAATCATTCAGATGAGCGGTGATCTCGACATTGGCTCTGAGGTCGTCATCGACGGTAGATCGATCGGGGTGGTCACGTCGGCTGCCGACGGTTCGATGCTGGTGCGAGCACGTCGCCAGCGAAATTCCTAGCGACATCATTAGTGCCTCGCGTTCCTTCCGCTGCCGCGCCGACCCGTTGTTGTGGAGAGCGGTAGCCCGGTAGCGACGGGCTGTTCAGAATGCAGATCGCTGCGTATTGCGTCTGCTGTGGTAACTCGGCCTCCGTCGAGAACTAGATTCGACGTCGTGGCTATTTCTGACGACGACATCGACCGCGTGCGCGCGACAGTGTCGATTGTCGATGTCGTTGGTCAACATGTTCAGCTGCGGCGCACCGGGAGAAACTGGGTTGGGCTGTGCCCATTTCACGGCGAGAAAACTCCGTCTTTCAATGTTCGTGAAGAGACCGGCAGGTACAAGTGTTTTGGCTGTGATGCCTCAGGGGACGTCTTCACCTTTGTTCAACAGACAGAGCATGTCGACTTCATAGGTTCGGTTGAATTTCTCGCAGCAAAAGCCGGGCTTCAACTGACGTACACGTCCACCGGCCAATCGAAAGACCGTGCTCGACGCAAGCGTCTTGTCGAAGGTATGGAAACCGCAGTCGAGTGGTACCACCAGCGATTGTTGACGGGACAAGATGCTCGGCCGGCACGTGATTATCTGCGCTCCCGCGGAATCGACGGCACTATTGCGAGGCAGTTCCGAATTGGCTGGGCGCCAGATGAGTGGGATGCACTGTCAACTGGGTCTGGAGTTGACGAGAAGATCCTTAGCGATGTCGGGCTTGCCTTCCGTAATCGACGTAACCGTATGCAGGACGCTCTTCGTGGTCGAGTGGTGTTTCCAATCTTGAATGACAATGGTGACCCTGTGGCTGTTGGCGGACGGATTCTGCCGGGATCGACCGACCCCGCAAAGTACAAGAACTCGCCGGAGACACCGATCTATACGAAGTCCCGTGTGTTATATGGGTTGAATTGGGCAAAGGGTGAGATCGTTCGCCAGAACCAGGCCGTTGTCTGCGAGGGATATACCGATGTCATTGGCTTCCACCGGAGTGGAGTTCCAACGGCTGTTGCAACATGTGGCACCGCCTTCACTGAGGAACACGTCAAGTTGTTGAAGCGCTACACGTCTCGAGTTGTGCTCGCCTTTGATGCCGACGCTGCAGGTCAAGGAGCAGCCGAACGGTTTTATGAGTGGGAGCGAAAGTACGACATTGAGGTTTCTGTTGCCCGTTTATTAGGCGGTAAGGATCCTGGTGATCTCGCCCAGACCGATCCTGCATCTCTTCCGTTAGCAATCGAACAGTCGACTCCCTTCTTGGCATTCCGTATCGATCGCGCGCTGTCATCGATGCCGTCAGATACGCCAGAGCAACGAACCAGAGCAGCGGAGCAGGCCCTAGCGGTGGTGAATGAGCATCCAAATATCAATGTTCGAAAGTTGTACGCCGGAGAAGTCGCCACGCGTCTTGACCTGCCGGTTCATGACCTTGTCGCTGTTGCCGAGCGGGGTGGGCGTTCGCCGGCGCTGAAGGTGGCGACAAGTCGTCGGCGTAATGCGCATCGAGACAACGCCGAGTTTGCTGTGCTGTCAGTCCTCATTCAAGATTGGGATGCGGTTGCTCCTTGGCTGGCTGCTCCGCTATTTGCAGATACCGCGAATCGGGAGGCATTCATCGCTCTCGTTGATGCCGAGGGTGATCTTGATGAAGCCCTAGAGCGTCTCGATGGACACGCGAAAGATGTTGTTGAGCGTGCGGCCATCGTTGACCTTGAAGTTGACGCTCCAACAGAGGCCCGGGTCCTTATTGCGGCGGCGGTTCGTCGAGCATTGAGGCGGGTGATTGCAGATGCAGGTCAGGAGCGAATCGCAAGCGACGCCGAGGCGAGACGGCTCATTGAAGACCTGCAGAATCCTGAACGCGCAGATGATGCCGCTGAATGGCTGCTGGGCTGGCTGATCGATCGAGAGGAGGCTGTCGATGGAACAGCCTGATTCTTTTGCCGAAGGCACGTCGTTGCTGCCTGGCATCGTTCAGCAGGATTGGGATGCACTTGTTGAACGTGGACGGTCGGCAGGTGTTGTTCACGCTGAGGATGTCGCTCATGTCGTTCGTGATGTGGAACTCACCCCGGAGGTTCTTACGTCGATAAATGAGGCACTAGCGAATCTAGGAATCGACATCGATGATGCAGTTGATGTTGAACATGAGCCGGATGCAACTCCTCCGTCTGGACGACGACGTCGGCGTTCTCTTGACGACACGGCAGGCATTCCTCGCCTTACGCGCGGTCGACGTGCATCCGGTAGCGACCCATCGACCGCTGATGGCACTCGCATGTATCTCCAAGAGATTGGGCGTGTTGACCTTCTGTCGACTGAGGAAGAACGCCGGCTTGCTCGGTTGGTTGCAGAAGGCATCGAAGCGGCTGAGAAGATCGACAGCGGAGTAGCCGATGGCGATGAGCGCAGACAATTGTTGCGTCAGGTGTCGAGAGGCCAACGCGCTCGGCATGCACTGACTCAAGCCAACTTGCGTCTCGTGGTTTCGATTGCCAAGCGATACACCAATAGGGGAGTGCAGTTACTTGACCTTGTCCAGGAGGGAAACCTCGGATTGATGAAAGCGGTCGAGAAGTTTGACTACTCAAAAGGGTTCAAGTTCTCGACGTACGCAACCTGGTGGATACGTCAGGCAATTACCCGTTCGATTGCCGATCAGGCCCGAACGATTCGCATTCCTGTTCATATGGTCGAACATCTCAATCGCTTACTCCGCGGGAGACGAGAATTTCTGCAAGAGTTCCGTCGTGAGCCATCGGTGGCTGAGTTAGCCGAGCGACTTCACATGCCGCAGGACCGTGTCTCTGAGTTGTTGCGTTGGTCGCAAGAGCCGCTCTCGCTCGACTCGCCAGTGGGCGATGGCGATGACGCCGAACTTGGTGATTTTGTGGCGGACGATGTCGGTGGTCCTGCCTCACAAGTTGAGGCTCTTGATCTCGAGTCAAAGATTGTTGAACTGCTTGACAGTCTTGGCGAGCGTGAACGTGAAATTTTGCAGATGCGATTTGGTCTTGGGCTCGACCGTCCGCGAACCCTCGAGGAGGTGGGCGCCGAACTCGGGGTAACTCGAGAACGTATTCGCCAGATTGAGGCTCGGACGCTCGCCCGGTTGCGGTCTCCGTTGATGGCTGAGCGACTGCGCGAATTTCTGCAGTAACGACGACGTTCGTTACGCATCCTCAATCTGGTCTAGTGCCACACCTGCTCTGGAACGATAAGATCACAGCGGTTATTCCGGGATAGCTCAGTTGGCAGAGCAGCTGACTGTTAATCAGCGGGTCGCAGGTTCGAGC
>JBMTDQ010000046.1:0-15188 GCA_049432165.1 Ilumatobacteraceae bacterium
TCCATGACGCCCAGTACAGATGCAGGGCTCGAGATATCTATCACGCGTGATACATTATCCATTCGTCGCCCTCTTTGAACAAGTAGTACTTGCACCACAGATGACGCAGAAGGAAGACCAATGAAATTGACGACAGAACTCGCTCGGGCTCAATTGTTGAAAGAGTTTCACGGGGTCTTATCCACCATTCACCCCGACCGCGGGCCTGATGCAGTTCCTGTGGTCTATGTCTTGAACAACGATGACCTTGTTGGCATCCCAATTGACACAGTGAAGCCAAAAACCTCTACTCGCCTGCAGCGTGAACGAAACCTCGCAGCTGATCCCCGTGGGGTCTTGCTGGTGCAAATGTGGGATCAGCACGACTGGTCGAAACTGTGGTGGGTGCGCGCCGACCTTGAGTGGGTGGCAGAACCCCCGCATGAAGATTCTGTTGCGCTCTCTTCTCAATTGGCCGAGCGCTACGAGCAATATCGAGATGAACCGTTCACCGATGTGCTGGTGTTCCGCATCGCGAATCTCACCGGCTGGTCCGCTTCGGCAATCTAGATATGGGTCCCTTCTTAGGGACATGTCGTAATAAGAGTTCCAAAGAATGGCGTTTCACGTTCCAAACGTTTACTGAAACCCCTGCGGCTACCCCATCAATATTGCGGTTTGGAATTACGCACCAGCCTCACGGGGGCGAGGATGGTCCGAAACGTGGTCCGAAATTCGCTCGGTTCGCCTCGATCTATCGGTAGTTGAGGTTAGCGGGGAAAGTTGAGGGCCTGAAGAGCGACGATGCGCTCGAGCTGCTAGCGGCTGGGCGTGCCGGACTGGCCCGCTATGGAGCGGTGACGGACCCGCACGCACAAGAGTGCGCCGACCGCGATGAGCAGCAGCGCAACAAGAGTTGAGTTCGTCGATGCCCCGGTGATCGGAAGCGCTGGCGCCTCAACAAGGTCAGCAGCCAGCACCTGAATGCCCATGGACACCTGAACGTCTGACGTTGCCAACACCAGCGTGTGGTCACCCGACGGGATCGTCGCGAAAAGTGTTCCACTCAGACCGAAGGTGCCATCGCCCGCGGTGACGAGCTCCGAAATGAGAGTCGGAGTCGACATCACGTACACCTGGACACTGGCATTCCCTTCTAAACCGCCACCGGCGAACCCGAACGTTGAACCCAACGTGTGAGCTGTTGCCAACCTGCTCACCACATCATCATTGAAGTCTGATGTGACATCATTGCGGCATCAACGTTGTCATCACCGGAGGATCCTCAGGAATTGGCCTCGCGTTTGCGCGTCACCATTCCGAACTCGGCCACAAGGTCACCTTGGTTGGTCGCGATGTCGCGGCGTTAGAGGACGCCCGCGCATCCTTGCATGACACCCCAGGCGAGTGCAGGCTTATCTCCGCCGATCTCTCTGAAGCCGAGGGGGTAGAACAACTCATTTCGAGTTGCACCGACGTCGACGTCCTCATCGCAAATGCGGGGGTGACATCCGCAGCCGAAACCGGATCGCTACCGCGCCCAGAGATCGACAGGCTCACGTACCTCATGGGAGCAGGCGTCGTTCGACTCTGCGAAGGCGTGGTCCCCGGCATGGTTACCCGCGGAGGCGGAACGGTCATCATTGTCTCCAGCATTGCGGCGTTCACACCGATGAGGAAGTCCGGTCCCTATGCAGCCTCGAAAGCGTTTTCGACGTCATATGCGAAAAGCCTTTCTCTTGAGGTTGCCGCTCACGGCGTGAATGTTGTCGCGGTGTGCCCGGGTTACGTACACACCAACCTTCACGCTCGTGCCGGGCTCCACCACCTTGAACAGAAAGTCCCCCGATTCTTGTGGTGCAGCCCTGAAGATGTCGTCGAGGAAACTCGGCGAGCCCTGCGCCGTAACCGCGTCGTGTGTGTGCCGGGGAGGGCCTACCGGCTGACGCGCCCATTTCTCTCATCTCGACCCGCTCAATATGTATGGGGTCGGCTCACCGCTCGGACATCACCACGAACAACCTCGCCATAAGCCGCTACTTGGTTCTTACCTTGTGACTTGCAAACGTCAACGACCTCTCACCCCAAAGGGGCGAGAGGTCGCTAATTCTTGAACAGTGCATCGACGACATCCGGAGGTGTCGTCATCATGTACAGAGAGTGCTTACGCCTGCCTTCCGCACAGGCCCAACAGCCGATCAAGCGATGACGAATCGTCAGCGACCTCAACCGCAGGAGCAAACGAACCACCATCGCGCGATGCGTCGGTGATGAAACCCTCGAAGAATGCATGAGTCGACTCGATGAGATCTTCTGGTGGGTCGAATTGCTGGCCGGTCGCGGTGGCAAGATCCCAGCAATGGATGAAATTGTCGGCGGACAGCATCTGCAAGGCGTAGCTGCCAGGCATTTCGCCGAACACTAACGACACAGGTTGATCGAGATCAGGGAAACCCTCGAGGGCGTGTTCGAGCCGCTCCGATGCGTCTCGGTAGGTCTCCTTATGTCCATCTGCGACGACGTCACCCATGCGAGCCGGCATTCCCGCGAGCAGTTCGTCGCCTCGCTCTTTGTCCGCTGCAAAACCAGCGGCGAATAAGAATCGACCAAGCGTAAAGTGGCCGATCAGGTCTCTGACAGCAAAGTCGCTGCACGGTGTCGAGTCATCGAGTTGCGCAGCATCGGTACCTTCGATGAGCGCCGACAACATTTCAGTGATGCGATCAAAATCTTGCTTTACGTTCATTCCCTAGTATCGCAGTGCGGTGCTCAGCGGTCAATAGCCATCTCGCAACAATCGCCGACACACAGCTCACACTCATCTCTCATCGAGCGATTCCGAAACGCGTGAACGGTTCAAAGCAAACGTCGATCGCACCAAGAGCTCGGCTCGCCATGAATGTCGCCGCCTCACTTCTCTGGTCGCCCGCGAGATACTGTGAATGAGCACAGGCACATAAAGGGGGAACACATGCTTGTCACTGCAATCACCACATGGGAAGGCACACCGGCAGCTCTTGAAGGAGTCGTCGCAGGTTCGAAAGCTGCCGCACCAGTCCACGAAAGCCTTGGAGCGAGAAACCCGCGCCTCATGCGTTCTTTCGCTGGCGGCGACATGGACAGAGTTGAGTACATGATCGATTTCGATTCCTTTGAAGCATGCGGAGCATTCACCGATGCGATGATGAACAGCGAATGGTTCGAAACCACGATGAACGCTGTCGCTGCTGCATACCCAGACCTCAAAAATTGCGGAACACGCTTCGTCTACAACGCCATCTAGCTCGCAGCTTCCATTGAGGTTCTCAGCGCAGGGTTCGGCCTGAGCGGTTCGGCCTGAGTGGTTCGGCCATCTCATCTCGCCTGCCTGGTTTCGACACCGGTTTCTCCATGGATGTCACAAATTTTCTTCAACCCGAACTTAGCGAGGTCAATCGTCTTCCTGCGCGCCAGCCGTTAGAGAGTTACGCAAATGTTGAACAGGCACGCCGAGGCACCTCACGCCTCCGCCGCTCGTTAGACGGAACATGGCGCTTCAAACTGGTCGATTCACCCTCATCCGCGCCGCGCCGCTGGCATCATCCGGCCACAAACGACAGCCGATGGACGACGATCACCGTACCGGGTGTATGGACACGCCAAGGCTTCGCTGACCTCCCCCACTACACCAACGTCGTGATGCCCTGGACGGGCAAGGAACCGCCCTATGTTCCTGACAACAATCCGACGGGCCTCTACCGAACAACCTTCACCGTTCCCCGCAACTGGCGATCTCGCGATGTCATCGTGCACCTCGGCGGGGCAGAGAGCCTCGCTGCTGTGTGGTGCAATGGGGAATTCGTCGGAATGGGAAAAGATTCTCGACTTCCGTCCGAATTCGACCTCTCCCCGTTCATCACCGAAGGCGACAACCTCCTCGCAGTCATGGTGATCAGATGGAGTGACGCCACCTGGATCGAAGATCAAGACCACTGGTGGCATGCGGGACTGCACCGATCGGTCTACGTTGAGGCTCGCCCAAAAGTGCGGCTCGACGAGCTCATCGTTGACGCTGATTATGACCCCGAAACTCAGCTCGGTACCTGCGAAATCTCGATTGGGCTCAACGTTCGACAGCGATCATTCACTGCGAACCTGTGGGTCGAAACCGAGGGCGGAAAACGGGTCTCACGAGTTCGTAACTCGATGCTCACCCTGACGAGCGCTGACAACCGTGCGAGGTCTCGCTGCGACATCTCGGCGTTGGAGCGTTTTGAAATCCCCTCTGTGCAACCGTGGTCTTCGGAAACTCCGACCCGCTATCGCGTTGTCGCCGAACTCATCGACCCCAAGGGGAAGATCGTCGAAGTTGTCACCGCGCTCACCGGCTTTCGGCGCATCGAAGTATCTGACCGTCGCATCAACATCAACGGAACTGCGATCAAGATCTTCGGCGTCAACCGACACGATCATCATCCGGTCACCGGAAAGACGATGACCGAAGATGAAATGCGCGAAGAGCTTGTGCTGATGAAGCAACACAACATCAATGCGATTCGAACAGCGCACTACCCGAATGACCATCGTCTACTTGACCTTTGCGATGAACTCGGTCTCTACGTCGTCGACGAGGCGAACATTGAATGTCACGCCCGCGAAACAACGCTTGCGCACAACCCTCGTTACACCGCAGCGCTCATGAGCCGAGTCACGCGCATGGTGACCCGAGACCGAAATCACCCCTGCGTCATCGGCTGGTCACTCGGAAACGAATCGGGTCACGCGCCCGTTCACTCCGCAGCAGCTGCCTGGATCTCACACACCGACCCCACCCGATTCATCCACCATGAGGGAGCGGAGCGTTGGCGAACAACGGCCACTACTGACGAGTGGAAACAACCTCCCTCGCAATCGGTGCAAGGCTGCCAGCATGTCGTCTCTGCGATGTATTCCCCGGTGTCAACACTGATCGAATGGGCGGAATGGGCCGACACCACCAAACTCGATGACCGGCCACTTCTTATCTGCGAATACTCCCACGCCATGGGAAACTCAAACGGCTCTCTCGACCGTTACCTCGAAGCCTTCTGGCAACATGATGCAATCGCAGGCGGGTTCGTCTGGGATTGGCGCGATCAAGGCCTGCTTGAGCACGACGAGAATGGGCGTCCTTTTTGGGCCTTCGGAGGCCACTTCGGAGACATACCAAACGACGCAAATTTCTGCATCAACGGCCTCACTGCACCCGACCTCACCCCTCACCCTGCACTTCGAGAGTTCGCGTGGGGCGCCCAACCCCTATTCGCCGAACACCTTGGAGACTGCAAGGTGCGCGTCACCAACCGCCGGTCGTTCACCGCGACAACCGACCTCGCCATGGAGTGGGCCTTTACCTCTGACGGTGAAGTCGCGTGTCGGGGACGCAAACTCATCGATATCTCACCAGGAGCATCAATCACGATTGATCTTTCGTCGTCACGGCCTGACGTCAGCGGCGAACTCCATCTCTCCATCGAGTTCTGTCTTCGCACCGCAACCTCATGGGCACCGAGATCCCATGTCGTGGCGTGGGAACAGTTCGCCATCAGCGGCTCGCAACAACCGCCGACACAACGACATCTGCCGCTCGACCTCATCACCGGTGACCAAGGAGAACTCTCCATCAGTTTCGCTGATGGCGACCCCTTCGTGACAGAGCTCTGCGCCTCACTTTGGAGAGCCCCAACTGATAACGACGGCTTCGGGCAATCACTCCTTCACGGCGTGCACAGCCTCGGCGGGGCCCAGCAACGTTGGGAGGAATGGGGACTTAATCAACTCGAATACGAACTCATCAATATCTCTCAACGACAGTCAGATAATGAATGCGTTATCAGCATCTCACGAGCTCTGCACGGCACCTCTCATCACGCCACGCACACCACGCATATCTCCATTGCAAACGGAGTTGCCGTGTTCGACGAGCACATTCAAGTTCCGGCACCCTGGACTGATCTTCCAAGAGTCGGCATCAGATTCGAGGTTCCGTCTCACCTTTCCGAACTGTCATGGTTTGGGCTCGGACCCACCGAGTCGTACCCCGATAGGTGTTCGGGCTCGACGCTGGGTCGTTGGCGATCGACCGTTGATGAACAGTTTCATCCGTACGTCGTCCCCCAAGAGCACGGCGCTCACATGGGATGCCGCTGGATGCAACTCTGCGCACCTTCGGGCGAGGGAGTTCGCATTGACGCAGCAACACCGCTGATCATGACCGCTCGATCCCACCACGACCGCGACCTGGCCCACGCAGCGACACTTGCTGACCTTCACCCCTCAACGACCACCGAGGTGCATGTTGACGTCGCGATGCGCGGCGTCGGAACCGGCGCATGCGGGCCTGATGTTCTTCCCGACTATGTCGTGCCGGCAGGCGACTACCGATGGACCTGGGCGCTATCGGGAGTCGGAAAGCCTGCACCAGCGTGACCCACGTATCAATGAGTCAGAGATCTTTGCGCCGCGCCCCTACTGTGATGTGCAATGACAAGTGAGCGCCGAGTCGATCCATTTCTTGGGACACCAGTTCATGTCGTAACGACACGCCAAGACCGACCGAATCTCCCCAGCGACGAGTGCCCATTCTGTGTCGGAGGGCGGGAAGCCCCAGACCAGTACTCGGTCAGGGCATTTCCTAATCGCTGGCCTGCGCTCACTGAAGGTCGATGTGAGGTCGTTCTCTACACGCCAGAGCACGACGCGACATTTTCTTCTCTCGGCGCAGGAGGTGCCCGTCAGGTCATTGACCTTTGGGCTGATCGAACAACGGCTCTTTCCTCACTCGACGATGTTGAGTTTGTTCTCATCTTCGAAAACCGGGGTACCGAAGTCGGCGCCACGATCTCTCACCCGCACGGCCAGATTTACGCATTTGATCACGTACCACCGCGTCCACATCGCCGATTCGAAGCTGGCTGGAGACCCGATACACAACCGACCGATCGATTCATTCTTGAGCACAAGGGTTGGCAGGTCTCGGCCCAATTTGCCTCGGTCTATCCGATTGCCCTGTCGATCGCCCCGACCACCCATCTCGCAACTCTCAGTGACGCGTCGGGTGATGAACGGGACGGGCTTGCAGAAGTTCTTGTCGACGTGCTGTCACGCCTCGACCGCATCTATGACGCTCCTCTTCCGTACATGATGTGGATCTATCAGGCACCATCAACCACCAGTTACGACCATTCGGTCTGGTTCAACATCGAAATTGTCTCGCCTTGGCGCAGCCAAGGCGTGCAGCGATACATCGCTGCAGCAGAGGTTGCCTGTGAGGAGTATTTCAACCCGGTAAACCCATCGGAGGTTGCTCAGAAGCTGCGAGATCTCAAATGAGTATTCGCGTCCGAGCGCCCGGGCGAGTCAATTTGATTGGGGATCACACCGATTACACCGGCGGGCTCGTCTTTCCGATGGCAATAAATCGATGGACGGAAATTCGAGGTGAACGATCTCAACGCATCACCCTGATATCTGAGGACGAATCTGGCACAGTCGAACTCGCCACCCAACCGACTCACCCCCACGAAGCCTCACCCACTTGGGGTCGATATATCGCCGAAGTTCGCAACGAACTCGCACACCGACAGAAGGTTGGCGGCATTTCTGGCACCATCTCGACAACGTTGCCGATCGGTGCCGGTCTCTCGTCGAGCGCGTCGCTCATGGTTGCAACTGCGATCGCCCTCGGTTTCGACGGCAGCACTGTCGAACTCGCCCAACTCGCGCGTCGCGCAGAAATTGCCGCCACTGGCGTACCGACCGGCATCATGGATCAACTCTGCATCGCGAGCGCGACACCCGGCCACGCAACGCGCATCGACTGCAACGACCTCACGATCGATCATGTCGCAGTACCCGAAGACATCAACATCGCGGTTCGGTTTATTTCGCATCGAACGCTCGAAGGCTCGGAATATTCGACGAGGGTCGGCGAATGCTCTCATGCGGAGGCCGAAATTGGTCCGCTCCGTCTTGCGAATCTTGCCGACATCGAAGAGATCACTGATCTGACAGTGCGGTCACGTGCTCGACATGTCATTAGCGAAAACGAACGAGTGACGACTTTCGCTCAGGCATTGGCAAGCAACGACTACCGCGCTGCCGGAAAGATAATGGTCGAAAGCCATCACAGTCTCGCCCACAACTTCGACGTGTCGACACCGACGATGAACGCAGCGGTCGACGAGTTATGTCAGATCCCGGGCGTCTATGGGGCACGGATGACCGGGGGCGGGTTTGGTGGTTGTGTCGTTGCGCTGTGTGAACCAGGAGTCGACATCGACGCGTGGATCGTTTCACCCGTGGGCGGCGCTCAACGTTTCGACGATGACACCGACGACGTGAACTGAGAAACAGCAGCGGGGTCTGCGACCACCGATCAAATTGAAAAGAAATCCCATGTTGGAGGGTTCTTCCATGCCAGCCTGTGGTGATGTCAACCGAAACCCGCACATGGGGTTCCCCATCTCAACCCCAGCAGACCGACGGTGCGGCCACGGAATGTCGCACCAAATTCGGAACATTTCCTGAGTGCCCGCTCTGCGGTTCAGAACTTCACCCCGAACACGCCCACTTCAAATGCCGCGGCTGCGGGTGGCGCGATTCTTGTTGCGACTAAGTCACCGCCAGATCGAATTAGTCAAGGTAGAGGCGGTCGACATCTTCACCAAGCTGCCCACCAGCCGCCACCCTCGCCGTCAACGTAGAGCGAACGGTTTCTCCTAATTCGGCAACTGACAACAGTCGTTGCGCCCCCTCAATATCGTGTCGATCGACATTCAAAATTCGGCCAGCATCAGCAATGGAAATTCGATCGACAGCGGTACCGCTCTCGTGCAGAAGAGCATCGCCTGCCTCGCACACCCCCGGTTCGATTACCCGCACGAGATAACCGGTGTATCCCGTCGTTTGCATTTCGACAGGTAGTGATTTACGGCCGAAGCGAGCCGCCAACTTGAAGCAGGGGCTCCGTGGCTGGGCGACCTGCACAACAACTGAGCCAACACTGATGAAATCTCCAATTGCGACCTCGGTCTCGAGCAGACCAACCGTCGTAAAGTTTTCTGCCATTGCTGCGGCGTCAGGCAGTTGAAGACCAACCGACCGCCAATACGAGTAATGCTCAGACGGGTAAATGAGCAGCGCCATATCGGGCCCACCGTGATGCTCGTACACGTGCTCATCGCCTTCGATGCCAAGCGTCGAAATCTTGACCGGCCCTTCGATCGGTGCTTTTACAAACGCCGTCTCGATCGTTCGTGACCCGTGGAAAATGGAGCTTTTTTGTCCACTTGACACAGCGAGGAGTGTTCCTTGTGCAATTCGCATCACTGCCAACATAACCCCCCGCTATCTGCCAAGAGTTCGCAAGAAACTACGTTCGGAACATGGCAACAGCATCAGTTAACGGAATCGACATCAACTACCGCGATACCGGCGGTGACGGACCGGTCGTGCTCTTCAGCCACGGGTTCATGATGAACCACACGATGTTTGACGAACAGGTTGCCGCCCTCTCGTCTGACTATCGATGCATCGCTTGGGATGAACGGGGTTTTGGTGGCACCCGAACACCAGGGCCGTTTACCTATTGGGATTCGGCAAACGATGCGCTTGCACTGCTTGACCACCTCGGGATTGAGTCGGCCGTGTTCGCCGGAATGTCCCAAGGCGGCTTCCTCTCGCTGCGGGCGGCACTCACCGCTCCAGAGCGTGTTCGCGCACTCGTCCTCATCGACTCGACTGCCGATCTTGACGACCCCGCAACCATCGAGGGATACCGAGGAATGCTGCATGTCTTCGAACACAGCAGTGCCGACAAACAATCAGAAGTCTTCGCGATCACGGCCGGACTCATCTTGGGTGATGAAGCGCTCGGCAACGAGTGGATTCCAATCTGGGAGGCTCTCGACCGCCAGCAGCTCATCTGGGCAGGAGGCGCCCTCATCAGCCGCGACGACATCATGGATCGTCTCCCTGAGATCACCTGTCCAGTGTTCACCGTGCACGGCACCGATGATGTTGCCATCACCATCGATCGAGCCCGCTCACTCGCTGCAACGCTGAGCGATCACCGTGGCTTCTTAGAGGTACCCGGCGCAGCACATGCCCCCAATATGACTCACCCCAACGAGGTCAACGCTGCCATCAGAGGGTTCCTCGAATCGCTCTAACGAACAGCAGGAGCTACCGCAGGCCCACAGGTTTCCGCCACGGGCCACTTGCCATGCGCGCCAGCCCAAACAACGCAAACTGCAGTGGCAGTCGCGCCCACGACACGATGCGCTCGCCCACCGGCCGATCACGCCAATCCCATGTCATATACAGATTCGCCGGATAAACCGCTACCAGCAACACAAGCAACGCCATCGCACCAGCTCTTCGCCACCGCGGCACGAACAGCATCAGACCAACAACCAACTCGGCGACACCACTTACCAACGTCCAAAATCGCTGCGACGGAGGAAGCCAGGGCGGAACAATCGCATCGAAGAACTCTGGCCGCACAAAATGCATCACACCCGCGGCGCTAATTCCAACGCCGAGGCCGATCGCAAGCCGTGGTCGAGGTGAACTCATTTCTCCTCTCCCCCCGGAACATGATCGTCATGATGTGTCTCGGTGGTTACCTCGCAATGACGGATCCACCCTGGCCAGTCATGGCCGTGCAACGTGGCAGGTTCTTCCCCGATGACTGACGTAATGACAGCGAGTGCATCCGCGAGGCGCGGCTCCATCACAAAAATTCTCGCCATTGGTTCACGCGACCCAAAGCGCAAATGCGATGTGAAGTCTTCTGACTGGACCGCAGGAATATCTCGCTCCCAGAGTTCATGGAGCACCAGCTGTGCTTGCCACAACGGCAGCCATGCAGCTTCGATCGAGCGATCAGCGTCTGGCGGACGCGTCTCGTGACGACCAAACACCCACTGAAAGAAACCCACACTCAGACGCTAACCCGACTCGAAACATGATGAGTCGTCGAGCATCCCTCTCGAGAACTCAACCTCGGTGCAGTGATCTACTCAGAGAGCCGGGCAGCGGCAGCCTGCACGCCCGATGCGCCGATCGGAGCGCCCATCGATATCAGCGCCGTCTCAATAGCGCCGAGTACACCAAGAATCGTTGGGGCATTTACATGACCCATGTGGCCGATACGGAATGAGGCTGACTCGTCATTCCCGATGCCAAGACCCAATGTGACTCCCATGTGTTCACGGCAGAGCCTGCGCAACTCAACAGCATCGATCGAACCGGTCGTCACCGAAGTCACCGAGTGCGACCGCTGGTCGGCTCGCTTGGCAATGAAACCAATCCCGCCGGGTGTCGACCACGCCTCGATTGCCGCCCGAACACCGTCGGCAAGCACCCGGTGGCGTTCCCAACGTGCCTCCCAGCCCTCTTCGGCCATCATCGCCAGAGCCTCACCAAGCCCGAACAGATGCGACACCGGAGGAGTACCGCAGAACCGCAAGTAGTACGGGCCGTCTTCGCTGCGATAGGTCCAATCCCAGTAACGGGTGCGCAAGTCTGCAGTTTCGTGGGCGGCCATCGCTTTTGCGTTCGCCCACACCAAGCCGAGCCCCGGCGGCGTCATCATTCCCTTCTGACTCGCTGCGATAGTGACATCAACACCCCAGGCATCCATCTCAAAACGTTCGCACCCCATTGACGCAATGCAGTCGACCATGAACAGCGCTGGGTGACCCGCAGCATCAATCGCCTTGCGCAACGCTGGCACATCATTTCGAACCGAGGTCGCCGTATCGACATGCACGGTGAGCACGGCAGCGATTTCGTGGTTCGCATCGGCTCGCAGACGCTCTTCTAGTGCCGCAGGGTCATTTGCGAGACCTTCTTCAGCCTCCATCACTTCAACGCTCAACCCGTTGAACTCGGCCATCTCTGCCCAAATCGCCGCGAACCGACCGCAGTTCAACACCAGTACGTGATCGCCTCGTGACAACGTGTTCGATAGCGCCATTTCCCACGACGCATGGCCGTTACCGATCGGCACGAACACTCGACCTGAGGTTTGAACAACTCCAGGCAATGCATCCCACACGGAGTCAATCACCGTCGTCAAATCGCCCTCGTAAATATCGGGCATCGCACGATGCATCGCAGACAGCACTCGGTCAGGAATGATGCTCGGCCCTGGAATTGCGACGATCTCTCGCCCGTGTGACAAGTTGTGATTCACAGACGACAGTCTGTCAGGTCGAACTCACACCAACTCGTTCGGCTCTGCATTCAACTCAGCAACAACATCCATGAGTTGGGCAACGATGTCGAGGCGTTGAGGTCCAGACACCTTGGCTTGCATTGAGGTGATGCCGACACTTCGATACATCTGCAGGCGTTCTTTGATGATCTCAGCGGTTCCGAGCAGATTTGTTTTGAACCCGATATCAACCGGCACTCGCGCTGCTGCCTCATCGCGCTTGCCGGCATGCCACAACTCGGCAACCGCAGCCACGTCATCTCCAAATCCCTGTGCCGCAAAGGCTCGGTTGTAAAAGTTCTTTCCCGGGGCGCCCATTGCACCAATCGTGAAGGCGTAGCCATCGGCGTGGCGCCGGGAAGCCTCGTCGACATCGTCAGTGAACTCAACCGCGACCGGCATCACTAAGTCGAGGTCACTGAGCGACCGACCAGCGCGATCACAGCCGGCACGCAACGGCCCCATAAATGCGTCGGCGGCCTCGGGCATCATGGCGTTGCCCAACCATCCGTCAGCGATCTCACCAGTGAGCTCAAGGTTTCGTGGGCCGAGCGATGCGATGTACATCGGGATGGGTTCACAGGCTGGTGCCAGCGACCTCATGCTCCTTCCGAACCCATCGGGAGGAAGTTGAAACAGTTCGCCCTCGTATTCGAGACGATCGCCGCGAGCAATCATTCGAACAATGTCGATGGTCTCTCGTGTGAGCTGCACCGGTTTCGCAAATGGCACGCCATGCCATCCCTCCATAATGCGCGGCCCGCTCGACCCAACTCCCAGCACGAAACGCCCGCCAGACAGCATCTGGAGCGACATCGATTGCATCGCCAACATCGCAGGAGTTCGAGCACCAAGTTGCACTATTCCGGTAGCGAGACGAATTGTTGAGGTCTTTGCGGCGAGCAGCCCAAGAGGTGTCATTGCGTCGTAACCCCACACTTCCGGCACCCAAATCGTGTCTACGCCGAGCCGCTCACACTCGACGACAAACTCAACATCGTCAGACGACTGGATCAAGGTGCTCACCCCAACTCGCATAAGGTTGACGCTAGACCACTCAAAAAGCCCGAAAGAAACGAACCCACCATGACCGCAGAACTCCGCTATTCCGAATCACCTTCGACCGAAGTCTCTCGAACTATTTCAGCCTCCCCGGAAGCGCTCTGGGAATTGGTGAGCGACATCAACCTTCCGGCGCGCTTCTCGAACGAATTCAAAGGCGCCGAATGGCTCGATGGTGCGTCCGCTCCTGCCGTGGGCGCACGGTTCCGAGGAACGAATGAGCATCCTCATATTGGTAACTGGAGTAGCGAGAGCACCATCACTATCTGTGAACCAGGGCAACAAATTGAATGGGAGGTGGCCGGTGGCGGCGGACCAGCAGCAACATGGGGCTTTCGGCTTGAGGCTGTTGATGATGGAACGCTTGTCACCCAGTACTGCACGCTCGGCCCGGGCCGCAGCGGACTCAACGCTGCCATTGAGAACAGGCCTGACAAAGAGCACAAGATCATCGCTTACCGCCTCGCAGAACATGCGGAAAATATGGAGCGCAACCTCGACGGCATCGCAGCTGCCGTCTAACACCCCGGGCGAAGCCATTCATTGCATCAGCAATTCGACACGCTGGCGGACATGGTGCGCGGCAAGACTGACAATCGACCAGCACGACGTTCTGAAGGGGGTTCAACATGTCTGAACAAGGGGAAGCGCCATCGCTAAAAGATGTGCTGCTCAGAGTTGCAGATGCGTTCGCCGGAGCCACCACCGTTGCGTGCGTGATCGCCGGCCACCGGTCGGGGTTCTATGCCGCCATGCGAGATGGCAGCCAGATGACTGCTGACGAACTTGCCAGTCGAGTTGGCACCAACCCACGTATGACTCGCGAGTGGCTCGATCAGCAAGCGGCAGCCTCAATCATCACCTATGACGAGGGAAGTGATTCATACGCTCTCCCACCAGCAGCCGCAACCGTGCTCGCAGATCCCGATTCGCCGTTCTGGCTTGCCGGGGGCCTGGTAGCTGTCCAAGCGCTATTCCTAGACCTTGATCGTGGCATCGAAGCGATGAAAGGCGATGGCGCGTTTGGTTGGGGAGAGCACCACCCCTACCTATTTGAGGGGACACAAGAGATCTTCCGACCGGCGTATGACCACCAACTCGTTCAGCATTGGCTGCCTCAGCGCTCAACTGGCGTCGCCGACCTTGAAGCGGGCATCAACGTGGCCGACATGGGCTGTGGCACCGGCTACTCGACGCTCACCCTCGCCCGGGCATTCCCGAACAGCACGTTCATCGGATTCGACCTTCATCAACCATCAATCGACCAAGCCCGAACAAACGCCGCCGAAGCCGGACTCACGAACGTGTCATTCGAACTTGCAGGCGCAGACGAGATTTCAGGGCCGTTCGATCTCATCTGCTTCTTTGACTGCCTGCACGACATGGGTGACCCTGTCGGCATTGCACACCATGCGATTGCGCAGTTATCTGCAGACGGTTCGATCATCGTCGTTGAACCATTCGCAATGCCGACCCGGTCAGAAAACCACTACCTACGAGCAACACCTCGCTACGCAATGAGTTTGTTCTGCTGCGTGCCATGCTCGCTTGCACAGCCTGGCGCCCGCGGAATGGGCAATCAGGCAGGCGAATCCGGTATGCGGGCCGTGTTTGCCGAGGCCGGCCTGAGCAACTTCACTCGTATTGCGGAAACTCCGAACCACATTGTCTACGAGGCTCGTCCGTAGGTCGCGTTTCGCAATGAGCGCTCGGTTGCTGATCGGTTCGAGGTCGGTCCACATCGGAGGAGACCGCTGTTCGACTCGCCACAACCTCACCGAGCACATAAAGATGCCGTAGGCCTGAAAGGGTTCCCTATGGCATCGACGACAACTTCCAACCAACGTATTGGCAACGTCATGTCGAACCCTGCGTTTCGTGGCGTTCTTGCGAGCAACATCATGGC
>JBMTDQ010000047.1:0-15028 GCA_049432165.1 Ilumatobacteraceae bacterium
CCGTACCAACTCGGCTACCACCTTGCGCACCACGTCGATGCTGGGCTTCCATTCCGGAGCCTTCCTAAGTATCACCGAGCGCTCAAGGAATCGGGCTACATCACCGACGACTACGAATACAGTTCGTATCCAGCGTTATGGAAAGCGCTCGCCGCGGGCTGAGACGGCTGGCACACCGAATTTCCCCTACGACGACAGTGCTAATTCCTGAGTCGGTTCTACAATGACGGGTATGTCCCAGTCCCCTGAGACCACGGTCCCACTCCTAGAAATTTCCGAGTTGCGCGCGCGTCCCCATAATGACGCAGGAGAAACAACTGATGAAATTCTTCGAGGTCTGAATCTCACCGTGCTGCCTGGCGAGGTTCATGCCATCATGGGCCCGAACGGCTCAGGCAAGTCAACCCTTGGCAACACCCTGCTGGGTTCTCCTGAGTACGAAGTCACCGGTGGCGATATCAAGTTGCTTGGTCGCTCAGTGCTCGAGGATTCACCAGATGAGCGAGCAAGGGCAGGAATGTTTCTTGCGTTCCAATACCCCCAAGAAATTCAAGGAGTATCGGTCATCCAGTTCTTGCGCCAGGCACTTTCAGCACGAAAAGGTATTGACCTTTCGGTGCTTGAGCTGAGGCTCGCAGCCATGGAGTGGATGCAACGCCTTGGCATGGATTCATCATTCGTTGACCGTTACCTCAATGAGGGTTTCTCCGGCGGCGAGAAGAAGCGCAATGAGATCATGCAAATGGCGCTGCTTGAGCCTGAAATTGCCATCCTTGATGAGACTGATTCTGGTCTTGACATTGATGCACTTCGAATTGTTGCGTCAGGAATTCGAGAGGTACGAACCGATCGCCCGTCGATGAGCATCGTGATGATTACCCACTATCAGCGACTCCTTGACGAGATCCAGCCTGACGTTGTTCACATCATGGTTGACGGACGAATCGTTGAATCCGGCGGGCTTGAACTTGCCGAAAAGCTTGAGCGTGACGGCTACGAGGCGCTTCGTTCACAGTCAAGGGCTTGAGATGTTTGACCTGTCGAAGATCAAAGCTGACTTCCCGCATCTGAGGCGTGAGATCGATCACTCTCCTGTGATCTACCTCGACTCTGCGAATACCTCGCAGAAGCCCACCGCGGTCATTGAGGCGATGCGGTCGTTCACCGAGCAGTCATATGCTCCAATTAATCGCAGCGCATATCGCATGGCAGCTGCGGCAACAGATGCCTTCGAGAACGCACGGTCGCTTGTTGCTTCGTTCATTAATGCGGGCTCACCTGATGAAGTCGTGTTCACCAAGAATGCAACTGAGTCTCTGAACCTGTTTGCTCAGGGTTGGTCGCGTCAACACCTCAATGCCGGTGATGTTGTCGTGCTCACTCATATGGAGCATCACGCGAACATCGTTCCGTGGCAGATGATGGTGGCCGAGCGTGGAATCACCTTGAGATGGATCCCGCTCACCGATGATGGGCATCTCGATCTCAGCGATCTTGACAACATCCTTGACGGAGCGTCAGTCGTGTCGTTCACTTCGATGAGCAATGTCCTTGGCACCATGAACCCGGTTCATGAAATTGTTCAACGCTCTCACGATGCCGGCGCGATTGTCATGGTCGATGCATGTCAGTCGGTTCCCCACGCCGTTACCGACGTGCAAGCCATGGGTGCAGACTTCATTGCCTTCTCTGGCCACAAGATGCTTGGACCATCAGGTATTGGGGTGCTGTGGGGTCGCCCTGAACTCCTTGATCAACTTCCTCCGCTGCAAGGTGGCGGCAACATGATCGATGATGTTCGCCTCGATTCGTTTACCTGCGCCCCGGTGCCGGCAAAGTTCGAAGCCGGTACTCCCCCAATCATTGAAGCCATCGGCCTTGGCGCCGCAGTTGAGTACCTCTCGTCGATTGGGATGACAGCAATTCGTCAACACGAGATGGAACTCACCCAGTACGCCCTCGACACGTTGAGCGAGCGGTTTGGGTCGGACATCGTGATTCATGGCCCTCGCAACGTTGAAGAACGTGGCGGTGTCTTAAGTTTTGCATTCCGAGATCTTCACCCTCACGATGTCAGTCAGATTCTCGACGAACGCAACGTGTGTGTTCGCGCTGGTCACCACTGCGCAAAGCCACTTATGCGACTCATCGGAGCACACGCCACCGTTCGTGCCAGCCTGTATCTCTACAACGACACCAACGATGTCGATATCCTCGCGGATGCCCTCACGAGCGCTGACGATATTTTTGGATTGTGAACGAGGACGTAACGAACTATGCCAGGACTTGAAGACCTCTATCGAGAAATCATCCTCGACCACTATCGCAATCCACGGAACCGCGGTGAGTTAGAAACCCCTCCGGCAATTTCAGCAGATGGACATAACCCGCTGTGCGGTGATGAGATCACGCTGTATGTACTCGTTGAAGACGGCGTCGTCACCGACATCAAGTCGAGCGGCCAAGGGTGTTCAATTTCGCAGAGCTCTGCATCGATGATGACTCAGGCGGTTCGCGGCAAGTCAGTAGCGGAGGCCGAAGCCCTCATTCATCACTTCAAACACATGATGTCGATCGAAGACCACCACCATGATGAGCCAGCCGAAGCACCAGCCCTCGGCGACCTAGAAGCGCTGCAAGGAGTGGTGAAATTTCCGGTTCGTATCAAGTGCGCTGTTCTTGCCTGGAACACTCTGAGCCAAGCGCTCGAATCTGCTTGAGACGCTCCACAATTGCACCTTGATTGTGATTGCCACCCTGCAACCTGACATTCTCGCGTTGTGACCCCCATCGACTCAGACGACGTACTTGCAGGCCGCGCCCGATTCGGAAAAGCCATCAGGGACCTCGGTCATTCATTTGCTGGGCATCACTCTGACGCCGACCTGTTACACGAGGCTGCCGAATCGTTAGAGCAACTCATCGAACGATTTGACGAGGGCGAGATCCGACGGCGAGATCCGGCAACTTTTGGCGATCACCGTGCGTACAGCTACGAGCAGGGCCCAATTGGCGAGACCTATCCAGACCGGCCGGTATCTGGGAATGCATCACCGTGGGGGCTCGATACCGAAATTCACCGTGAAGGCGACGACATCGTTGCGTATGTAACACTTCGCGCCGCCCACGAGGGCGCCCCTGGTCGCTCACACGGAGGCGTTGTCTCCGCACTCTTCGATGACATCTTTGGGTTTGTGCAGGGGGTGGTGAACATCACTGCCTTTACTGGGCAACTCACGATCACTTACCGAGCTGGAACTCCGCTTCACACACGACTCGCATGTCGGGTGCGAGCGGGAGAGCAAAACGGACGGAAAGTGACGATGACGGGTGAGTTGATTGTCGTTGAGACAGGTCAACTCGTCGCTGAGGCCAATGCAATATTCATCACTGTCGACCGCGAGGTGCTCGTGAATTCGATGCGCGACACGCATCCTGAACGATGATCAGAGGAGACTGATCATCACCTCGCGTGTTGCCGAGAGTTCATCAGGCGAACCAAAGGCAGATGCCGCAAACGTGGTCACTCCACAATCAGCGAGTGCGGCAATTCGACCGGCGACCTCGCCGGCGTCGCCAATGATCGCGACATCTGCTGGGGTGGCTGCACCTTCACGATCGAGCATCGCCCGATATGACGGAAGCTGCCCGTAAATCGCATAGTCCCGATCTGCACGCTCTCGTGCTGCGTCAACGTCATCAGTCACACACACGGGGAGCCCCATCATTACTTCGGGAGCAGGGCGGCCAGCCTCTTGCGCCGCAGTGTTGATAGTTGGTGCGGTCAGCGTCCGGATTGTTTCAGGGCCGGTCATCCATGTGATCGTTCCATCTGCAACTCGCCCGGCTAAACGAAGCATCTGTGGCCCGAGTGCTGCCACAAGGACCGGTGGGGCGTCCGCAGGGGGCGGCGTGATCTCGCCTCGTCCGGTGAGCGCTTCTCCAGAAAATGACACCCGCCGGTCGTTTAACAATGGAGTGAGGATCGATAGGTAGTCAGACATGTGGCGCACCGGCTTATCAAACGAGATTCCCCACATGCCTTCGACCACGGGTTGGTGCGAAAGCCCGATACCGAGTTGCAACCGACCCCCAATTACCGACTGCGTAGTGAGCGCCTGCTGCGCGAGCACCATTGGATGCCGTGGATATGTCGGGATAACCGAGGTACCAACTTTGATATTCGGAACGTCCTTTGCTGCCACTGCAATTGCGGTCAGCGCATCCATGCCGAAAATTTGCGGCATCCAAAAACTCGGGAAGCCTTGCTCGGCGGCTTCACGAAGGCTCTTCTCAAGGGCTTCTACGGTGGGGTCAAATCCAAATACGGCGATTTCCATGTGTCGAAACTACCGAACTTGTCGCAATGTCTGCCGGATGGGGCTCGAGGACCCCTACCCGCTGCTCCGAATTAAAGGGGTTGTAACTGGTTGTCTAGTCTTGAGAAAACCATTCGGAGGCAACGATGTATCTCGACCAGCACGCGATCAACAATCCAGACCGTCCTGCCGTCATCATGGCGTCAACTGGCAAGACCATTTCGTATAGCGAATTTGAGGGGCGAGCAAACCAGTTGGCCCACGTGCTTCGCGCCGAGGGGTTGCAGCGCCTTGACCACTACTCGATCTTCATGGAGAACAATGAGTGGTACATGGAGTCATGCGCCGCCGGCGAGCGTTCGGGCGCCTATTACACCTGCGTCAACTCGTTCCTTACGCCAGACGAACTCTCGTACATTCTCTCAAACTCTCGTTCAGAGGTTCTGGTGACATCGACCTCCAAAGTGCACACGGCGGTCGCTGCGCTCGACGGTGCCCCCAATGTTCGAAAAGTGTTTGTCTGTGGAGGGGTCCCGAGTGATATCTCCGATCCGCGCGTCGTTGATTACACCGAAGCGACATCTGCGATGCCAACCACGCGCATTGCGGACGAGAGCCTTGGCACGCCGATGCTGTACTCATCGGGCACCACCGGCCGACCAAAAGGCATTCTTCGGCCGCTGCCAGAACAGCCGCCAGCAGAAATGCTGCCGCTGTATACGTTCCTCCTAAATCTGTGGAAATACCGCGAGGGAATGATCTATCTCTCTCCTGCCCCGCTCTACCACTCGGCGCCACAGGCAGCAGTTGCACTCACACTTCGAGCCGGTGGAACGGTCATCGTGATGGAGAAGTTTGATCCGGTCGAATATCTGCGCCTCATTGAGCAGTACAGCGTGAGCCATTCACAGTTGGTTCCGACAATGTTCTCTCGAATGCTGAAACTGCCAGATGAGCAACGTCTCCAGTTTGACTTGTCATCTCTCGAGTTCAGCGTTCACGCCGCTGCGCCCTGCCCGGTAAAGGTGAAGCAGCAAATGATCGAGTGGTGGGGCCCCATCATTCACGAGTACTACGGCGCCACCGAGGGACTCGGTTTTGCGTCATGTGATAGCGAACAGTGGCTCTCACACCCAGGCACTGTCGGCAAGATTGTGCTTGGCGAAGTTCACGTGATGGACGATGAGATGAATGAATTACCTAATGGCACGCCTGGCACGTTGTGGTTCGGGTCAGGCACCGAGTTCAGTTACCTCGATGATCCCGAAAAGACCAAAGAATCAACATCGCCAGATGGCACGATGACGACGGTCGGCGATATCGGCTACGTCGATGACGACGGATACTTATACCTCACCGACCGCAAGACGTTCATGATCATTTCTGGTGGCGTAAACATCTACCCACAAGAGATTGAGGATCTACTCATCACCCACCCGAAGGTCTTTGATGCCGCAGTATTCGGTGTGCCAAACGAAGATCTTGGTGAAGAGGTGAAGGCTGTCATCCAGGTGATGCCTGATATTGCAGCCGATGATGCGCTGACCGAGGAACTCCTTCAGCACTGCCGAGATCATCTCTCACGCCAGAAAGTTCCACGGTCAATTGATTATGAGGCCGAACTCCCACGACTCCCAACCGGCAAGTTGTACAAGCGACTGCTGCGCGATCGTTACTGGGGCGAGGGCACCAACAAAATCGTCTGATCTACGTCCGAAGAGGCCTAAAACAGGCCCGGACATCGTCGACGTACAACGCCGGCTGCTCAAATGCCGCGAAGTGTCCGCCTTTAGGCATGTCAGTCCAATGGGTGATGTTGTAGGAGTTCTCGCACCACGAACGCGGCGGCCGGATGATTTCTTTCGGAAATGCTGCGATACCTGATGGAATGGTGACGGACTCGCCGCCACCGAATGCTCCGAAACTCTCCCAATACAGACGGGCCGACGACGCTCCCGAGCCGGTGAGCCAGTACAGCATGACGTCATCGAGCATTGCATCACGACTCAACGCATTCTCAGGGTGTCCATCACAGTCGGTCCACGCCCAGAACTTTTCGACAATCCACGCAAGTTGGCCAACCGGCGAATCAACAAGGGAGTACCCAAGGGTCTGAGGCCGCGTGGCTTGTTGCTTTGAGTAGCCAGAGTCCCACTGCTGGTAGTACCCGAGCGCAGCAAAGGCATCCTGGTCGCGCTCATCTGGGCTGCTCATCGCCGCTTCCGTTGGTGCAGCAATTGGCATGTTCACGTGAATGCCAATGCAGCCGTGATCCTGTTGTGCCGAAGCATTGCGACCGATTTGGGTCGTGACAGCCGCCCCCCAGTCACCTCCCTGCGCAACCCATTTCTCATATCCAAGTCGTTCCATGAGAGTTGCCCATAGCTCGGCGATTCGCGGAACACCCGTGCCATTCACCGTTGGCTTACCCGAGAATCCGTATCCAGGAAGTGATGGACATACGACATGGAATGCATCTTCGGCTCGCCCCCCATGGGCTACAGGATCAGTGAGTGGACCAATGACCTCGAGGAATTCAACAATCGATCCAGGCCATCCGTGGGTAATAAGTAGCGGCATCGCGTCCGGTTCTGGCGAACGCTGATGAATGAAGTGAATGGTGAGGTCGTCGATCTCGGTGACGAATTGATCGAACGCATTCATGCGCTGTTCGCGACTGCGCCAATCGTATGAGTGGCGCCAATATTCAGCGAGCTCACGCAGATACGCAATTGGCACCCCTTGACTCCAGTCCGTCACAGTTTCAGCCTCGGGCCAACGTGTTGCGTCGAGACGACGATGAAGGTCATCGAGGTCTGCCTGAGGAATGTCGATGGTGAACGGATCAAGTGTGAATGGACGCATCACCAACATCGTGTCACACCTCACAACGGGCAGCGAGCGCTAGCCCGGACCATCTGGCGTGGAGTTGTGTGCCTACGATGCAGGGATGTACGTGCCACAGGCATTTTCGATGTCAGCAGCAGATGCTGTTACTGCGTTACGACAGGTTGGCGCTGGATATTTCATCACACAGCATGAGGGACGTCTTGACGCAACCTTCTTGCCGTTCTTCGTTCACGCAGACAATTCGCCGATTCGGATCTGGGCACACTTTGCAAAAGCGAATGGACACTGGAAATCTGCGCTTGCGGCAAAGGAATGTTTGCTCATCGCACATCTTGCTGACGCCTACGTATCTCCTTCGCTCTATCCGTCGAAACAGAATGACGAAAAAGTTGTACCAACCTGGAATTACGTCAATATCGAGGTTCGAGGAACACTTCAGCAGTTGGATGATTCGGGTGAAGCACAGCTTCTGCAGATGCTCACGGACACCCACGAACTGACTTCTGAGAACCCCTGGGCGGTCAACGATGCGCCGGCAGATTTCGTTGAGGCTCAACGAAAAGCGATCGTCAGCGTTGAACTTGTGGTGTCTGAGATCACCGGTAAGGCAAAGGCCAGCCAAAATCGACGAGCAGAGGATGCAGCCGCAGTGAAATCAGCATTTTGCGAAGGGTCTGACGCTCAACGAGACATTGCGGAATGGATGAACTGACGAGATGACCCCATTTGATGACATCACACTCGAGGGTGAACTCGTTCGGCTGGAACCCCTGACGCTGGCTCATTCACATGCGATGGTTGCAGCCGCATCCTCAGACCGGTCGACATTCGGTCTTACGAGTGTGCCAAATGGAGATCTCCCTTCTGTCGAGCAGTACATCAACACCGCTCTCGAACAGCACAATCGTGGTGAAGGATTGGCATTTGCCACCATTCGACGAGCGGACGACCAGCTCGTTGGGAGCACGAGATTCATGTCGGCCGAATACTGGCACCCGATCGGCGAATCACCGCGTGCGACTCCGATTGCAGTTGAGGTTGGCTACACATGGCTCACCGCAGAGGCTCAACGCACCGGCATCAACGCAGAGGCCAAAGTGCTCATGTTCGATTACGCCTTTGACTCCCTACGGGTCGAACGCGTGAGTTTGAAAACTGATGCACGAAATGAACGCTCCCGGAGAAACATTGAGCGTGCGGGGGCAACCTTTGACGGGGTGCTTCGTCGCCACATGCCGGCAAGCGATGGCGGATTTCGAGATAGCGCAATGTATTCGCTGTTGCGTGAGGAGTGGTTGGCCCGGCGGGACACGCAACGGTAGGCCATGACCCTTTGTGCAACTACACGGATGGCACCGCATGAACATCCCCGATAATTCGGTCTGGTTGAGGTGTACTTCATGCACCAACGATGGTCATGCTGTTGAGTGGCGAGTCGACATGCATTCTGCGCTACGGCAACGTTTTGTCACCTCGGCGGAGCGAATCGAGTGCCCTAACTGCGGCGATCGCAACCCTCAGCAATTCCAGATTGAGTGACAACGGCTACCGTTTGCCTATGGAACTCTCTGAGGCAATGCGCACCACCTTCTCATGTCGACAGTGGACCGATGAGCCGGTTGACGATGCAACGATCTATCGAATTCTTGACAATGCCCGTTTTGCACCAAACGGCGGAAACCGTCAGGGGTGGCATGTCACAGTGGTCAAGGATCGTTCCATTCGCGAACAGTTCAAGCCGTTGATTAAGCCGGCAACGAACCAATATGTCGCTCAGGTTGCTGCCGGTGAATCACCGTGGAACACCGTGATTCCGTCTGCGATCGATCTTGAAGCAGAGCGTTCGATCGACAAGGAGTTCCCTGGCGTCAACGAGATGATTGAGGCTCCTGCGGTGCTTGTCATCTCTGTCGATCTCAGTGTCGTCTGCAGTTTCGACTCGATTCTTGATCGGGTCGGCGTGATCAGCGGTGCGTCGATTTACCCATTCGTGTGGAACATCCTGCTAGCGGCTCGCGCCGAAGGGTTGGCCGGGGTACTCACGACCTACCTTTCGTATTCGGAGCCTGAGGTGCAGAAGCTGCTCGGGCTTCCTGCACACCACGCGGTCGCCGCAATGGTGCCACTCGGTCATCCGGTGAAACAGCTCACGAAACTGAAGCGCAATCCGGTGGAGGACTTCACCACGGTCGATCGTTTCGACGGCACACCATTCACCGCATGAGCAGAAGCGAACATGCCCGGGCACTCGCAGACATCGATCCGGTAATTGCTGATCGAAACATCACTGTTGAATGCACCTGCGATGACTGCACGGTCGTCTCAATGCCGATGCAGCCGTCGATGTGTAACGCGTACGACATCGGACATGGCGCCTACATCTTCATGATTGCTGACGTTGCCATGTCACTTGCAAGTTCAATTGAAGATGGCACTGCGCTTGCATCGTCAGCTCACATTGATTGGCTCAAACCTGTTGAGATGAATGACACCGTGCGGGCAACCGCAACCTGCAACTATGCAGCTGGCCGTCAGGCCCGTTGGATCATCACGGTGACCGACGGCAATGACGAACCAGTCGCAATCTTTCGCGGTCGTACCCAGCAACTACGAAAGTGACCTAGGCCGGGCCGTGAAATGTTGGTTTCCGCTTCTCTAAAAACGCGGTAATTCCCTCAACGTAGTCTGGCGTTCCGGCCATTCGGCCCTGCGCTGCAGCCTCAGCTTCGAGCACCTCTGCGAGACCGTCACCGTGGTCAATGATGTTTGCGATGATCCGTTTTGACTCGAGAAGGGCCTGAGTTGGACCATGAGCAATTGACCTCACCATGTCTCTTGCGGTGTCGATGAGGGCATCGTCGTCCACGACACGATTCACAAGCCCGATCTGCTCGGCTCGCTCACCGTTGATGAGTTCGGCGGTGTAGATCAATTCGAGCGCTCGGTGAGAACCAATGCGTTGCACCAACGCAAGATGACCTCCGGAGTCAAGAACACACCCGATATTTGCAAAGGGTGAACCAAGTGTTGACTTGCGAGCGGCTAACACCACATCGCAAGCCATCGCAAGACCAAAGCCAACACCGAGGCACGCTCCGTGTACCGCTGCAACGGTTGGAATCGGCAATGAACGAAGTTGAGCAATCAGTGGGTTAAACACACCCGACAGAATCGCGTAGGCATCTTCGGTCAGCGGCGATGCCGTTGAAAGATCGCGGCCGGCAGAAAACCCCCGACCCTCCCCTCTCAGCAACAGACCACGTGCGCCTCCATCGACCGCTGCAGTAAGGGCAACCGAGAGGTCAGCAACGGCCGACTCGTCGAGGCTGTTCAACACTTCGGGACGTTGCATGACAACCTCGGCCATCGCTCCATCAAAGGTCAACTCAACTGTGGACATTCCAACTCCTACCATTCAGCATTCGGATCAAGGTCAAGGACAAGATTCAACGAGGCCTGAAAATCGCTAAACCCTTCAACTCGGAGTAGACGATCGCCTTCGGGTGCCATTTGTGGATCCCAACTCACTGTCACGTCCCAGTTATCAAGGTCAGCCCTAACGGTCTCTACGTACCGATCTGCTGCCTCAGCCGAGGTCATTGCAGTAACGCCAGTCGCGACTGCCTCTGCCTCTCCTGCAACCTGTGACCAGAGCGTCATCGATTGTGGTAGGAGCGATTCCATGGCGGCAACGAGCCGCTCTTTCGCATCGGATGAACCGGTCAATGAACGTTGCAACAACAGGGTGGAGTGAGTTCGATGAAATCTCTCTTCAGACAGTGCACGCTGAGCAATCGCTGGCACACCCGCAGCAGTCGAGTTGATCAAGGCGTTCCAGCGAATGTCCTCAGCGATGTCATAGAGCCAATGGCGCACAAGAGTGTCCTCCCATTTTGGCATCGCAACTTCGCTGAATGAGCACGATCGGTATTCACCAGCAGCCCGGCGTAAGGCAAAATGGTCGACATCATCGGTGAGAAGTTCGTACAGCGCTATTGCGTGTCCGAGCTCGTCTTGAGCAATCGAACAGAGCGAGAGGTCTTCTTCGAGGAATGGGGCGACTCCAATCCACCAGGCAAGGTGGCTTCCGACCATGTGCTCGTCATCGGCGAACGCAAGCAAGTATTCGCTCACCCCTGGCGACATGTCACGCGCATCGCTCATGAGCCCTCCCGCAGTTGCCGGCGATGCTCAGCAACCAACTTCCCATCGTTCTGGCGATGCCCTTTGTGCCGATTCGGTTCAGTCACCGTGCTATCGGCAACCGCAATATCGTCGCGCCGCACAACCCAGATCTGTTCGCCTTCACCACGGCGGCAGTAGCACTCACGAGCGAGCATGAGCGCCATTTCGTTATCTGCGGCTCCGAGGGCACCGACGTGGCGAAATTCGCCCTTGCCGTCAGCCTTCAAGAAGACTTCATAGGTGTAAGAGGACGTCACCCGACTACCTCCACCACATTTCGACAGTCATCACACCATGCAACCGAGCGACATCTCGTCGGCCCGACGGGGCTCACTTCTCTCAAGGAGGGCGCCTTGCAGATTGGGCAACTGGGGAGTGCCCCGTCGTGACGTATCGCAATTGAGAATTCTTTTCCGAGTTTTTCTGCGGCCTTCGTCGATAGCCCCTGTGGTTCCCAACTGCCATCGAGGCACCATTCCACCGCCACGTTGCTCACCCCTGCATGAGCCAATGCAGAGCGCACGTCAGACTCGATCACCTCTCGTGCCGGGCACCCTGCCATCGTCGGCAAAAGCGTCACACCAACAGCGTCGCGCTCGATGACGACATCGGCAACGATGCCCAGGTCGACGATCGACAATGTTCCATATTCAGGGTCCATCACCTCTGAAAGGATCTCGCGGACCTCCGCAACTCGAGGTTGGGTATTCGCGGTCGTCATGCTGACACGCCGATCGATTCTCGGAACCAGGCACTTTCAGCATGATTGCGAACAGCGTTGGCGAGGCGCCGCTCAGAATCAGGCCCGGAGTTAGAAAGAGTCGCCTTCAGCGGAGCCCAATCGATCTCGCTCATCGTCCATTCGCCGGTCTCTGCATCTTGATGGAGACCATCGTCAGGAACGGTGAACCCGTATCCGTGCAGAAGCGGTACATATTTCTGCACATAGGCATGGCGAAGTACTTCATTCCGCTCACTCTTCACATACCACTTCAAGAGCGGGTCATCTGGAGGCGAGTCTGGGCCGAATAGCTGCACCGCTGGCCACCACCAACGTTCAAGGGCTGCTTGAAAGAGGTCTCGCTGCACCTGCGACCCTGATGCCATCTTGAGAAGCATCTCTTCACCATGCCGCATATGGAAACCCTCTTCACCGACGATTCTTCTCAGAATTCGCTTATATGGGCCATAGGTGCATTTGGCGAACACCGCACGTTGGCTAGCAAAGGCTGCGGCATCGACCAAGAACGCAATCGCAATCTGGTCAGCCCAAGTTTCGGCCCGATAGTGAAACACGTTATGGAATCGACTCTTACCTGCGAGGAGGTCATCAATCATCTCATCTCTCGTTTTGACGCCCATGTCGGCGGCGACCATGTAGAGCAGGTGTGCATGACCAATTTCATCTTGAGTCTTTGCAAGGAAGATTTGTTTCAGCCGAAGGCCAGGGGCATGGGGAATCCAGTCACGCTCGGTGAGGCCGCCCATCAATTCTGAGTTGGCATGGAACTCAATGAATCGAAAGACCTCGTTGCGATACTCGTCGGGCATGTCGTCATCTGCTTCGACCATTCCTCCCGCATCGAGGAACTCCTGAAAGTCATCGAGATCTGTCCATGTTCTCATGCTGTAAACCTTCCGAATCTTGGTGAACGAACGTGGTCGGTGATCGACAACCCAATCACAGTGTTCTCCTGTCATCAACTCGCGACAACTTTCCGCCTTCTGACCGCGGCAGCGACCCGGGCTCAGCGACTGTCACAGCAACACCAATGCCAAGCGATGACCGCAACGCATCAGAGACACTGCCGCTCAGCCTGGCACCGATGTCGTCGACCGTTCCGGCGCCTTCTACCGGTTCAACTTCAACAGTCAAGTTGTCGAGAGTGCCCTCACGGGTCACAACGAGCCTGAAGTGCGGAGCAGCAAGATCAACACCCAACAACGCGTGCTCAACCTGACTCGGATACACGTTCACCCCGCGGATCACGATCATGTCGTCGCTACGCCCAACGATTGACGAAATACGAGCATGGGTTCGGCCGCATAGCGATGGCTCTCGCGTGAGCGAGCAAAGATCGCCCGTCCAATAGCGCAGAATGGGGAACGCCTGCTTTGTCAGTGAGGTGAGTACCAGCACTCCAACTTCGCCGTCATCAAGCACCTCACCGGTCTCGGGATGAACGACTTCTGGGTAGAAGTGATCTTCCATCACAACAAGGCCCTGACGGTCCGCAGTTTCACAGGCAACACCGGGGCCAATGACTTCTGAGAGTCCGTAAATGTTCACGGCAATCATCGAGAGTTTTTCTTCGATCTGCTCACGCATCAGTTCTGACCATGGCTCGGCCCCAAGCACACCGACTTGCAGTGAGTTTTCTCCAGGGAGGTGTTCGGCCAATGTCAACGCATACGACGGTGTGCAGCAAATTGATTCAGGAGCGAAATCTTCAATCAGCATCAACTGTCGTTCGGTGTTACCGCCCGACACCGGCACGACAGAAATTCCTGCCTCTTCCGCCCCAGCATGCAAACCGAGGCCTCCAGTGAAGAGCCCGTAACCGTATGCATTGTGGAGCATCCACCCGGGTTCAATTCCAGCCCCTCGCAGGCAACGAGCAACGCACTGTGCCCACATCGAGAGATCCTCTGCGGTGTACCCCACCACGGTTGGTTTGCCAGTCGTCCCGCTACTTGCGTGAACTCGTTTGACCTCGTGGCGGGGAACGGCGAACAACCCAAACGGATAGTTGTCTCGTAGGTCAGTCTTCTTAGTGAATGGGATATCTCGGATTCGGTCGAGCGATGTCGGGGTTTCGACCTTGGCTAGTCGCTCGCTGAACGCCGGAACCTTCTGCTTCACAACATCGACGGTCGCAGCAAGTCGATGTAGTTGGAGTGCCTCAAGTTCTTGACGAGGCATCTTCTCAATGGCTTCTTGATGAAATCCGGGTTCGATTCGTTTTGCCGCTGATGCTCCCATGGGCTATCCCCTCTCCGTCATGTTGTTACACGACTCGCTAGCACGGCCCCTATTCTCGCATGGACCCTCCACCCAATCCAGCGTCCGAAGGCGACTCAGCGCTTCAGTTCAACGACGGCTCCGGCGCTGGCCTCCACCAGCTTGCGGGGTTCGATGCCAAACACGTCATGCCAGGTGCCGGCAGCAGCCCAGACCTCGTCGAACTGCAACAAATCCGGGTCGATGAAGACCCGAAGCGTCCTGCTGTGACCAAAGGGTGGCACGCCGCGTTTGGGTTTGGCATCCAATGTTTGAGTCGGGATGTGTCTGGCCAGACGCGGCTAATTTTCCCTTCATGGTGCCTTTGATTTATAAAATGGGGGCGTGGATTACCGAGAGCGAGGGCCCGTGAGTTCGGCGTCAAGGCGATCCGAAAAGAGGACGATCGTCGCCTTGGCCTCGCTGATTGCCGGGACCATCTTTGGCGGGGTGCTCTTCGTGTCCGCGTCGACGTCGATCGGTCAGTTGGGTGACGATATTGACGGCGAAGCCGCAGGCGACTACTCGGGGTCCTCGGTGTCGTTGTCGTCTGACGGCACCATCCTCGCGATCGGCGCCAACGGAAACGACGGAAACGACGGAACCGCGAGCGACGCTGGGCATGTCCGCGTCTACCAATACGACGGTGTGAGCGGGGACGCCGACGGGATCG
>JBMTDQ010000048.1:0-14906 GCA_049432165.1 Ilumatobacteraceae bacterium
CATGCGGCTTCGTACGCTCAAACTTCGCCTTACTCATGATGATGCTTCCTTTTTTCTCTCTTTGATCGTTTCGTTAATTGGTTACTCGTGGGTGTGGGCTCACTCGCCCCGAACCCGCTTCACAATTTCGGATGAAATTGCTTCTGGAACTTGCTGGTAGCTGTCGAACTGCATGGTGTAGGTTGCCCGACCTTGGGTGCGCGAACGCAGGTCAGTCGAGTATCCAAACATTTCTGACAGTGGAACTTGCGCCTTCACCGTCTGCACGTTGCCGTTGGCTTCCATGCCTTCGATTCGGCCGCGGCGGCTGGAGAGGTCACCCATGACATCACCCATGTAATCCTCAGGAGTCACAACCTCAACGGCCATGATCGGCTCCAGCAACACTGGCTTGGCGGCCTCTGCTGCTTTTTTGATGCCCATCTGGCCGGCAACCTTGAACGCCATTTCAGATGAGTCAACGTCGTGGTACTGACCGTCAACAAGGGTGACCTTGACGTCAACCATGCCGTACCCGGCAAGCACACCTGATTCGAGACCAGACTGAATACCTTGGTTGGTCGGCTGGATATATTCACGAGGAATACGGCCACCGGTGATGGCGTCAACAAACTCGTAGCCATTGCCAGGGTTTGGCTCGATCGTCAGTTTGATGACAGCGAACTGACCCGAACCACCCGACTGCTTGATGTGACGATATTCAACCGAGTCAACCTGCTTGGTGATCGTCTCGCGGTACGCAACCTGGGGCTTACCGACTGTTGCTTCGACGCCGAACTCACGCATCATTCGGTCAACCAGCACTTCGAGGTGCAACTCGCCCATACCTGAGATCACGGTCTGGCCGGTCTCTTCGTCGGTGCGCACACGGAATGTTGGGTCCTCGTCAGAGAGTGACTTGAGAGCCTTACCAAGCTTGTCTTGGTCGCTCTTTGTCTTCGGCTCAATCGCCACGTGAATCACCGGCTCTGGGAACTCCATCCGTTCCAAGATGACGGGATTATCACGATCGCACAGCGTGTCACCGGTAGTGACTTCTTTAAAGCCGAGACCGGCGACGATGTCACCTGCCATCGCTACGTCAAGATCCTCACGCTGGTTTGCGTGCATGAGGAGGATGCGACCGAGCCGCTCACGCTTTTCTTTCGTTGAGTTGTACAACTCTTCACCCTTTGAAATCTCACCCGAGTACACACGGAAGTAAGTGAGCTTGCCAAAGGGGTCGGCAACGATCTTGAATGCGAGCGCAGCAAACGAATCATCGTTTGGTCCACGGGTCAACTCTTCATCGCCGCGCATGTTTGTGCCATGTGCAGGCTCAATGTCGACCGGTGATGGAAGAAAATCGATGACCGCGTCAAGCATGGGCTGAACACCCTTGTTCTTGAACGCTGATCCGCAGAGAATCGGAACAAAGTCACCAGCAAGAGTGCCGGCACGAATCGCTCGCTTGATCTCTTCTATCGAGACCTCTTCCCCACCGAGGTACTTTTCCATAACTTCTTCGTCAGAGGTTGCGATCGTTTCCATCATGCGCTCGCGGTATTCATTTGCGCTGTCGACCATGTGGGCGGGAATATCTACTTCATCCCACTTCGCTCCGAGCTCTTCGTCCTGCCAGATGAGTGCTTTCATCTTGACAAGGTCAACGAGACCCGCAAATGGCTCATTTGATTCTGGGCCACCAGCACCAACAGGAAGCTGGATCACGAGTGGATTGGCCTGCAGACGGCTCTCAACCATTTCAACTGTGCGGTAGAAGTTCGCGCCGATACGGTCCATCTTGTTCACGTAGCAGAAACGAGGAACGTTGTACTTGTTCGCCTGACGCCACACTGTCTCGGTCTGTGGCTCAACTCCAGCAACTGAGTCAAACACGGTGACTGCACCGTCAAGCACGCGGAGCGAACGCTCAACTTCAATGGTGAAGTCGACGTGTCCGGGCGTGTCGATGATGTTGATGCGGTGGTCATTCCACACGCAGGTCGTCGCAGCTGAGGTGATGGTGATCCCCCGCTCCTGCTCCTGCGCCATGTGGTCCATGGTCGCTGCACCGTCGTGCACTTCACCGATCTTGTAGCTCTTTCCGGTGTAGTACAGGATTCGTTCTGTTGTCGTGGTCTTTCCGGCGTCAATGTGCGCCATGATCCCGATGTTTCGGGTGCGCTCAAGTGGGAACTCACGCTTGGCCATTACAGGTCACTTCCGTTCGGTCGTCAGGTCTGGGGGATGTCAAAGGGCAAAAATGTTGGAAATCTAGGTGATCACCAACGGTAGTGGGCGAAGGCCTTGTTCGACTCGGCCATCTTCTGCATATCGTCTCGCTTCTTCATCGAAGCTCCGAGCCCGTTTGCTGCATCCATAAGTTCAGCAGCAAGGCACTCAGCCATGGTCCGCTCGCGGCGGGCACGGGAGTAGTCGACGATCCAGCGGATCGCCAACGTTGATGCACGGCGAGGGCGAACCTCTACGGGCACCTGGTAGGTGGCGCCACCAACACGACGGCTGCGCACCTCGAGGGGTGGCTTCACGTTGTCGATTGCACGACGAACGGTGTCAAGGGCGTCATCGCCACTGCGCTTAGCAATGAGATCCATTGCGTCGTACACGATGCGCTCGGCTGTGCTGCGCTTTCCATGCAGCATCACCTTGTTGATGAGCTGAGTAACGACGGGCGAGCGGTACACCGGATCGGCGATGAGTTCGCGACGTGGAGCTGGACCTTTACGTGGCATGACTTACTTCTCTGCTTTCGCGCCGTAACGGCTACGGGCTTGCTTGCGGTTCTTCACTCCGGCGGCATCAAGAGCGCCACGGATGATTTTGTAGCGGACCCCGGGAAGGTCGCGAACACGACCACCACGGACGAGGACAATCGAGTGCTCCTGAAGGTTGTGGCCTTCGCCAGGAATGTAGGCCGTAACTTCAATGCCGCTCGACAGGCGAACACGAGCAACCTTACGAAGCGCCGAGTTCGGCTTCTTTGGTGTCGTCGTGTAGACGCGGGTGCAGACACCACGGCGCTGAGGGGAACCCTTCAATGCCGGCGTCTTGCTCTTGGTGAACTTCGACTGACGTCCCTGGCGGACGAGCTGTTGAATTGTTGGCACGTTGACCTTCTCGTTGTTGCGAATTTCGGATCTGTGGTGAGCCAAATCGGCTCGTTACACAGACCCCGGAATGTTATGAGTGGATACGAAAACCGGCAACCTGTCAGTCACCATCAGATGCGGCGGCATCGCCGACTGCAGCTGTTTCGAAGATTCGGGCGAGAGCTGCGGCCGGATCATCGTCCTCAACCTCGCTTGAGTAATACGTCATTGGCTCGTACTCAGGAGCCTGAACTGAGAACTCGCGGTAGCGCATCATGCCGGTACCGGCAGGGATGAGCTTACCGATGATGATGTTCTCCTTCAGACCGATGAGACCGTCTGACTTGCCGTCAATTGCCGCCTCGGTGAGCACACGGGTGGTTTCCTGGAACGACGCCGCAGACAACCATGATTCGGTTGCGAGCGAGGCCTTCGTGATACCCATGATCTCTGGGCGACCCTCGGACGGACGCTCCCCTGCCTCGACCATCGCACGGTTCGTGTCACGGAATCGCTTCGCATCAACGCGCTCCCCTGGGAGGAAGTCAGTTGATCCTGGTTCTGACACAGCGATACGACGAGTCATCTGGCGAACGATCAGTTCAATGTGCTTGTCGTGGATCGACACGCCTTGGTCACGGTAGACACGCTGTACTTCTTCGACAAGGTACATCTGAGTCTCGCGTGGTCCCTTGATCTCCATGAGTTCCTTCGGATCAAACGGTCCGTCGGTAATTGGATCTCCGGCGCGAATTTCTGCACCGTCGACGACCTCAGGCAGCGGGCGGGCTCCGAGAGGAAGCACAATCGGGTGCTCCTCACCAGCATCGTCAACGACGATGACTGGAATTCCCTTGCCCTCGTCTTCACCGATACGAACCACACCAGATGCAGGTGACAAACGAGCCGAACCCTTCGGAGTACGAGACTCAAAGAGCTCGACAACGCGAGGCAAACCACCGGCGATGTCCTTACCAGCAACACCACCAGTGTGGAAGGTACGCATCGTCAGCTGGGTACCCGGTTCACCAATCGACTGGGCTGCGATAACCCCAACCGCTTCGCCAAGTTCAATTGCCTTGCCGGTTGAGAGCGAACGGCCATAGCACATCGCGCACACGCCGAGTTCGGCATCGCAAGTGAGCACAGAGCGCACTCGGACGCGATTGACAGCGGCATCATCACGCAGAGCGGCCATCTCAAGGTCACCAACAATGGTGTTGCGCTCGAGGGTCTTGCGACCATCAGGCAATGGTGCGGACAATTCGACATCGCTGAGAAGTGCACGACCGAACAGTTTCGTCTCGAGGTACGAGCGAGTGTTCGCGGTGTCAGGAGCAACATTTTCGATCCAGACACCAAGCGTCGTCCCGCAATCTTCTTCACGAATGATGAGTTCCTGAGCAACGTCGACAAGACGACGAGTGAGGTAACCCGAGTCAGCGGTACGCAGAGCGGTGTCGACCAATCCCTTACGAGCACCCGGTGTTGCGATGAAGTACTCGAGGGTCTCAAGTCCCTCACGGAAGTTCGACTTGATCGGACGAGGAATCATGTCACCACGAGGGTTAGCAACGAGACCACGCATCGCCGCAATCTGACGCATCTGAGTCATGTTTCCGCGAGCACCTGAACCGACCATCATGTCGATTGGATTGAAGCGCTGTGCCTTGAATTCTTTCTCCATGTCACGTGTAACAGCATTGGTCGCATCGGTCCAAATGCGAACTTCCTGCTGGCGGCGCTCACCATCAGTAATGATGCCTCGCTTGAACTGCTGCTCGACCTTCTCGGCTTGCGCCTCGTGATCCTCAAGGATCGCCTTCTTCGTATCTGGCGTGCGCACATCGTCAATGGAGACGGTCAAACCAGACTGCGATGCATAGCGATACGAGATGTTCTTAATCGCATCGAGCGCTGCAGCAACTTCAGCATTTGAGTAATGGTCGGAGAGCTGCTCAACAATGACGCCAAGCTCGCGCTTGCGGAGCACGGTATCGACATGGCCGAACCGTTCGGTGAAATCAGCAGGAAGAGCTTCTTCGAATAGCACGCGTCCCAACGTTGAGCGGTACTTCTCGGCTCCAACCGGACGCATTTCGACCTCAGCATGCAGGCCAAGTTCACCGGCCTCGAACGCCTTGATCGCCTCCCAGTTGTGACGGAAGACTCGACCTTCACCCGTTGAGCCTTCAACAAACTCGGTGAGGTAGAAGGCACCGATCACCATGTCTTGTGTGGGCGTAACAATCGGACGCCCTGACTGCGGCGACAAAATGTTGTTAGCACTCAGCATGAGAACTCGAGCCTCGGCCTGTGCCTCTGCCGACAACGGCACGTGGATTGCCATCTGGTCACCGTCGAAGTCAGCGTTGAACGCAGTACATACGAGCGGGTGGATCTGAAGCGCCTTTCCTTCAACCAACACTGGTTCGAAGGCCTGGATGCCAAGACGGTGCAGCGTAGGTGCACGGTTCAGCAACACCGGGTGCTCTTTGATGACGTCTTCAAGGACGTCCCACACCTGTGGACGGCGACGCTCAACCATACGCTTCGCAGTCTTAATATTCTGGGCGAGATCGAGCTCAACAAGACGCTTCATGATGAATGGCTTGAACAGTTCGAGACCCATCAACTTTGGAAGCCCGCACTGGTGAAGCTTCAAGGTCGGTCCTGCCACGATGACTGAACGTCCCGAGTAGTCAACACGCTTGCCGAGCAGGTTCTGACGGAAGCGTCCTTGCTTGCCCTTCAACATGTCGGATAGCGACTTCAACGGACGGTTGCCTGGTCCGGTGACCGGGCGTCCACGTCGGCCATTGTCGAACAACGCGTCGACGGCCTCTTGAAGCATGCGCTTTTCGTTGTTCACGATGATTTCTGGAGCACCGAGGTCAAGCAGGCGCTTCAAACGATTATTCCGGTTGATCACACGGCGATAGAGGTCATTGAGGTCACTTGTTGCAAAGCGTCCACCATCGAGCTGCACCATCGGGCGAAGTTCTGGTGGAATGACCGGGACAACGTCGAGGATCATTGCACCTGGATCATTCAAGCGTCGACTTGAAGGATCCCCCGCAACAACACGGCGGTTGAACGAAGCAACGATCTTGAGGCGCTTAATCGCCTTCTGCTTGCGCTGGGCGCTCAGCGGCTTCTGACCATTTTTCGGATCGATTGCCTCACGCAGTTTGCGCTCTTCTTCATCGAAATCAATGCGGTCGATCAACGACTTGATGGCATCGGCACCGGTACCACCTTCGAAGTAATCGCCATAACGATCAGTCAGCTCGCGCCACAACAGCTCGTCTTCGAGGATCAGACGTGAGTGCAGTCCCTTGAACTCTTCCCATGCACGCTGGACGAGATCAATTTCGGCCATGTACCGCTCGCGAAGGGCTTCGATTTCTTTGTCAGCGTCGCGACGAAGTTTCTTTGCGTCAACACCCTCTGCTTCTGCGATTTCTGCTTCGGCTTCAAGTTCTTTGAAGCGACGATCGATTTCGAGTTCAAGCTCTTTCTCGAGTTCACCCTTCTCAGCAAGGTATTCGGCTTCGAGGCTTGAAAGATCTTCATGACGCTTGTCCTCGTCGACCCATGTGACGAGATTTGCCGCAAAGTAAATGACTTTTTCAAGCTGCCTTGCTTTGAGTTCTTCACGTGGCTCGAGGCCAGCGAGGAGGTAGGCGAGCCATGAGCGCGTTCCACGGAGGTACCAGATGTGTACGACGGGTGCCGAAAGTTCGATGTGTCCCATGCGGTCACGACGAACCTTTGAGCGCGTTACTTCAACGCCGCATCGCTCACAGATGATGCCTTTAAAACGAACCCGCTTGTACTTACCGCAGTAGCACTCCCAGTCACGGGTTGGTCCAAAAATCTTCTCGCAGAAGAGACCTTCCTTCTCTGGACGCAATGTGCGGTAGTTGATCGTTTCTGGCTTCTTTACTTCACCGTGTGACCACGTACGGATCTGGTCAGCGGTCGCCAGCCCGATCTTCAGTTGGTCGAACATGTTGACGTCAAGCATGTCGGTTCCTTCGTTCCTCTTCGTTCGTTCTCGTGTCAGTTCGTTCAGCGGCTCGCGCGCTGACGGCTCTCGTCGTCATCTGAGCCACGCTCAGGTCGGGAAATATCGATACCGAGATCCTCCATCGTGCGATGGATGTCCTCGTCAAGATCACGCATCTCGATCTCGCGACCGTCATCACCGAGTACCTCAACGTTGATGCACAGTGCCTGCATCTCTTTCATGAGAACCTTGAAGCTCTCAGGTACGCCAGGTTCAGGGATGTTGTCACCCTTCACGATGGCCTCGTATACCTTGATGCGGCCGAGCACGTCGTCACTCTTAATCGTGAGAAGCTCCTGCAAGCAGTACGCCGAGCCGTAAGCCTCAAGCGCCCACACTTCCATCTCACCGAAGCGCTGGCCACCAAACTGTGCCTTACCACCGAGTGGCTGCTGAGTGATCATTGAGTAAGGACCAGTTGAACGAGCGTGAATCTTGTCATCGACCAAGTGGGCGAGTTTCAAGATGTACATGTACCCGACGGTCACCTGGTTGTCATAGGCCTCACCTGTGCGACCGTTGTAGAGCGTCGTCTTTCCGTTGGTGCCAACGAGGCGATCGCCATCGATACTTTCCGGGGTGAGGTTTCCGAGAACCTGCTGAATAGTTGGGTGCTGACCAGCTTTTTCGATCTCATCCCATTTCGCACCGTCGAAGACCGGGGTCGAGATGAACACCGATGGGTCAGTGCTCGGACGGGTCTTGCGCTCAATGCCTCGCACTGGCGCGTTACCCACAACCTCTCCAGTAGATGGATCAGACCATCCCCAACGGGCGCCGTAACCGAGGTGGGCCTCAAGTACCTGTCCCACGTTCATTCGGCTCGGCACACCAAGCGGGTTAAGGATGATGTCGACTGGCGAACCATCGGCCAAGAACGGCATGTCCTCAACCGGCAAGATCTTGGAGATAACACCCTTGTTGCCATGGCGTCCTGCGAGTTTGTCGCCAACCGAGATCTTGCGGGTCTGGGCGACATAAACACGTACGAGCTGGTTTACGCCAGGCGCGAGTTCGTCTCCATCATCTCGGTTCGAGACCTTGACATCAATGACCTTGCCAGACTCACCGTGTGGAACCTTGAGGCTGGTGTCGCGAACTTCACGCGCCTTTTCACCGAAGATGGCGCGGAGCAGGCGCTCTTCTGGGGTGAGTTCAGTTTCACCTTTGGGGGTTACCTTGCCAACGAGCACATCACCGGGACCAACCTCGGCGCCGATACGGATGATGCCGCGATCGTCAAGGTCAGCGAGGATGTCGTCGGACAGGTTCGGAATGTCTCGTGAGATTTCTTCCGGACCCAGCTTGGTGTCTCGGGCATCAATCTCATGAACGTGAATGTGAATCGAGGTCAGTACATCGTCTTTGACCAAACGCTCAGAGAGAATGATCGCGTCCTCGAAGTTGTAACCCTCCCAAGGCATGAATGCCACAAGCAGGTTCTTTCCGAGGGCGAGTTCGCCACGGTCTGTTGATGGGCCGTCTGCTAGCAGCGTGCCCTTCTTCACCTTGTCGCCTTCGGACACCCGAACACGATGGTTGATGCAAGTGTCCTGGTTGGAGCGACGGAACTTCGAAAGTAGGTACGTGGTTTTCCCGGACTTCGCATAGTTCACGGTGATCGTCTCACCGGTCACTTCTGTCACCGTGCCATCCTCGGTTGCTTCGATGAGGTCCGCTGCGTCACTTGCCGCGCGCCGTTCGATACCAGTACCGATGTACGGAGCCTCCGCCCGTAGCAATGGCACTGCCTGACGCTGCATGTTCGCCCCCATGAGGGCACGGTTCGCGTCATCGTGCTCAAGGAACGGAATGAGTGCCGTTGCGACTGAAACGATCTGCTTCGGTGAAACATCCATGAAGTTAACTTCAGCCGGGGCAACATACCCAATGTCGGTAGTTGCACCGAAAAAGCTCTCTTGCTCGAGCATCTTGCGGAGGTCGTCAAGGCTCGCTGCCTGAGGTGAACGGCGAACGAGAACACGAGGGTTTTTGAAGGTGCCATCTGGGTTCAGCGGAGCGTTTGCCTGGGCGACAACGTAATCCTCTTCCTCATCAGCGGCCATGTAGACGATTTCGCCAGTGACCCGCCCGTCGACAACCCGACGGTAAGGGCTTTCAATGAAACCGAATTCGTTCACGCGAGCAAAGCTCGAGAGACCACCAATGAGACCAATGTTTGGGCCCTCAGGTGTTTCGATTGGGCACATACGTCCGTAGTGCGAGAAGTGAACGTCGCGGACTTCAAAGCCAGCACGTTCACGGCTGAGACCACCGGGTCCAAGAGCCGAAAGTCGGCGGCGATGGGTCAGGCCCGACAGTGGGTTCACCTGGTCCATGAACTGCGAGAGCTGTGACGTTCCGAAGAACTCCTTGATAGCCGCCTGAACTGGACGGATGTTTACAAGAGTGTTCGGGGTGATTGCTTCGACATCTTGAGTCGTCATGCGCTCACGGACGACACGCTCCATGCGGCTGAGGCCGATGCGAACTTGGTTCTGAATAAGTTCACCAACCGACCGGATACGGCGGTTTGCAAAGTGGTCCTGATCGTCGAGGCGGTAGCCGGGCTCCTGCTTCACGAGATTCAACATGTAGGTCACGGCAGCAAGAACTTCGCAGCGGCTGAGAACGTGCTGACCCTCTTCAGGAAGGTCGAGGAGTGGCTCGCCGTCAAGGTTGGTCCCGCTGAGATCGAAGATCTGACCAAGGCGCTGGACCTCAGCACCGAGCTTGCGGTTCAGTTTGTAACGGCCAACACGACTGAGGTCGTATCGGCGGCTCTCGAAGAATGCATTTCGGAAGTACGCCTTCGCTGATTCAACAGTTGGCGGTTCACCCGGGCGGGCCCGCTTGTAGATCTCAACCAGTGACTCTTCACGGGTCGGCGCATTGTCACGCTCTTTGTCCCACTGATCCTCAAGGAAATCGAAATGGCGAACGAATTGATCCAAGAAGCCTGGTGCGTTCTCCTCGTCGTAACCAAGCGCACGGAGGAGGGTAAAAATGCCGATGCGGCGCTTGCGGGCAACTCGGGTTCCACAGGTGACGTGCTTGCCTGGACGGTGCTCGACGTCAAACTCCATCCACTCACCACGGTACGGGTGGATGGTGCCCTTGACGAGCTGGTGCTTCGTTAGGTTACGGAGGCGGTAGCGCTCACCCGGCTCGAAGATGACTCCTGGGCTACGGACGAGCTGCGAAACCACGACGCGCTCTGTGCCGTTGATGATGAATGTTCCCTTCTCCGTCATCATCGGGAATTCACCCATGAACTGCATCTGCTCTTTGATCTCACCGGTATGCGCGTTGAGGAAGCGAGCCCGCACAAAGATCTGCGACTGATAGGTCATGTTGTGCTGACGGCAGTGCTCGACCGAATACTTCGGCTCTGGGCGAAGGTCAGGGTCAAAAGGATCGAAATCAAGCTCGAGCTGGAGGTTCTCGGAGAAATCCTTGATTGGCGAGATGTCACGGAACGTGTTCGCCAATCCCTCTTCGAGGAACCACTTAAAGCTCTCACGCTGAACTGCCAACAGGTCGGGAAGCTCTAACGGCTCCTCGAGGTTGCCAAATGAATAACGCTCACGGGTGGTCGAACTGGCCACGGTTCACCTCAAATTCCTTGCGAGTCGGTCGAATGAGCGCGTCAAACGAACACAGGTGAGGGGAGTGTTCAGACGACGACGCACAGCAACGTGCGATCCTATCGCCGTTGGGCGCGGATCGTCAACGTGCCATATTTAGGCTCTTCGTGACACCAACGGCAATGCCGGAGTGCTGTGGCCGACAACGTAGGGAATGCACACCACCCGTGTCAAGCACCCTCCAACGACAACGGGCCCCGGGGAGCGAACTCCCCGGGGCCCGTTAGGCCGAATTAGTTACTCACTTGAGTTCGACAGTTGCGCCAGCCTCTTCGAGCTTGGCTTTTGCTGCCTCTGCGGCATCCTTTGCGGCGCCTTCAAGAATTGGCTTCGGTGCGCCATCGACGAGATCCTTGGCCTCTTTGAGACCGAGGCTCGTGAGCTCACGAACAACCTTGATGACCTGAATCTTCTGGCCACCGGCTTCGGCGAGAACGACATCGAAGCTGTCCTTCTCTTCCGCTGCGGCATCGCCACCTGCTCCACCTGCTGCAGGTGCAGCGGCGACAGCAACAGGAGCTGCTGCGGTTACTTCGAAGCGCTCTTCGAAGGCGTCAAGAAGCTCTTTGAGCTCGATTACTGACATGTTTGAAATTGCGTCGAGAATTTCTTCCTTGGTCGACATTGTGTTTCCTCTTTCGATTGTGTTGAAAATTTACGTATTACTTGGGGTGGCTGCTCAGGCAGCCTGCTTGTCGATGAGTGCGGCAAGTCCGTAGGCAAAGTTGCGGGGCAGTGCCTGCAACAGTCCGGCGGTCTTGACGAGTGGTGCCTGCAGCGCTCCTGCAAAACGGGCGAGAAGTTCTTCGCGAGATGGGAGATCCGCAAGAGCTGCTACGTCTGATGCTGAAAGAATTGTTTCTCCCAGCACTCCGCCTTTGACAACGAGGCTCGGGTTGGTCTTGGCGACATCGCGTAGAGCCTTTGCGGCTGCGGCGACATCACCAGAAACAAACGTGAGGGCTGTTGGTCCAACGAGAATGTCGTTGAGGCCCTCGACTCCAGCTTCGGTTGCGGCAAAGCGAGCGAGCGTGTTCTTGTACACGGTGTGCTCGGCTCCTGAACCACGCAACGTGTTGCGAAGGTCGGTAATCGCCTTCACGGTCATACCGCGGTACTCAGAAATAAATACAGCATCTGCTGATTGCAGGCGCTTGCTGATCTCAGCAACGGTGTCGACCTTATGTTGACGTGGTGCTCGGGTGGCAGTGTCGGTCATGGTGCTTTCCTCCTTTCAAATATGTCGGTGGCTCGCATTTCGGCGACACCACACGACAAACATCTGATGCGATGTGAATCGGAGGCAGCACCTCGGTTGGCGGCAAATCCATTACCCCTTGTGAATCTTCACTTGGGACCAACTGTCTTCGGCGAGCGGTTGATATGTACGGGGAACGCTATCTGCGCTCCCACGCTTTTAAACCTCAGTCGTTGTCCGGACGGAGACGACCGATGTCGATACGAACGCCAGGGCTCTGGGTTGTCGACACCGTGATCTTGCGGATGTAGCGGCCCTTGGCACTGGCAGGCTTCGCCCGTTGGATCTCGTCGATCACTGCACGGAAGTTGGCTTCGATCTGCTCTGGCGTGAACGAGGCCTTGCCGAGCTGAACATGCACGTTTCCGAAGCGGTCGGTTCGGTACTCGACTTTTCCACCCTTGAACTCGCTCACTGCGCGACCAACATCGGTGGTCACTGTGCCGGTCTTCGGGTTTGGCATGAGTCCTCGTGGGCCGAGGGTACGACCAATGCGACCAACCAGCGGCATCATGTCGGGCGTTGCGATCGTGAGATCAAAGTCCATCTTGCCGGCCTCAATCTGCTCGGCGAGATCATCGGCACCGACGATGTCGGCGCCTGCAGCGCGAGCTTCATCAGCAGCTGGACCAGCAGCAAACACGGCGACGCGGATGTCACGACCGGTTCCTGATGGAAGTGCCACCGTTCCGCGGACCATTTGGTCGGCTTTGCGGGGGTCGACACCGAGACGTATTGCAATCTCGATCGTTTCATCGAACTTTGCTTTCGCAATGCTCTTCAAAATGTTGATGGCTTCGGTTGGGGCGTAGAACGTGTCCCTATCGAATGACTTCAACGAATCTGCGTATTTCTTTCCTGACATTGTTGTCTCCCTCAGTGGTTGTCATCCCTCAGGCGAGGTTTTCCCGAGCTGGATGGATTTGTGTAAAACGTTGTTGGTAGCGCTGCTTCGAGTCTCAGCTCGTCGCGATTCCCATTGAGCGTGCGGTTCCTCGAACCTGCTGCTTTGCAGCCTCGAGATCGTTGGCGTTGAGGTCTGGCATCTTGATTTTGGCGATCTCTTCGACGTCAGCATCAGAGATGGTCGCTGCTGTCTCCGTTCCAGGATTGCTGGCCGCCTTAGCGATTCCTGCCTTCTGCCGAATGAGCACCGGGGTCGGCGGCGTCTTCAGAATGAAAGTGAAGGTGCGATCTTCAAAAATGGTGATTTCGGTTGGAACAACTGTTCCTGCTTGCGACTCGGTTGCGGCGTTGTACGCCTTGACAAAGTCCATGATCGCAATGCCATGCGGACCAAGCGCGGTACCAACGGGAGGTGCTGGCGATGCCTTACCTGCCTCGATTTGGATCTTAACGATCGCTGCGACGTTCTTCTTAGCCATTGTTCTCTCTCTTCATTACCTGTCGTGTCAGTGCAGTACGCCGATGCTCAGAGCTTCGACACCTGACTAAAGTCCATTTCAACAAGGGTTTCGCGTCCAAAGATGTTGACGAGAACCTTGAGCTTGAGGTGGTCGGCGTTGATCTCTGCGATCTCGCCCGCGAAGTCTGCGAATGGTCCCTCTTTGACGCGAACCGCCTCGCCGACTTCGTAATCGAGTTTGGGCTTCGGACGAGCCGCTGCCTCTGCCCCATCGGTTTTGGGAGCAAGGAACGTGCGCACCTCACGGCGACGGAGTGGCGCTGGCCGCTGACCGCGGTCACTTTGACCGACGAAACCGGTTACTCCTGGGGTGTTACGGATGCAGTACCACGACTCGTCATCCATTTCGCAACGAACAAGTAAGTAACCGGGGAACACCTTGCGCTGAACCGTCTGCTTCTTGCCATTTTTGAATTCGACGACGTCTTCCATTGGGATGACGACCTCGTAGATCTTGTGTTCCATGTCCATTGATTGGATACGAGCATGAAGGTTCGCAGTGACCTTCTTTTCGTAACCCGACTGGGTATGAACGACATACCAACTACCTGGACGCGTCCAAGGATCATTTTCCATCGGAGCATCTTCGGCAGCTACTGGTAACTCATCTGCGGTTGCCTCATCGGGAGCATCGACCTCAGCGTTGTCAGAAACCAGACCTGGTGCTTCGTCAACGAGGACGTCCTCTTGCGCTTGGTTGTCCATCATGTTGTTCTCCTCAGCGCTCATGCGTAGAACCACCGCATCAAAGAGCCAAGACCGAAGTCAACTCCAGCGACATAAGCGGTGTACACGACGACGGTCACCAACACGATCAGTGAGTAACGAACCACCTCTGGCCGCTCAGGCCACGCGACCTTACGCATTTCATCTCGCACCTCACGGAGGTACTGGCGTAGTCCGACGCGATTTCGGTTCGTCTGACGCGGCGCGCGAGTAGGAGCACCCTTGTCATCAAGGGCACCTTGGCGCTTTAACAAACGCTTCTGTTCGCGGTTCAGATCATCTAGTGACATGTGTTTCGTCGTTTCGTATTCGTGTGCAGCATTGCTGCAGCAGGGCAGGAGGGACTCGAACCCCCGACCGTCGGTTTTGGAGACCGATGCTCTACCAACTGAGCTACTGCCCTTAAAGGGACGGTCAGCGTACCAGCCGTCCCCTGATCAGGTGCAGGGCAAGATCAGCGAGTTTCTTTGTGAATCGTGTGCTTCCGGTCGAAACTGCAATATTTCTTCATCTCGAGTCGCTCGCGATCATTGATCTTTGACTTCATCGTGATGTAGTTGCGCCGCTTGCAATCGGTGCACTCAAGGGTGATTTTCACCCGTTTGTCTGACTTTGCCATGACTTATTGCCTCACTTAATGATTTTGGTGACGCGGCCCGCACCAACGGTCCGACCACCCTCACGA
>JBMTDQ010000049.1:0-14899 GCA_049432165.1 Ilumatobacteraceae bacterium
GACATTTCTGCTGATCGATACCGGGTTGATGGCCATTTTCGCTGCACCGATGACATCACGCGATCACCAATTCGCACGTGCCGAACATCGCCCACGCAGTATGGAATGCGGTAGCCGAGTCGGGCAACGAGAGCCGGGAGCCAACGGTCGATATCGAGTGACATGAACCACACTCCGCGCCGGTTTCCAGCTCGGACATAGGTGCGAACGTTCACCTCCGGAAATGAACCGACATACGGCAACGGTGCAAGACCTGGAAAACCCAAGCCGTCCATGTGGAACGGGATGAGACCAACCCACGCTGAACCATCAAAGGTGTCAACCTCAACACCCGCGGGAAGTAGTTGCTGCACCACCGCAGGGTCATAGCGCCAATGACAAAAAACAATGTCGGTCCAGTGCTGCACCATCACGGCTTTCTTCACCGCTCCAACCGGTGGCTCGGAGGTGTCAGGCGGATGGGGAGTCCAAAGTGACGGGTCAGTGTTCATGGCGATTCCAAATCGAAGGTATCGAAGGGTTGCCCAGCCGCACCACTGGAGCCCTCAAGATTCTCTCCTGAGTCTCCCAACACTCTCGATTACCGTTTAGGTTCACTGTGGTGAGGCAAATAGTCGGCATCTACAACGCAGACGGTTCGATTGGTGGCGAACTTTCGTACGCTCTCGCCAAGCTGGCTCGACGAGGTTCATGTGAACTCTGTGATGTCACTCACGGCTGGAACCCGCTGGGGAAACGCTCGTGGAAGGCCGCTGTCGATCAGTCTGATCTCAACTTGACGTTCATTCATCGAGATGAGGCACTACCAGAGCAGCTTGCGGCGGCGGGTCAGCTGCCAGCTGTCGTGATGTCAAGCGATGAAGGATGGCAAGTCATCATGACGAACTCAGAGTTTGCTGAGTTCAAGTCTGACCCCGGCGCACTCATCGACGAAATTGAGCGTCGAGCAGCTGCTCTCTCCTGATACTTCAACGCCAACAATCACCAACGACGCTGTGGCTTGTGGAGTTATGACATCACCCATTCGAAGTGTGCTGCTCCTCGGTCGAGTCGCTCTGTGACCGACAGCGTCCGATCTTCCATCAACGCGAATCCCTCCCACAGGGCGTTCCAACTATCGAACACCGCCGCATCGACCGCCGATGGGTTGAACAGACGCCACGAGTGAAGGCGAATATGTTCTTCACCGACTATTTGAGCGACCTCACACCGATCGCCATGTCCCGCAAGAAGATGTCCAAGGCGAAGCCCTAGGGTGCCATCAACACTCAGCGTCTCCATCACTGTTGAGTGAAATTGCATTCCGATTTGTCGGCCGACAACTGATGCGACAGCACGGGTGGTGCCCGGACCCAACTCTTCAGTCATCGCCGGAAGAATGGTGTGGATGTAGTTCATGGCATAGTTCCGCTCTACTTTTGCTAAGCGAACGAGATCCCACGACGGCGACGGCAAGTCGGCCGCTGGCCCAGGTGGGCGCTCACCTGGTCGGAAGCGCACTCGATTCTCAGGCTCGAGGTCGTAGTCCTCTTCGATGTAGTAGCCGACAAGGCCCGGTTGACCGTCAGTTGTCTGCGATGTCGCAACAAAGCCGAGACGAGGGTTTCCGAGGGTCACTCCATTGTGGCCGTGCCATCCACGCAACATGGCGCGACTGAGTTCAGTGGGAATTCCGCATACCGCTGTGCCGTCGAATATCCAGCGCGGCGGCAGGTACCGCACCCATGACTTTGTCTCTGACTCAGGAATCCATTCAACATGTACGCCACCGAGGGAGTTCGAGAGCACGTGATATTTCGCGCACGCGACGGCATCGGGCTCGTTGGTTAACCCAAGCTTTTCGAGGCCTGGCATAAACGCCTCGAGGTGCTGATTTCTGAAGGTTCGAAAGACGACTCGGGCTGCAGGTTCAACTCCGACTCGGGTCACCATTCCGAGCAATAAACCGGTGAGAAACCGGTGGTAGAGCTCACCTAGCGCCGACCATGCGGCTGGGCTTTCTTGCACTTCGCTCCAGGCAAGATCCTCGTTTGATACCACTCTCACATTGTTGCAGGGGTCAGCCGACGTACTGCAGCACTAGCGAGACCAACGGCGTCGTAGGGTCATCACAGCACCTTCAAACCGTACATTTCTCCTAACGGATCACTGATCAGTTCGAGCCGCTCACCATCTGGACCGACAAAGTACAGAGACGAACCGTCAACGTGGGCAACCTCTACACCTTCGGCCACCAGGCGCTCCCACGCAGCCTTCCACTGGGTGGGCTCCATTGAAATTGCGAGGTGATGGTGCCCACCAAGGACCTCTTCGTATGGCCCAAGACCTAGTCCTGGCATGTCGAAGAACGCTAGACAATTGCCGCCACCGATATCGAAAAAGAAGTGCGTGCTGCCTGCATAGTCCCGATTCTCGAAGAGATCAGTTAAGGGAAACCCGAGCACATCTTGATAAAACCTGATTGTTTGCTCAACGTCAGATGACAGCAATGCTTGATGATGAACCCCTCGGGCAGTGCTGGCCGGACGAGTTGCCGAGGGCGCAAGATAACGCTGGCGAAGGTCTGCCCACTCCTCAGTGCGGTCAATCGGGCTTCCGTGACGTTGCTCGTTGCTCACATCTCTCATGATGACACGCCAAATTTAGGGATGCCATCACGACCACGGTGAATATAGGGAGAGCGTCAACCAGAATTTCGAGAGGACCCCGGAGTGGGGTGCTCCTGAAGTTCTTTGAGGGTTACGGATCAATGTGTTCGTTTGTGGCGTTTTTAATTTTCCAAAATTTTCGGCCGGGTTTTCCAAAGGTCAAGCGGCTGAATCGTGGTTCTTGATGTGCGTTACTGCGACATGCGTCGGCTGACCTTCATCACCTTGCGCTGGACCAACCGAGTTACCGTGCTATTGGACGCGGGTGCTGATCTAGCGAGCGCTTGACGGAATGAGTCGTCGATCACTGACCGTCACTGGCGGATGGCTTTGGAAGAATGAGCAACATAAGCGCCCCGATCGCAGCCGCAGCTCCAGCAATGATTTGCGCAACCAAGTAACCGGAGGAGTCGATCAGCAGCCCAAGCGCAGGGGGGCCAACGAGACCACCAAGACCGTTGGCGGTGTATAAGGCTCCGAGAACGCCTCCCATGCCGAGGGTGCCGAAGAGGTGAGCGACGACCGCAGGCGAAATTGCGATAATGCCGCCATAAGAGACTCCCAACACGATCGAAAACACGATGAGACCGACATACGACGAGCCAACCGCCGCCCATACCCCAAAGCTTGCCGAGAGACCCAGCGACGACAATAGGTAGAGCCGCTGCACCCCCATGCGTGCCCCGAGCGCCCCTAGGAGCAAGCGTCCGACAACTGATGAGATCCCGACGACCCCGAGTAGGACGGCAGCTGAACCGTCTACCGACTTTGATGACACGAAGTCGGCCATGAACACGAAAGCCATGAAGAGAGAGCCCGACAATAGGAATGCTGAGCCATATAGAACCCAGAACTCATTTCGTCCACTAATTGTCGTACGTAGGGGTTCGGGGGTGACTCCTGCATTCGGTGGACGGTGAGCGAGCGCTGCGGCAAGGATCAGCAGCGCCGCCGATAACGCGGCGAGTATCTGATATGCCGTTCTCCATCCGTATTCGCCGATAAGCCACTCGGAGAAGGGGACAACAACGAGGGTGCCAACCCCGATACCTGAGACTGCGACCCCGAGAGCGAGCGTTCGTTGACGGACGAACCATCCGCCAACTCCGGCGACCATCGGAACGAAGCAACAGGCAACCCCAAACCCGACGCCTGCACCATAGGTGAGATACCCCATTTCGAGCGACGACACCTTCGATGTGAGAAACAATCCTGCGACGATTGCGACTGTTCCCACCAACAACACTTTGCGTTGTCCCACGCGATCAGCGAGGCGACCGGTGATTAGCCCGAGTACGAAATACACGAAGGTCGTGATCGAAAAGAACATGGCGGTTTTAGAACGACTCGATCCAAACTCGTCTGCCATCGGACCAAAGAATTCACCGAAGCTATACACAACGCCGAAGACGGTGAACAGGGCAAGAAATGCGCCACCGGCGACACTCCAGGCACGCGCAGAATCAACGTCCGTTGAGGCTGGCTCGTTGATTCCGCTCATTGACCGACCTTATCTGACCGCGGGTGACAACGATCGGTCTTGAATTTTGGGAGGCCATCACGCGGAATTTCGAGAGGACCCCGGAGTGGAGCTGAGGGGAATCGAACCCCTGACCTCAACAGTGCGATTGTTGCGCTCTACCAACTGAGCTACAGCCCCGGAAGCGGAAAGTGTATCGGTGGGTCAGTTCAGCGACGCAGCCAGTCGTCACCTCGAGCAGCAGGACCCCACGAGGACGTGCGCTGCCGCATTGAGACGAGAACGTAGACATAGCCGCACAGCGAAAGGAACGACATCGCAAAGAGGTACAGCATTGCGACCTCTTTGGTCGTGGCGGCTAGAAAGAGCAAGCAGATCGTCGTTACCAACAACCCGGTGAAGGTGTTGGCCCGACGGCGTCGCTGCGCCTCACCAGCCGAAACTGGGCGGCGCTGAATTTGAGATGCCGTAAGGCTTGGTGCGCCATGAACCTTCGGCCGTCGAGCTGCTGCGGCTTCACGACGGCTTTGTGCTGCGATCTGCGAACCTGCAAGTGGGCGGACAGCCGCTCGCATTGATCCGGTTGCTCGACTTGGCACTGAACCCTGGAGGCGGGAAAGTTGACGGTTGAAGTCAGTGACCGACGAGTTTGGGCGATTCTCGAAGCGCGACCGCATCAACGGTGGAAGGAGCACTGCAGCCCACGCCGCGGCAACGATGAGAAGGACGAGTTCACCCATGAGTTCAAACTTTCAGGCCATTGAAATATGACCAAGTGTTACGATCATACGACAATTATGACAAGAACAGCAACGCGTGCTGCGGATGCTGTGACGAGCGTCACTCGGGCCTACGGAACGTCCCAGAACGCCCACCAGACTTCTCGACCAGCATGACCTCGCTGATCACCATCGCTCGGTCGAGCGCCTTACACATGTCGTAAATCGTAAGCGCTGCTGCCGTGCAGGCATGCAGTGCCTCCATCTCGACCCCGGTGGGCCCGGTTGTTTCAACAACTGATTCGATCTCGACCGATCTTTCCCCAACAGACAGATCGACGGACACCTTGCTAATGAGAAGTGGGTGACACAGCGGAATGATGTCAGAGGTGCGTTTGGCAGCCTGAATTCCGGCAATGCGAGCAACCGCTAAGACATCACCCTTTTTTGTGTTGCCGTCAGCGATCGCTGAAGCCGTCGCTTCCTCCATGTTGATGACGCAGCGAGCAACCGCCCGGCGACGGGTCGCTTCTTTTTCTCCGACATCAACCATGTGGGCTGCGCCAGTCTCGTCAAGATGTGTAAAGCCAGCCTCGTTCATTTCGCCTCCAGACCCAACCGGTCTCAGCCACCAATTTGACTCATGGTTCGCGCTGGTCGAGTGAAGGTCACCTGATTGATCTGATGACCCGCCCACTTTGTGCCAACCGCAGCGATGATCTCGTCGGCAATCTCATCGTCGGTCGCTCCCCCACGCAGCAAAGACCGCAGATCGAATTCATTGGTCGCGAACAGGCACGTGCGGAACTGTCCCTCTGCAGTCAGGCGAACACGATCACAATCTCCGCAAAATGGCTTGGTGACGGTCGGGATAACCCCAACTGTTCCCCCTCCATCGACATACTTCCATCGGTCGGCGGGCGCAGCACCACGAGCAGGAACCGGCTCTAGCGGAAACTCAGCGCTAATTGCAGCAACGATCTCATCTTGACCGACAACCTTGTCGTTCCCCCACTCTCCCGATGCATCAAGGGGCATGAACTCGATAAACCGAACTTCAACCCCTCGGTCACGACCAAAGCGAGCGAGGTCAACAATCTCGTCATCATTTGCACCGCGTTCGATCACTGCGTTGATCTTCACCGGATCAAACCCGGCATCACGCGCCGCTTCGATTCCTGCAAGTACCCGATCAAGTTCATCGCGCCGGGTCATCTCAGCAAAACGTTGGCGATCGAGAGTGTCGAGACTGATGTTGAGGCGACTCAAGCCAGCTGCCTTCAGATCGTGAGCGAGGCTGGTCAGCCGCGATGCATTCGTTGTCATCGCAAGATCAACTCCGAGCGTCGACAACTTCTCAACAAGCGTGACGATTCCTGCCCGAACCGTTGGCTCACCACCGGTAAGACGAATGCCTTCAACCCCGAACCGGCGAACGAATAGCGCAGCAATTCGTTCGATCTCCTCAAAGGTGAGCACGTCATCACGATCGAGCCACTTCAAGCCTTCTTCGGGCATGCAATACGTGCAGCGGAAATTGCAACGGTCAGTCACCGAGATACGTAGATCTCGGATCACCCGCCCAAACGGGTCGACGAGGTCGCGCGCTTCCACGTTCATCCCTTCAGGATAGGAGAAGAAGTACCGCTACTTCTCCCCCGGCCGGCACTCCATCACCGTCAGGCACCACAGCGATTGCACTAGCCGATGATGTCGCTGCCAACTGATGACTTCCTTGCGCCCTCACCGGCACGACGTGACATCTCCCATCATCAGCAAATTCCGCTTGAACTCTCATCAAATGTGTTTTCCCATCAGGGCGGCGCTCAAGAGCAATATCGGCAACCCCAACCACACTTGGACGAGCGAGACGGTCAAAGCCCATCATCTGGCGCAAGGCGGGTCGGGCAAACATCTCAAAACTCACGAAAGAGCTCACCGGATTACCCGGCAGACCGAACACGGGGGTTCCATTCAGTAATCCGAATGCAAACGGTTTCGCAGGTTTGATCGCGACCTGCATCCACCTCATGTCAGCGATTCGTCCAAGCACCGCCTTCACAACGTCGTAATCACCCATCGATACACCACCACTCGACACCACCACGTCATAGGTTTCGGCGGCCGAGCGAAGCACACTCTCAAGCGCACCTTCATCGTCGCGCACGGTGCCAAGGTCGGTGACCTCACAACCAGCATCACGGAGCGCGACTGCGAGCATGCGGCGATTGCTCTCTCGAATCTCGCCTGGTGCGAGCGGTCGCCCATCGTCAACGAGTTCATCACCAGTCGATAGGACCGCAGCACGAATCCTTGGGTACACCGACACGGTCAAAGCGTTCACCATGGCGAGCACACCCAGTACAGGAGGGGTGATAAGCGTTCCGGCAGCAAGCACAACCTCACCCGGTTTCACATCATCTCCAGCGGGCCGCACGGCATCGCCCGGCTGCACGCTCGACGAAAGTCGGACCGTGTGCTCGTTCACCATCTCAGAATCTTCAACCATGACAACGGCATCAGCGCCGGCAGGAATTGGCGCTCCCGTCATGATCCGGATCGCTTCTCCTCGAGCGAGCACACGATCTGTCGCCGCCCCGGCAGCAACTTCGGCAACAACGTGAAGATCAACAGGCTGCTCGTGAGCAGTAGCCACATCAGCTGCAATCACCGCATAGCCGTCAACTGCGGTGTTGTCGAACGGCGGGACCAACTCGGTCGCCACCACGTCGGCAGCAAGCACCATTCCGGCCGCCTCTTCAAAGGGCAGTTCGATTGGTGGCCGCGCCGGACAACGCTCAAGAACGAACGACTGGGCTTCTGACAACGGAATCACGTCCCTGACCGTACCGCGAGCGGGGCGGCCTTGCGTACGGCAGACTAGAAGGGTGAGTGCGTTCACACCATTTCCCGCTGACGGCTTTACGGCCCGCTGGGACACCTGGGATGGCGACCACTCCGAAGAACTCACCCTCCGATGGGAAAATGAGGCCTGGACAGCATCTGGCGTCGTTGGCCGTGAACACGTTCAGTACGTCGTTCGGCTGTCCCCATTGTGGGAGGTACGCCAGTTCCTTCTCTTTCGCGATCTTGAAGAACCCGACCTTTGGCTAGGGACAGACGGCCAAGGACGCTGGGGCGAAATGAATGGGGCTCACCGGCCAGACCTTGATGGGTGCACCGACCTTGCATTGAACTGCACTCCGTTCGACCACCTCGTTCCAGCCCGCCGACACCAGCCAGCCGTCGATGCACCATCCATCGTTCAGGTCATTGAAGTTGACACAGAGACTCTTGGCCTCACCACCGGATTCCGCCACTATCAGCGGCTGAACCAATCAACCTTGAGCGTCGAGCACCTGGGTTCGGTAACCACATTTTCGGTTGACAGCTTCGGCCTTCCCCTCGACATCGAAGGGAAATTCCGCCGAAGGTAACAGCGTCAGTTGCGATGTCGATCAAGAACGGCGCGCAGTTGGGACTCAAGCCCATCCGCCCACCCGTGCACAAGCGCAATTTCGACTGCAGCGGTGAGAAACCCTTGCGGAGTACCGGTGTCCCACCGATCCACCATGGTCTCAACGCCGTGAAGAGGAGCGCGCTGAGCCTGCGCTCGAATCGCATCAGTCAGTTGCAATTCACCGCCAGCGCCCGGCGTCAATCTTGCGATTTCATCAAAAATGTCAACCGTCAACACGTACCGACCGATGATGATGAGTGAACTTGGAGCATCCTCCACCAATGGTTTCTCGACAAGATCGGCGATCTTCACGACGCCGTCGACCATCTCAGCAGCCGGCGCAACCACTCCGTACGCAGACACCTCAGATCGGTTCACTTCCATAAGACCGACGACACCGCCTGAAGTGTTGCTACACACATCGATCATCTTCTGAAGGAACTCTGGACCACCCATAATTTCATCGGGAAGCGAAACGACGAAAGCGTCACCGTCGACAGAACCAGATGCGCATCCAACGGCATGTCCAAGGCCCTTGGGATCATCTTGGTGAACAACGCTCACCCGCCAATCCCGACCAATCGAGGCGAGTCGATCAGCCATTGCATCGTTACCTTTTTCGCGAAGTGAACGCTCGAGGTCTGGTCGTGGAGCGAAGTATTCCTCAAGCGCAGGCTTCGCCGCACTTCCAACGATGACCACGTGATCGATTCCTGCGCCAAGTGCCTCGTCAATCACCAATTGGATGGCCGGAATATCGCCGATCGGCATGAGTTCCTTCGGCACCGCTTTGGTTGCCGGAAGAAAACGAGTGCCAAGCCCGGCCGCCGGGATGACGAGAGTTCGCACCTCCACGAGTCCGACGATATCCTGCGAACTGCCATGCCGACGTACGTATACAAATTTGTTGACACCGGAGAGACCATTGAAGTGCAGCAGTCATTTAGCGACGATGCACTCACCGAGTACGCCCACCCTGATTCAGGTGAGGTACTCGCAGTGAAGAAGGTCTTTCAACCGGTCGGCGTCACATTCAAAGGCGGCGGTTTCTATAAAAACGACAGCCGCGGCGGATCAGCGAGCAAGTCGAGTTCATCCACGTCAACCTCGAGTGCGAGCGGCTCCACGTCAACAACATCTGACTCGTCGTCGTCATCTTCAACCTCATCGGCATCGACCTCATCCAGTTCGTCGACGACTTCAACATCAACCGACTGAGCCGGCATCATGCTCGCCACATGACGAGCAGAAATCAGCAGCACTCCACACTCCGCGTCTTCTTGGTGAGGCTTAGCGATTCAACTACTGCGACGAGTGCTCGCATGCGCATCTGGCGACTTCGCCATCCACTCGCGATTGACATGCTCACTGTCAGTTCTGCGTTGTTGTTATTTGCACTATTGATCGCTGATCGCCACCGCCTCACCTCAGAACTTGGGTGCACGCTTGGTCACCCCACCTAGGCGACGAGTAGCACCACCACGCCGAGAACAATTCGGTACACCACGAACGGAGTGAATGAGCGCGTTCTCACCAACTTCAACAATCCGGTAACTGCGATCCACCCGGTCAGTGCCGACACCGCTGCACCGATCACCATCGCCTTTACCAGACCATCTGGCACGCCATCTTTTACGAGCGATGCCATCTCAAATACGAAGGCTCCGCTGATCACGGGAATGCCCATCACAAACGAGAATCGCACTGCTGCCTCTCGCTGCAATCCCACTGCTCGGGCCGCTGAAATCGTGATACCAGAGCGCGATGTGCCCGGATTCAACGCAAGAACCTGCGCAAGACCGATGACACCCGCATCCCGCAGGCGCACCGATGACAGATCACGTTCGCCCACCATTCGGTCCGCAGCAAACAGCACCAGGCCGAAAATGATGAGTGACCAACCAACCACGATTGGTGTTCCGAGCCGATCATCTATGAATGAGTTGAACAGCACCCCTGCAACCGACGCTGGAATCGCCGACACAACGAACAGCCAGGCCAATTTGCCGTCAGCTGATGCGGCCTTCGGGCTCCGCATTGCTCGAATTCCATCGACCACATAACGGACAAGGTCAGCTCTGAAATGAACGACCACCGCAACAAGTGTTCCAAAGTGCAACGCAACGTCGAACGCTTGCGAAGCAGAACCCTCTGGCTGACTCCAGCCAAGCGCTCGCGGCACTAATTCAAGATGGCCGCTCGATGAGATTGGCAGAAATTCTGTCAACCCCTGAACAATTCCAAGCACCAATGCGTGCCAAAGATCCATCGAGCTATGAACTTCCTGACACCATCACGTCGCGAATGACGAGCGACGATCCAGATGCTCTCATCGGAAGCCACTCAAGGTCACCACCGACCTCGACGATGTCGTTCAACAGCCGCTGAATTGTGCTGGCGATGGTGAACTCACGAACTGGCTCGGCAAGCGCACCATGACGAATCGACATCCCTGTTGCGCCAACCGAGAAGTCACCACTCACCGTGTTGACCCCAGAATGCAATCCGCTCACGCCTTCGATGAGCACGCCGTCGTCAATCGATGCAATGAGATCTGACTGACTCCGGTCGCCCGGCACTAACTGCAATGCGAGACAGCCGGCTGACGGTGACCCCGCGTACCCACCCCGAATTGCATTTCCGGTTGTTGCTGACCCGGCACGACGTGCCGAGTAACTCGAGTGAACAAAACCTTTCAACTCTCCCCGATCGACCAACACATTTCGTCGAGCAGCGAGACCCTCACCGTCGAGGTCGGTGGCGGTGTAGGCCCGTCGGTCGGTGGGGTCATCTACGAGAGTGAATGTTGATGCAGCGATCGATTCGCCCACGCGATCAGCGAACAGGCTTCGACCGCGTACCACTGCATCGCCGCTCAACGTTGATCCGATAATTCCGAGTAATTGAGAGGTCACGAACGGGTCAAGAACAACCGTGGTTGATCGCGATGCTGGCTTGGTCGCACCAAGCAGTCGCGTGGCGCGATCGACTCCCTCGCGTGCTGCTCGCTCCACATCAAACTCGCCCGGATGCGCACCGACAGCAAAACCGAACCCAGTACGAGTTCCATCCGTGTCATCGGCGAGCGTTGACACGCTGAGATAGCAGGAATTGGAACGTCCATAACGTCGAATGCCTGTGGTGGTCACCACAAGACCCTCGCCACCACCGTCAACGAAATTGGTGTCATCAACTCGAATACGGGAATCCAACTCGAGCGTCATTCGCTCAAGTCGTTGCGCAAGCTCGACCTTGTCAGCAGTTGGGTAGCGCTCAAGTTCGTCACTCCATAAATCCTGCTCAGTGACGTCAACACCATCGGGCTCTGCCAGCGCCGCCCACTCATCAACCGAACTGAAGCTCACATTTTCTCGAGCCTCGGCGAGCACCTCCGAAGCAATCTCTGCATCAAGAGTGCCTGCATGTGCAAACCCCGTTCGACCGTCGTTGATGATTCGAATACCGATCCCCGATGACATCGCTGAAACAAAATGCTCAACTTCACCGCTGTGGACGCGAACTTCGGTGCTGGAGCCACGCGAGATGTACACCTCAATCTGCTCACCACCTGTTGCTGTCTCAATGAGCGAGTCAGCGAGCGCGAAGAGTTCTTCGTTGCTCTCAGTTGTGCTCACGCCGCAGTCCCACCAATCGTCATTGATGAGACTCGCAAGGTCGGCTGCCCGGTGCCGACAGGCACTCCTTGGCCATCTTTACCGCACGTGCCCGGTCCGCCCATCGCAAAGTCGTTGCCGAGCATGTCAATATCGCTCAACACCTGCGGACCATTGCCGATGAGGTTGCCCTCACGCAGCGGCTCTGTGATCTGACCGTTTTCAATGAGGTATGCATCTCGCATGCCGAACACAAAGTCTCCGGATGCTGTGTTCACACTTCCACCACCGAGCTTGGCGACATACACGCCATGCTCCGTCGATGAAATGATGTCGGCGGGGTCATCCTCGCCGGCCAACACGAACGTGTTCGTCATTCGCACCATTGGCAAACTGGCGTAATCCTGTCGCCGCCCGTTACCAGATGGTGCACGCTGCTCATCACGTGCTCGGATGTGGTCCCACATGTAATCGACCAGCACTCCGTTCTCGATCAGCACGTTGCGTCGAGTTGCTTGACCTTCATCATCAAATGACCGCGTACCCCACTCACCATCAACCGTGCCGTCATCCACGAGTGTCACCAGCGGAGAAGCAACAAGTTCACCTAAGCGTCCGGCATAGACGCTTGCACCTTTTGCAATGTGATCGGCTTCGAGGCCGTGTCCACACGCTTCGTGAAAGAGGACCCCTCCTGTGCCCTGGGCAATAACGACCGGTAACTGGCCTGAAGGTGCCGGGCGGGCACGGAGCTTGCGAACAGCCTGCTCAGCAGCTTCTATGGCGAGGTCGGTGAGCGCGTATCGATCAAATACCTCCCAGCCTCCGGTGAAACCAAGTGATTCAGCGCCGGTCTGCATTCCAAGATCGCCGTCGGCAACAACGCTGACTCGAAACAACACCCTCGTGACCTCATCGGTCACAAACACTCCATCAGAGTTTGCAATGAGCACCGAGCGATAACTGTCGCTCAGCCCAGCACTCACCTGAGTCACCGCACCATTCACACTGCGGGCAATCTCATCGACCTCGGTGAGCATCTCTACCCGTCGCGCCTTCGACACAGAATTCGGGTCAACCTCGACAGGCGTTCCGGCACCTCGCGTGCAACCGTCAAGCCCCACGGTCACGACTCCACCGGTTCCAGATCCTGCAGCATCAGCGGCCGCTCGAGCTGCTGCCAACAACCCACGTTCGCTGAGATCTGAGGTGTGGGCATAGCCCGTCGTCACGCCGTTGATAACCCGCACACCTGCCCCGCGGTCACGCCCTGACGACACGCCATCAACGCGCCCATCATCAAAAGCCACCCCGGTGTTGCGACGATCTTCGGCATACACCTCGGCGAACCCTGCACCATGGCATCGGGCCTCATTCAATACTCGGTCGAGCACATCACTGTCGATCATCTCGACATGCTACGAGAATGCCGGTTTGCATATGGTTCGCAGCTCAAAGAACACTAGTTACGAGCACCCGACGACATTGAGACAGATAGCGAGGTAGCGTCTCATTCACCATGTTGATGGATGATCTCAACGGACCTGAGGACCTGAAACGTCTTCCTGCGGCGCAGCTGCCAGAGCTTGCCCGAGAAATCCGTGACGTCATCGTTGATGCGGTAGCAACAAATGGTGGACATCTCGGCTCAAATCTCGGCGCAGTTGAACTCTCCATTGCGTTGCACCGAGTATTCGAATCACCAACTGACGCCATCTTGTGGGATACGGGTCACCAGGCCTATGTTCACAAACTTCTTACTGGACGCAAATCTCAATTCAATGACCTTCGACGTGCAGACGGGCTTTCGGGGTATCCATCTCGTGAAGAAAGCCGCCACGACTTCGTCGAGAACAGCCATGCCTCAACCATCTTGAGTTATGCGTACGGTCTTGCGGTTGGACGTGACGCGGGAACTACCGATCATCGACACATCGTGGCGGTCATTGGTGATGGTGCGATGACCGGTGGCATGTCATTCGAGGCGCTCAACAACCTCGGGCATTCCAAGCGCCGCGTCATCATCGTTCTTAATGACAACGGCCGCAGCTATGCGCCAACTGTGTCGAACTTGTGGGCAAACGCACAGCAGGAAGATGAGCGATCAAATCATCCAAGTTTCACCGATCGCATCACGTCAACGCTCTCAAATGCGTTAACCGACATCAGGATGAATCCGGTGTACGTCAGGCGTCAGCGAAAGATCGAGCGTTTCCTTCACGAGTTGCCAGGAATCGGCAACCAGGCCGAACGAGCACTTGACGCCTTTAAGGCTGGGGTTCGAGAGTTCCTGCAACCACCAGCGTTCTTCGAAGCGCTTGGCGTTCGCTACACCGGACCGATTGACGGCCACGATATTGAAGCCCTTGAGAGCGCTCTGCAACAGGCTGAGCAACTCAGTGAAGAGGGTCCGATCGTCGTACATGTCCTCACTCAAAAAGGCCGGGGGTATGCGCCTGCGGAGTCAGATGACGAGAAACACCTGCATGACGCCCCCATCTTCGATCCGCTGTCAGGTCCCCCTCCAAGCGGCCCGACCGGCTACACCGAGGCATTTTCTCGAACGATGCTCGACATTGCTACACGCGATGACCGAATTGTCGGCATCACCGCTGCGATGGCAGGCCCGACCGGTTTGTTGCCGATGCAAGAACGCTTTCCCGACCGGGTCTTCGATGTTGGAATTGCCGAGCAACATGCCGTCACCGGTGCTGCTGGTATGGCAATGGCGGGCTTGCGCCCGGTAGTCGCTGTGTACTCAACCTTCCTGTCTCGGGCTTGGGATCAAGTTGTTTACGACGTTGCGCTCCACCGCTTACCGGTGATCTTTTGTCTCGACCGTGCAGGGATCACCGGTCCAGATGGTGCGAGTCACCATGGCGTATACGACCTTGCACTGCTGTCAAAGGTGCCGGGGATGCGGGTGCTTGCTCCCTCAAACGCCGATGAACTTGAACAGATGCTCAATGATGCTGTTG